>JANDJK010000046.1 GCA_024330925.1 Nitrospira sp.
GCGGTGCTGATTTTCACCAAGCGAAGACACACACCGTTGCTGCCCCCTTCCTCCAACATGGCGCTTTGCAACATGGCATAGACATAGTTGCCGTCAGGACTGATGGCCAATCCTTCAAACCCACGATTTGATCGCTTGCCGGCCGTATTGCCACTGTCACTGGTATAGTTGGGCATCCCGGCGGCATTACGAGGAATCAGATTGGCGGGAGTGACGAACGAGCGGACCCGGCGGCCCTTGCGATCAAACTCATAGAGGGAGGGACCGTATTCATCCGATACATAGAAATGGCCATTGCGGGGATCGACCACGAATCCTTCCGGATCGAAGGCGGTGCCCAAGACACTGGGCGGAGTCGGTGCCAGACCGTTGAAGGGATTTCCGAACTCATCCTTGAAAAAGATGGTCTTGAGAATTTTAAACCCGCTGATGGCGCCGGTCTTCTTATCGACTTTTAAACGGAAGCGCTGGACCCGGGTCTGATAATCCAGCGAGCCGCCGCCGGGGCCTCGGTCGGAGAGGCCGTACCACTGGTTTCGTTTGGCGTCATAATAGAGGTCCGAAAAATAGCCGACTCGACCTGTGTTGGCGTCCGTGCCGCCGCTCCGATCAAGCATTGCCCCGTCCAATGCAAGACCATTGACGAATTCCGGCGTCGCCGACACATTCGAAACTGCCAATGCACCAAATAGCCCTACTGCCGCCACCATCATCATGACCTGTCGCAACACGTTCATCGTAGCCTCCGATCATTGAGAAGTTGTGCCGTCTCACGCAAAGATTTCCCGAACAGCCTCCTCTTCATCGTCCACCGTATGTTAGAGCCCCATGGCATGCCATGGCATGCGAACAGGTGGGTGAGGAGAATCGCTGAAAAAAACGGTCTGGTAGCAGACTAGGAGGCGGTTGTTACTGTTGCGTCAGTAAAGAATGAAAAAAGGGTTGCGCGAGAAATTCGATAGAGCGACAGCCAGCCTGTCGGCGGTAGGAGCCTGGTGCCGGAGATCTTGAGAGCACGCACGAGGCCGTGGCTATCGCTGAAGGGCGGTTTCCTTCTCGCGGAGATATTTGTCGAAGACGAACGTGCCGAAGGGGAGGATCGATGCCATGAACGCTTGGAAGCAAAATCTATTGTCCCCTTGATAGGCGGTGCGGAGCTTGGTGAGCCTGATAACATAGAGCAGGAACAAAATCCCGTGGATCGATCCCACGATCCCGATGGCCAGGGGCAGGCCTATCAGGTACTTCATCAAGGCTCGGATGGAGTGCACGGGTGTCTCGGTGTTCAGGCTCTTGTGGTGAGAAAAAAACTGTGGGCGGTATTGTCGGGGACCAGTTCATGTCAACGGAGAGTGGATGGGGAGCAAAATGTGCGCCATGAAGCATTAACAGGTTTTTATGTGTGTTGTATAGGGGCTGTTCAAACATTTGGGATCGTCAAAGACGACGGATTTTGGACCTTGCTTGGTGGCGGTGATCTCGGGCCATGAGCATGAGATAGAGGCCGGAATGATGGTGAAGCGAGAAGAAGATACTGAAAATCCCTTGAAAGCTTGGCTGAGGAAAGAAATTGATCTGATTGCGTAACGCTAGGCTGAACAGGAGTTTCCACTATGGCTGCTGGGAAATCTCTGGTCGATATTCGCCGACAATTGTCGGCCGGTGAATTTGAATTCAGCCATCACGCTTTCAAACAAGCCGTTGACCGCAATATCAGCGACATTGAAATCCGACAGGCCGCGGCGCAAATCCAACTCATCGAAGTAAGTATGTGCCCAGCAGCCTGCTGCGGGCTTCACCGCAACGGGCCGCCCCTTGCATATTCAGATAGCGTACAGCGATTCCGATTGGTCGAAGATCATTACGCTCTTATGAGCCGGACCTGGCGGAGTGGTATGATGATTTCGCAAAGCGGAGGGAGCAGTGTTTCGTTGTCACGTGTGTGGAAAGACAGAATCTCGTCAAGAATTGGTGAGTGAGGTGTTTGACATTGACGGCAAGCCTGTCATGGTCGAGCATATTCCAGCAACCGTCTGTCTCCACTGTGGTGCGATGACATTCAGCCGCGATACCACAGAGCGAGTTCGATGGATGGTGCATGGTGAAGCCAAGCCTATCAAGTCAATTCAGGTGGACGTGTTTGCCTACCGGTAGCGCCGCATCGGATTGCGATTCCATTCAATCTTCTTCAGAGCCTAAGCCGATCCTTCCGGCATCTTTGTTGGAACCCTTGCGTGAAGACAAAGCGCAGAGAACTGTTTGGCTTGAGAGAAAATCTTCCGGTCATATACGCGGCTAAGCAGCGCCTGAGCGAGGAAACGGAGGGGCGTTTGACACAGTCTGTTGTCGCAAGGTCCTCTCCTCCGTTGAGTCGGCTTCCTCACCCCTTCGGTCGTGCTCCAGGTTTCAGCGTCACCGGATGTGATAAGCTTCAGGCCCCATGCGCATTTTCGTTCTCGGGGTTGGGGCCGCCGGGTCCTTCCTTGTCAAACTCCTCCTTCGCCAAGGCCATCATGTGACCTGCGGGGATCGCGATCCGGAACGGGCTCGCCGTTTCTTGGGGGATTCGGTTCCGGTCGCCGTCGAGCAGGTGAACGGGCGCAATCGGTGGAGTGTCATCAAGGCCTGCCGGGGGGCGCAGTTGATCGTGAACATGTTGCCGTCTGTCTGTAACCGGACCGTGATTCGCGCCGCGCTCCATGTCCGGGTCCATTACCTCGATACGGCCGCGCACCTCACGGCGAGTCCGTTTCGGGCAGAACAGATACGGTTCGCGAGGCGATTTCTGGAAAAGCGACGGTCGGCTGTGATCACTGCCGGGGTTGCGCCGGGGTTGACCAATCTGCTGGTGGCCGCGGCGGCGGATCGACTCGATACGGTCGAGACCGTTCGCGTTCGGCTCTATGAAGCCACGGACAGCCGACAGCCCGTCTCCCAATGGTCGGCCGACGTTTCGTTCGACGAAGCCGTGTCGCCGCCCTGTGTGTATCGCGATGGGCGCTATGCCCTTGCTCGGCGATTCGGTGAACGAGAACTCTTTCGGTTCCCCGTGCCGATCGGAGTGGTACCGGTCATGTTGGCGGCTCAGGACGAAGTCGCCACGATTCCCCACTGTATTGCCCTGCGATCGATGGACGTGAAGATCGGCGGGCCCGACATCGATCGGATGAGGCGATGGTACCGTCAAGGCAAGCTCAGGAAGTCACAAGGGCCGGTTGCCGCTCGGTTCCCACGGACCCCGACGCCGGACGTGGTGGAACAGTTGATCGCGGCAAGAGTCCTACGCAACGCACGATTCGCGGCGGCTGTGGTGGTCGAAGGGATCAAGAACGGACATCGGTGAACGATCCGGTGGGACGTGACGGTTCCCAGTCTGCGTCAGCTCCATCGGAAGACCGGGCTTTGGTCGCCGATCGCATGGGCGACGGCCCAGACGGCGTCGCTCTTCATCAAACATTTTCCCCGCGATTGCTTTGGCGTGCAGACACCGAAGGCTTTGCCTCGCGAGGTGAGGCAAGCGATCGTGCGCGATGCCCAAGCGAGAGGATTTCGCATCGTCAAGCGAGAGATATCGCGGAATTCTGCCCGGGGGTGACATCCCGTTGCTTGCGTGGGCTTTTGAGGGGGTGCTAAGATTTTGACGCGGTTGGCTTGCAGTTGTTGAGAACAGACTATGCCGAATGTCACGTTGTTAGTTTCATCCAGTTGTGGTGCCTGTCCCTCGGCGAAGAGCCTGTGGAAGCAGTTGCGTGCGAAGTACAGTTTTTCTTACCGCGAAATCGATATTGCGACCAAAGATGGGCAAGAGCTGGCCGAACGTCATGCGGTTCGTGCAGTTCCCGCCACGATCATCGATGGCCGGCTGACCTTTGTCGGTGTGCCAAGCCGGGAAAGTGCCGAAAAAGCCCTTCAGTTGAAGCTCAAACAGCGGGAAGGATGAACATCATGGACGAAGACGATATTGAACTGCCGGTCCTTCCTCGCTTTGACAAGGGGCCGCCGCCCGATTGCCCGATTTGCGGCGATCCGATGTCGTTTGTGGATGGCGATTGGGCTTGCGTGGACTGTAACGGCGAACTATTAGGGCCGGAGACCGGCTGACGAACAGCCGTTGGTGGGCTCTTCGTCTGGCAGATGGAACTGCAGAGGCTGTCTGCCAGGGGGAAGGCTTCCCTGTTCTTCCACTACTCCTTCCATGTTGAAGGTCATCACCGGTCGATTTCATCCCACCCTTGAATCGGCCCTAGTTGAGCGAGTCAGGTGGCTTAAGGCTAACGATCCGTTGGCACCGATCGTGATTGTGGTTCCCTCTCACCATCTGGGTGACCGGCTTCGGACCTTGCTCACTGTCGAACATCGGCTGTCGCTGCTCAACCTGCACGTCTTGACCTTTCATCAGCTCGCTCTCCGCTTGGCTGATGAACGAACGGTCGAGCCTGTACCGCGTGTGGTTGACGAACTGTTTTTTGAGCAGGTGATTCGGTATCTCGTTTGCCACAGGCTCTCGCAGCATGAGCCGTTTCAGCGGCTTGGACGCACGGCGGGGACCTGGGCTGCCCTCTGGGCCACGATTCGCGATTTGAAAGATGCGTTCGTCGATCCTGACCATATGATGCGGGGAGTACGCGAAGGGTGTTTCGACGAAGATGATCGAGGGTGGCTCGAGGCGCTCGTGGTCCTCTACGTAGCTGTTATGGAGACCGGTCGAACGCTGGGGGTTGGCACGCGAAATGATCTCGCTGCAAGTCTGTTCCCGGTTGTCGCGACATCGTTGTTTCTTCAGCCCGTTCACGAAGTGCTCTATTACGGTTTCTATGATCTGACCCAGGTGCAACTCTCCTTCTTTGAAGCGGTGAGTCGAGCCAAAGAGACAACGTTGTTCTTTCCGTTGGAAGATGATCCGGCTTATGAGTTTGCCCGTCGATTTTTCGACCGTTGTATCAAACCACTTGCGTCCATGGTTGAAGAGAGGACGGTGTCGAACGAGGGCTCGTCCCCTTATGAAAACCGGGAGGTTCAGATTGCCATCCGGAGCGTGATTGGCCCGGAGGAAGAATTAGCGACCGCTTGCCGCGGGATTCTTGAGCTGGTCGAAACCAACGGTTATCGGTTCGACGAGATCGGCGTCGTGGCCCGTACCCTTGATCCCTATGGGCCGCACATTCGGTCGGTTTTTGACCGGTACCGGGTACCCTTTCGGACCACAGCTTCTCGGTCATTGATAGAAGAGCCAATCTGCAAACTGCTCTTGCAGCTTGTTGCATTACCGTTAGTGGAATGGTACGCACCGTCGCTACTCGACGTTGTGACCTCTCCCCTCTACCGGAGTGAGCTCTTTCATGAACAATCGCCTGCCTACCGACCAGAACAGTGGAAACTGGTGGTCTACATGCTGCGCATCGCGCGTGGAACAGATGAATGGAAGCGGCTCGAATTAGTGAGCCAGGAGCGTATGGTGCTCGGCAATGAGGAGGGTCTGTTGGAGATACCGGCGATCGCGCCGGAAACGCTCACGTTGCTTCGACAAGTCGTCGCCGAGCTGATGGCAGACTGTTCCACGTTGCCATCGAAGGGCACAATCAGTCGGTTGGTAGAGGCTTGTGAGCTCATTGTTGATCGACACCTCCGCCGGCCTGATCAGGACTTGAGCGGCCAAGATAAGCGTGTCACCGATCAGATGGTGGCATGGGACGTGCTTCATCGCATCTGGACCTCTCTCAGGGAATTAGAGCCGCTCAATGAAGAGCTGACCTGGGCGGAGTTCGTCGAATTGCTGACTCACACGATTGAAAAGGCTACAGTGCCAGTCTCCTCTTCCTGTTCCGGTGTGATGGTCTCGGATGTCATGGCCGCTCGCGGCGTGCCGTTCAAGGCGTTGTTCCTTTTGGGATTGAACGATCAAACCTTTCCCCGCTCTATTCGCGAAGATGGATTTCTGCGCGATCGTCACCGGCGGGTCATCGATGCTACTCTGGGATTCAAAATAGATGAAAAACTGGCGGCCTACGAGGAAGAGCGGTTGCTGTTTCACCTCGCCTGTCGGTCGGCTCGATACCGACTGGTTTTCTCCTACCAACGGGCTGATGAAGCGGGCCGCCTGTTGGCGGCATCTCCCTATCTTGACGAGGTTGGGCGGCTCTTCGGATTTGAAGAACGGACGGTGGAAATGGTGCCGCGTCGTCTCTCAGATCGACTACACCGGAGGCCAGCGGAGCGGTTCTTGGTCCCGCCGACCGAGTTCATCCAATGGTTGGTGATCAACGGCAAGGATCCCACCGACTTTATGACGGCCGTGGGGTGTGATGGAACAACATTTCGGCAGGTGGCTAAGGCCATCGGTCGAATTGAAGCTGATGAGCATGAGTTGAACGAGTTTGACGGCCTGACGGGTTATCTTGATACCCATTGGCGATGGGTGCTTAAGCAGGGTATTGCGCCGACGCCGCTTGAACGGTATGCCCGCTGTCCCTTTCAGTATTTCGCCGCCGATGTGCTGCGATTGGAAATCACCCGTATGGTGATCGGGCCAGGACCGGACGCTGCTCTCCTCGGGAGCCTCTGCCATGCTGCATTACGATTCTCTTACGAACGGTTGGTGCAAGTGAAATGGCCTGACGCAGAGGTGGAGGAGGATACACTGAACCAGATCATTACCGCGGCTGTCGAACAGGCGGCGAACGAGCTGGAAAGCCGGCACGGGGTGGGCCCTTATCTGCTGTGGGAAATAGCCAAGGAGTCAGTCGGTCGATTGGTGCGTGAGGCGATTGCGGCTGATCAAGAAGAACAGGCCGAGCAGCCGTATAGTCCCGTGGCGTTTGAGGTAGAGGCAGAGGGATTGCTTCCAGATGTTCTTGACGGAGAGCCGGTGAACATTCGGGGGCGAATCGATCGGCTGGATCGACACCGAGTGTCCGGCGCGCTGCGTGTGATCGATTACAAGCTCAAGCTCGGGTCAAACATGAAGCCAGAAGATCGGAATCTGGTGCAATCGGCGGTTCGGGGGTACCGATTGCAGCCGCCGTTCTACAGTTGCCTCTCCGTAGAGGGATCTTCTTTGCCGGACCTGGTGCAGTTCTTCTTTCTCGCGCCACAGTGGGTGCCCAGCATCAGCCGCTCGACGTTCGAGCGACCGTCGTGGTCGTCTGACACCGGTCTCCTGATTCGGAAGACGTTGAGCACTTTGATTGATGGTATCCGAACCGGGCGGTTTTTTATCCTGCCGGACGGCTATTGTGACAGGTGTCTCTATCGGCCTGCCTGTCGGCGGGAACATGGTCCCACGTGGTGGAGAGCCCACCGGGCGGCTGAGCCAAAATTGCTGAGAGCGATGCGGAAACAGAAGGTGAACGGTGAGTGATCGTTCTTCGATGCCGGCTCGTGCGATCCCGGACCGCGCCGCCCGGGAGGCGGCGGAGACAACATGTGATCGCAACGTTGTCGTCATCGCCGGGGCGGGGACTGGCAAGACGACCTTGCTCGTGAATCGGCTGGTGCATCTGCTCATGAGGCAGCCGGAGCCGATTCCGATCATGCGAATCGTCGCTTTGACGTTTACCAACAAGGCCGCGACGGAGATGAAAATACGGTTGCGCGAACGACTGACCGTTCTCGCCCGTTCTTCCGCAGCCGCGTCGATGCGGTCGAGCGTCGGCGGGGCCCTGTCCTGCGGTGAGCTTGAAGCGCGCTACGGTCTTGATCCGGAGGCCATCGCCACCCTGGCACGCGCGGCCTTGGCCGACCTTGAAAAGGCGCAAATTGGCACCCTGCATAGCTTCGCTGCCCATCTGTTGCGGCTGTATGCCCTGGAGAGCAGAGTCGATCCCGATTTTCGAGAGGACGACGGTCAGCGGTTCGACGAGCACTTCACCGCCTCGTGGGATCTCTGGTTGGATCGTGAGTTGGATCGATCGGGCCCCCATCATCTCCTGTGGCGAAAGGTGCTGGCGGTAGTGGAGCTTGATGAGATTCGTGATCTTGCGCGGGCTCTTTGCAGCGAGTTGATCGATCTCGATGTCCTTCAACAACAGGTCTTGTCGAACGAGATTCCGACCCCCATCGTCCGGTGGTTATGTCAGCAACGGGAACAGGCCTGTCAGTTGGTCCACAAGTATGATCGGCCAAAGCGGCGGAAGATTGAACATATGGTGGCGGCTGCTGCCTCACTGATGAAGCTGGTGGCGGAAGAAGGTCCGGATGGCCGGCGGAGATTGTCAATGGAAGAGCGGCAGTGGCTCGAAAAAGACGTAGGCAACAGCGTAGCAGGGTGGGAAGAGAAAGATTTTCATGAGGCAGCCACCCTGATTGAGACGGCGCAGCAGTTGCTGGCGGTTGATGAAAGCGTGTTTCGCGACCTTCTGTCGCTGCTTCTTCCCCTGGTCCGGCAGGTTCGAGAGACCTTCGTCGCACAAGGCTGGTTGTCGTTTGACGGTTTGTTAGTCCGAGCCAGGGCCTTGCTCTATGACTATCCGTCCGTCCGTGAGCAGATGAAGCGAGAGTATCAAGCGGTCTTGGTCGATGAATTTCAGGACACAGATCCTATTCAGTACGAAATTATCCTGGCCCTATCGGAACGGCTGGGCCAGTGTGCGACTCGCTGGCAGGATGTGTCGCTTGAGCCAGGGAAGCTGTTTATCGTCGGTGATCCCAAACAGTCAATCTATGCCTTCCGACGAGCAGACATCGAGGCCTTTGATCGAGTGGTGGCGAAAATCAGGGACGATGGCGGAATGGTCCTGACTTTGACGACGAACTTCCGGAGCGATGCGGCTGTGTTGGAGCAGGTCAACGGAGTGTTTGATCAGTTATTTGAGCCGCAGCCGCTGATTCAACCACGAAACGTTCGGTTAACATCAGGTCGGCCACGAAGCACTCTGCCGGTTGAACCAGGGGTTCGGCTTCGTGTGGTGGTGCCACAAGGGGAGAGCGAGGCGTTTGATGCGGCAGAGGCCACGAGGGCCGAGAGTGAAATGGTGGCGCGTTGGCTTGCGGAGGAGGTGTTGAGCAACCCCTTGATTCAGCCGGGCCACGTGGCCTTGTTGTTCAGGAAGCTCACACAGGCTGATACGTACCTGGATGCCTTGCGGCGGTATGACATCCCTTATGTGATCGAGGGAGAAAAGCATTTCTACCGACGTCAAGAAGTGATCGATTTCGTCAATCTGTTGCGCCTCTTGGATTATCCCCATGACGAAATTGCCTGGGCTGGTCTCTTGCGATCGCCGCTTGGGGGGTTGACAGATCGGGACCTCTATGAGCTGCGGCAGGCTGGGTTGTGTGATTATCGTCATGCGGATCGCCTAGTACAGTGGGATCATCCGTTGGCCAACGCCGTTCAAAGACTCTATGAACATTTAACCTGGCTGCACCGCACAATCGCGCGCGTGCCGTTGGCCGAGGCCATGGATCAAATTTTCGACCGATTACCGCTCCTTGAAACTGCGGCTGCGTCTCTCCATGGAGAACAGGCTGTGGCCAATCTCCTCAAGGTCAAGCAGATGGCCGTCTCATTAGCCGATCGCCCCCATATGACCTTCAGCCGATTTGTGGATCTGCTAAGTGCCAGATTAGACGAACGGCCGGACGAATCGGAAAGTCCGTTGACCGAAGAATCCGTGGACGCCGTTCACATATTGACCATTCATAAAGCCAAGGGGTTGGAGTTCCCCATCGTAGTGCTGCCCGGTCTTCACCAAGGGAGTGGGAGCGGGCGTGGACGAGACGTTCATCGGGTCTCCTACGATTGGTCAAGCGGTATCTACGGCCTTACTCTGGGGCACCATCGCTCACTTGGCTCATTGCTGGTGACGAGCAAGCAACGATTGCGGGAAGAGGCGGAACGGCGTCGATTGCTCTATGTGGGCATGACGAGGGCCAAGGATCTGCTGGTGCTGACCGGAGGGGTCACGGCCCGCTCAGCGGGCGAGACGATCTTTGATCTGTTGCAAGCAGGCGAGACGGGAACGATCGGAGACCGCTCACTGTCGGTTCTTCGGGTTGGCACTGCGATGATTCCCCATCATGTCGTCATCGCTCCGGAACGAAGACGTCTGACCAAGCATCGAAAACGAGAAGTTGACGCTATGCCTCTCGATACGGAGGCCCTGGCGATTGTCTGGAAAGAGCGGACAGCTCGATGGACACAGGTGCAACAGACCCCCCTCTTTCTCACTCCGACGAGCATGGGGGTGGGTGTGGGAGACGGGGAAGTGCCGATCGCGAGTCGCATGACTTCGAAAAGAGAGGAAGCGGCGATCGCACGGTTGGTCGGCGTCGTGGTCCATCGTCTGCTGGAACGGTGGGATTTTTCGCGAGCTCCGGCGGAATTATCGGCTCAGCTCGACCCGGTTCTCGAATCGGCCCTTGGGACGGGCGACCAGGTCCATGCCGAAGCCGTCGCTGAGTCCGTCCGGGAGCTTCTGGCCTCTTTTTCTCGGTCTGATCTGTACCGCCGGCTCGCCTCAGCCGAGATTCTTGGCCGAGAGGTTCCCTTCCTGATGCCGTGGGGAGCGGGGCAGGTCATGGAAGGAGTCATCGATGTCATCTACCGGCTGGACGGAACGGTCTGGGTGGCGGACTATAAAACCGATTCGGTCTTGGCAGAGGAAGCAATCACGAGGGCCGAACGGTACCGAATACAGGCTCAGGTGTACAAGGAGGCAGTGCGGCAGGGCCTGAAACTTGAGCCCCGCTTTCACTGTCTGTTTCTGCGGTGTGGCGTAGCTATTGAACTCTGAGACGGAGAGCATTGAAGTGGCCGATCGTCGTTGCATCTCGCCGGAAGCCTTTGCCCGGCTTGTCAAGCGAGCGATCAAGGACCTGCCTCCTCCCTATGCGAAGCTCATGGAGTCGATTGCCGTGGTGATCGAGGACGAGCCTCCCCGTGAGGTGCTGGAGGATTTGGAAATTGGCGACGAGGATGAGTTGCTGGGGCTCTATCAGGGCCAGTCGCTCGCAGAAGCGTCGTTTTTTTCCGTTGGTGGAACAGAGCCGGCCAAGATTTCGATCTATCGCGGGCCGATCCTGCGGCAGTGTCATAGTGAAGAGGAGATTGTTCGTGAGGTCTATGAAACTGTCATGCATGAGTTGGGGCACCACGTGGGGCTTGATGATGACGAGATGCCATATTAGGGAGCGCGGTCGGTTGAGGGGCCTTCGGTATCAGCCTCGGAAGTCCGCCAATCGGCAACTGAAAACTGACAACGCCCCGCTTATGCAGGGCGCCTTTTTTTGAGGAACCCCCTCGCTAACATTGCCGTGCCGATGATGATCATGGGAGTGGAGAGGATCTGCCCCATGGTGACGTGAGCGAAGAGAAAACCCAGGTGTTGGTCCGGCTCTCGGAAAAACTCCACGAAGAAGCGGCAGAGACCGTAACCGGCCAAAAAGCTCCAGAAGATCGTTCCCGGCTGGGTTTTCAGCCGGCCAATGGCCCATAGGACCGTAAAGAGCAGCGGTCCTTCGAGCCCAGCTTCGTACAGTTGAGAAGGATGGCGACAGACTGGTCCACCGGCTGGAAAGACCATGCACCAGGCCACGTTGGTCTCTCGCCCATAGAGTTCGCCGTTGATGAAATTGCCGATCCTGCCGAATCCCAGGCCGATCGGTGTGACCGAAGCGGCCAAGTCGGCAACCGTTGCGGCGGGAACGCCCCGTCGTTTGCTGAACAAGAGCAGGGCGATGATCGTGCCGATTAACCCGCCGTGAAACGACATGCCGCCTTCCCACACGGCGAAGATCTTCCAGGGCTGATGCAAGTAGTAGGAAAAATTGTAAAACAGGGTATAGCCGATCCGC
The DNA here is from genome assembly GCA_024330925.1 of Nitrospira sp. Lineage (GTDB taxonomy): Bacteria > Nitrospirota > Nitrospiria > Nitrospirales > Nitrospiraceae > Nitrospira_D. The sequence continues at coordinate 11,794 of JANDJK010000046.1, forward strand.
CCACCAAGCAAGACCCCGAAGGCTGCGAAGACCACCATGTCGTAGACTTGTTCCGGGGGAAGAGGCAGTCCTTGTGCGGCAACCTTGCGCTTGATCAGCCAATAGGCCGCCGTCAGCCCGATCAGGTACATCAGGCCGTACCAGCGAAATTGCAATGGGCCGAGTTCGAAAAAAACCGGATCAATGTTGGGAAAGGGAATGGCAGCAACTGATCCCACGGGGTGTTCTCTCAGGAAGACAACGAAACTAATCGAAGCCGATCATAGGGAAGGGCCCGGTGGTTTGCAAGCCAGTTGCCGGTGAACAGGACGGGCAGGCCGAACGATTCTTTAAACTTCTCAGCGATCGAGCAGTTCATCGGCGAAGCGTCCTCGTGCAATGGCCTCCACCTGCGAGGCTGAAACAGTTTGGATTGGAGGAAAGTCTCCCTCAAAGTGAATCGGAAAGATATATACCAATCCATCTGTCGAAAAGAGTAGCTTGTACTCGCTGGTCTCGTGGTACAGGCGGATCGTTAAGAGCGAGGAGGTGGCAGGATTTTTATCGAATTTGCCAAAATTGCGACCCAGTTGTGATGGCACAAGGTAGAGGCTGACCACCATGGCCGCCAGTGCTGGATAAAACAGCACCCCATGGAGACGAAGGTCTGGCCTCTGCCATCGGACGAGAGCATAATCCAGAGCTGATGCAATGAATAGCAGGAGCACAAGAACAGCGGTGGCTGAGAAAATAAGGGCAACAGTGTTGTAACCAAGATGATCGAGGACGAAATCCAAGAGGCTTAATCCTGCCAAACACCAAGGACCGTAGATGATGGTGGTCAAGGAGACAGTGAAACGTTTCTGGATCCTGGCCAGGTCAGTTTGATCTCTATCAAAAAGTCCTCGCACCGCCAGCAACACGAGGAAGAGAAGAATCAGAAGAGGGAGCACACTGTGTTCAAAAAACACGGCCATCGGAATAGAATCAAGGAGCCAGAGGGCTCCGAATTCGGAAAGATACGCTCTGGTATAGAGGGCTCCTTCGCCGTAAGCGATGATGGTCAGCGCCGCCATGCCAGCCAAGGCTTTCGGTGCTTGTTCGACGAATTGATGGAGGCCAGAAGGTCGTTTGGAGCCGGGAGTGTCTTGTTTTGACGAGAGGTTTGTCATAAAGCCCGTGGCCGCTTCGCTTGTCAAGCGAGAGCATGGCGAGCAGGACCAGTCAAGATGATGGATGTCGGCTGGCACAACCGACGTCAGGCTCCGCATGTGCGAGTTGCGTACACAGTACCGAGACAGCCTAGGTGGTTGCAAGGGTGGCGGTATCTGGTAACTGTATGTTTCAGCTGAACGGATTGCTACTCTGCGGATAGGCGAACCCATTGGGTCGTTGTCTCTGGACAGGTGGTTCTGACCAGAAGCAGGGACCATGCTTGAATCGTGCGGATCGGGGTGTTACAGTTTCGCCGCCGCCGTGCCTGGTGTACGTCGTGCGACAGGTGTGAGGGTTGTGGGCTACCGGAGGATGAGTGTCCTGGGAGGAGTGGACAGAGAAACACCTGAATCAGTGGAAGAAAAGCATGGTCAGGTGAGGGAGCAAGTCAAGCAGGGAGGCCGCTGCCGGAGTGGCGGAATTGGTAGACGCAAGGGACTTAAAATCCCTCGAGCCCAAAAGGCTCGTGCCGGTTCGATTCCGGCCTCCGGCACCACCATAGTGAGTCCTGGCGAGTGAGGGCGAGGTTGACGTAAAGGAGAAAAGGGTGGGTGACCAAAAGAGGAATTCATGAGTAGCGCAAAAACCATCGGAGTGATTGTTGGGTTGTTCCTGATCATGTTGGGGGGAGGGTTGGGAGTGTGGATAGTATCGACTGCTCCTCCTGATAATTTGGATCCTTGGAAAGAGCAGCAATGCAATGAGTACGTGGCGCAATTGGAACGAGTGAATCAATATAAAATGTTCTGGTCTTTCCTTCAGCGGCGGGTCGCATTTAACGATTGTTTGGAGCGGATAGAGCCGGGGGACAAGCCCAAGGATGCGGTGCAGCCTTAGGACGTCGGCTGTTTCAAGTTCTGTTTCTCTGGGAGAGAGACGAAGAGAAGGGCGTTCCTCCGTCCGCGAGTTGTACGACCCGTTTCAAGTCGTTTAAGCAAGTGGGGCCCGTTTCCTTTGCTGGTTGCTTGTGGCCGATCTTTGAGGCCTTCTTCAGTGTGGAGGTCTTAAGGGATGAAGGGCTTCTCTCTCCCATGCGTCGCTCAGCCACTTGAGGGTTCAATCTGCGCCAATCTCGGTGGTTTCGTCGATGAACCTCTGCTGCGTGCTCGCCCGGCTTGACGATTCATGGCATTACGAGAATCCCTTTCGCCTTGAGGATCGCTTCCTGCTCGGTCCCCGCCGCGATGGTCAGTTCATAATGAACGGCCTGGCGTAATAGGAACATTTTCATCTTGTCACCTGTCGTCTCTCCTGTGGGAGGTGATCACAATCGAACTGCCGTCGGTGACCGGGCCCAATCACTCTCGATGGGGATAACGAGATGGGCGTAAGGGGTCCCAGCCCACCGGCCCCATGGTCCTCCTTGTGCGGGAGCAGTCGGCAAACCGGCTAAGAGGGGTGGGGTGGGAAGTCTCACCATCATAGGTATCCTGGGTGGCAAATTCGTCTTGAGTCGTATGGCAGAGGGCCACGATTTGGAAGTTCGGGTTGGAAGTTCGGGCGCGACAAGGCCAGTATGGCGACTCAGGCAGCCTGATCCGATGAGAAGGGGAGAAGTGGCGAGGCGTTTGTAAAAGTATTATCATACCGTCCCCGGTTGACGGCTCATGTTTATTCTGCAGGAGGTGTCACATGTCGGATAATGTCACGTGTCCTTCGTGCAATGCTGAGGAAACTAAGCGACTCAGTGATGTGATCCGTCAAGAAGCAATCCAAGGTGTGCGGGGTGGCATGGCGGAGCAATACATCCCCCCGCGGCAGCCATGGGGATATGTTCAGGGATTTTTGCTCGCGATTCCGGTCAACATGGGAATCATGCTAGGCTTCGGCACGCCGGGCGGATCGGAGAACGAAAAGGCCATGCTGGATCTGATCACCACCCTTTGCTTTTTTGGCGTGTGGATCGGATACGGGACGTGGAAGAACAAGTCGTACAAGAAAAAACTGGAGGAATGGAAACAGAGCGTGGCGGCGAAATTACATTGTTTGAAATGCGGCCACGTGTTTGAAGGGTGAGCACGCTCTTCTCGACGAGACGCTCTTCGGTGTCAAGAAACACGTGATGCGGCTGATTTTCTCTCCGCAGGCTGGACACCCTGTCTCTGCTCGACCGGTATGGGGCCGGAAGGGAACATCGTATGCTAAGAACAATTATGAAGAGCCAGATCCCGCTCCGGTTGCTCCAATGTTGGGCGGTCTTCCTCGTTCTTATGACAGTGGGGCACGACCCGGCTCTGGCCGGCTGGGTGGCCGTTGACCGAGACTATCTCGATTCGGGACTTCGCAGCATCTACATCGACCCCCATTTCATGATCAAAGAAGGGCCGGCGGTGACCGTTCGGCAATTGACCGATTACAAGGTGATGCAAGGCAGCGTCGGGTTCGGTTGGTTCATGATGTCCCCTCATCGGTTTTTCTCAAGCGAGACGGTCCGACAAATCGATTGCAGCCAAAAGTTAGTCCGCTTCCTGTCTTACACGGAATACACCGGCCACATGGGGACCGGCCAGGCTTCCAGAGGTTACGTGGACGTGGATCGGTGGCTGCCGATCGAACCGGAGACGGTCAATCACGCCCTGTGGGAAGTGGTGTGTGCCGGCCCGTAAGCCTGCAGGTCGTTCGCCAGCCCGTAAGGAGCCGATTCACCAGATGATGGCCGCTCAACAGATGATCCGGTAGATACTCGTGTTGCGCCACCGCCCACCGCCGACGGCCAAAGACGCCGTGCGCGTTGACGGCTTCGCACCATTCGGCTCAATAGCGGCGCTTCACCTGGTCCTGTTCCGTATCCTGCCCCTTGGTTTCCAGCACCAGCACGTCGCCGTTGTTCATCCGTACCAGACGGGCCGGTACTTGCGCACCACGCCGCGGTAGACGTACAGCACTTCAAACCCGAGGTGATCGTTCTTCACCCAGGCGGCGACCGCATCGGAATCGTCGAGCACAAAAGCATCTGACGCCTCCCAGGTGCTGTCGTAGACGCAGACGTTGATGTGCGATTTCTTCGTGCGCTCGCACGGCCTGCCCGTGTATCAGGTGCGCATCTCCCCCGTGGAACAGAGAGGATGATCACGGTCGAAGACGGGCTCAAGGTGCTCGGTGTTCTCCTGTCGCACCGCCTCCCACACCTGTTGGACGACCCGAGACATGTTGAGCGTGATGATCAAGCGCCGGCGGAGTGCGTCCTGGTCGAACAACGCGGCGAGATCGTGATGTGGTCGGACCGAATGAACTGCTCGACGATTCTCACCCCCTGCGCCAGCAACACCTCACGGCTGCCCCGCGAGGCGGTTTTCATCTGGTCGAAGACATCGCGCGCCGTCTCAAAGATGATGCGTTGGGTGCGGAACTCGCGGGCCAAGCGCTCCAGCTCGATCCGATTGATCTTGGTCACGTCGGGTTTGCCCTCGATGATCGGCGCCAACTCCGCCACCTAGGCCGTCTGTGCCGCATCGAGCGCGAGTGGCCGCGCCTTCGACCAATCCAGCGTCAGCACGGGTTGCAACACGCGCTCAATGCGCACGACGTTCGGCCAGCGGATTTCGAATGCCGCCTTGGTGGGATCGGGCTAGGTTACTTTTCATCACCGGCCTCGTAAGTCGCAACCGGCTCATTGACGAACGTCGCCTCGTACTCTTTGCGGCTCAAAACGGTATCGTGAAGGCCGATGTCTTCCCCCTCATGCTTGTTGATGCTGGTGTAGGCTAGACTCGGGTCCTCGTAGCGCTTGAACTTGTAGACCGCATCGTTCATTAAGGCTTTGTTAAACACGCCAAGGCTCTCCAGCAACTCAAAGTCTTTCACGGTCAGGCCGGTGACCTTCTTGAACAACCCAGGCTCCAGTTTCGTGATCACATCGCGCAAGGTTCGCTCGCGGTAATCCGTAAGATACATGAAAATCTACATGAAAATCGGAATCCGGGCGGCGAACTTGATGAGTTTCTCTTGAATTTCCTTGCGCTTGCTTTTGTATTCTTTTTCTTCTTCCGAGAGTTGCCTTTTCTCTTTAGCGGAGAGTTCGCGCTCGTTGGCTTCGCGCTTTGCCTTTTTGACTGCTTCTGACTTGTTGATGATGGTTTCGATGTCTTGCTTGAGATTGCAAAAGCCCTCAATGCTTATCAGGGCCTGCATCGCCTGCTCGTTGTCCATGAGTCGGCGCAGGGTGTCGTTATCCACGTTGACCAAAAGCGCGCTCTCCCAACGCCGCGCGAGAAGCGTTGCGGTGGTGCCGCTCATGGCCATGTCGAGGATGCCGGCGGCATCGATCTGTTTCATGGAACTGCCGTCGTAGGCCAGCACCGGCAGGAAACGGATGAACTCCTCGACTTTCTTTTCCGGGTTATCCTCGCTGACATTTAGCCGGCAACTGTAGTCGGCGATCTGGCGCAGGGCGCGGTCGGGGGCAAAATCAAACACGTAGCACTCCTCTTTGAGGATTTGTTCTTCATTCGGCGATGTGCCGTCGGGATTTTTAATCGTCCAGGGGTTCTGCACCCGAAACGCCGCCTGAAAGTAGGTCTCCGGGCTGGATGAGTTGCGCAGCATAAAGATGCCGCGCCACGGGCGGACGGTCACGCCAGTGGTCAGCTTGCCGCAAGTGAGCGTGATGGTCTTGCTCGTTAGGGGATCGCCCATGGCCTCAACACCGGCGGCAGCGCGGCCACACCGATTCCGGCCGAAGCGCCCGCCGCGACAATCACCATTCGCCGCCTGCTTGCAGAATGCCGTTGATGCGCAGCATGCGGTGCACCTCGCGGTCGGTAAAGACCGTACCATCTTGGCGCATAGCCGCCTCTTCCAGCACGATGCGGTAGGGCAAAAGACCCGGCCGCACGGTGGGGTACTGCTCTGCCACGCGCTCCTGAACGCTCTTGGGTGGTGTAGCCGATCTTGAGCAGGCCGGCGTACTGAGGGTTGGTGTCCTCAAAGGCGTAGATTTTGGGCACAACCTTAGGGCGGGGTGGGAAGAAGTCGTTTGTCATTCCTGTTTCCCTCTTATTATCCTTGTGCCATTCATTATCCTTGTGTCATTTCGATTCATTATCTTTGTGTCATTTCGATTCATTATCTTTGTGTCATTTCGAGCGAAGCGAGAAATCTTATGCCTCAGAGTACAGGATTTCTCGCCTGCTCCGCAGGCTCGAAATGACAGGCGGTCAAAATGCCTGGAGCGGCGACGCCCTCTGTCATTTCGAGCGGCGCCCCTCTTGTCATTTCAAGCGGCAACGCCCCCCTTGTCATTTC
>JANDJK010000047.1 GCA_024330925.1 Nitrospira sp.
AGGGCGATCTATGAGAAGGTTCTTGATCAGTCTCGCTGTTCTATGGGGGCTGGGATGGTCGTCGATGGTTGGTTGGGCCGAGGACACCCACAAGAGGGGAACGGACGAGTTGACCATTAAGGTCTTTCAGTATCTCGATGCGCCGACGAGCGAGGAAGCAGCGCAGAGGTTCCAAGAGATCCTGAACCATCCGGACGTATCCATTGCTCGGATAGAAAGCATCATCAGAACTGGACGATCGTATGAGGTGCAGCCAACCGGGACGTTTTCCGATCTGCAGGTGGTTGTTCGTGGACGACCCTATTCCTTGGCGCTGGCTGTTCCCTCCTCCTATGAACCGACGAAAAGTATGGGACTGGTCGTCTGTTTACATGGGGCCGGGTTCGACGGTGCGGCATATTTAGAGCGGTGGCAGGCTCGCTTGGGGGATGCCTATATCCTGGCCTGTCCAACCTATCCCTCCGGTGCGTGGTTTACGAAGCGGGCTGAGGACTTGGTATTGGCAGTGGTCTCTGACCTGCGCCGGAAGTACCACATCGATCCTAACCGCATTTTTTTAACTGGTATGTCGAATGGAGGCATTGGGACCTGGTTGATTGGCATGCATCATGCCCACCTGTTTGCAGGGCTGGCACCGATGGCAGGTGGATTGGCTGGGGTCTTGTTACCGTTTCTCGAAAATCTCAGAAACACGCCTGTCTACATTATCCATGGGGCTAAAGACCAAGTGATGCCGGTTGAGTTGAGTCGGTCCATTGTCCGTGAGCTGGAGGCTCTTAAGTATCCCTATGTCTATCGTGAGCATGATCGGGAACACCCTTTGGCAGGCGGACATTATTTCCCGCGGGAGGAACTGCCAGACCTGGTGACATGGCTGAACGGTCAACGCCGCAATTCGTTGCCTTCGCGGCTAACAGTGGTGCGCGACGCTAGCCATCTGCAGGCGTTCAGTTGGGTTCGTCTGGAGGTGACGGATCACATCGCAGCCTTTTCCGACGATTTGGTTGACAAGACGGATGACCGGATTAGGCGACGTGAATATGCCACGCTCGATGCCACGGTCGCGGCAATCAACAGGATTGAGGTCTGGACCAAGCGGGTTCGACAGTATAGTTTGTTTTTGAATGATCGTTTAGTGGATCTGTCCAAACCGGTCACCGTGGTGACTAATGGACGGGTCTCGTTTCAGGGGATGGTTATCCCCTCACTCACGACCCTCCTTAAGCAGGCGCGACTCCGACCGCTAGAGGAACCATTTCCTGTCCAGCTCACGATCGTGGTCGAGGATCATCCATGACTGGGCTAGGGCTGGGCAGTTGGGCAAAGATTTCGCGAGAGGAATTTCAGGGCTGTCCCGTGCGGTCGGTTCTTGACCAACAGACTCCAGTCTGGCGAACGGTGTTCCAGGCGCCACCACGTAGTCTCGCCGATGCGGTGAGGCGATGACCCCTTCCCGCAGTTTTGTGCTGATCTGCACGGTCGGCGTCTTTTGCTTCATTAGCTATAACATGGTGCGGATGCCGGTCTTGTCGCTGTTTGCGGAGTCGCTGGGGGCAGATCCAGAACAAATCGGACTTGTGGTCTCCGTCTCAACCCTGACCGGTGTCTTGCTCAAGTTGCCAGCCGGGGCTCTTTCGGATGTCTACGGGAGGCAGATGCTGTTGCGGATAGGGGTCGTGGCCTTTGGGGTTCCGCCGTTTGTCTATCCATTCGTCAATGACATCGATACCCTGACCTGCCTCCGCGTTGTCCATGGGGTTGCCACAGCCATTTTCGCGCCGAGCGCGCTGGCGACAGTTGCCGAGCTTTACCGTGAACGGCGAGGAGCGGCATTGGGAACCTATACGGCATGCACACAATCGGGAGCCCTCTTGGGACCATTTGTAGGAGGGCTGGTAGTTCATCACATCGGCTTTCCGGTTACGTTTGTGATAGCGGGTCTATTTGGTTGCATCGGGATGGTGCTGTTTTACAGTCTGCCCCTCAACGTCGCAGCTCCGTTGGTCAAAGACAAGCGGTTGATGGGGGTATGGTCTGAGATGTGGAAAGGGTTCGCCGCAGTTGCACAAAATATGAAAGTATTGGTGACAAGCATAACGGATGCCGCAAAGATGCTTGCCAACGGGGCCTTGATGGCATTTTTGCCATTGTACGGGGTGACAGTGGGGTTGACCCCTGGTGAAGTGGGGCTTTTGTTCAGTGTGCAGGCCGCTACCTCATTTTTTTCCAAGCCGATTATGGGGCGGGTCTCTGATCGAGTGGGACGCCGATCGTTGATTCTGTTGGGATTAGGCATCTGTGTGGCAACGTTTGTTGCAATTCCACATATCTCGATGTTCCCCTTGCTTGTCGTCCTTTCGGCCGGTTTCGGCTTTGGTGAAGCAGTCGTGTCCTCTTCTTCATCGGCCTTGGTCGCCGACAGTTCTGAGGTCAAGCGGTTAGGGGCAGGGTTAGGCATGCAGGGAATGATCATGGATATCGGCCATGCGAGCGGGCCGCTCTTGGCTGGTGTGCTGATTGCGCGTCTGAGCTATGAACAGGCGTTTGCCATCATCGGGACCGTTCAAGTGATGGCTGGAGTGTTGTTCTGGCTGGCGACGAGAACTGCTGATCGATGAGTGGTGTTATAATGCCTCGCACGCCGTACGGCTCGCTCTTGTGGTGGGGCGTACAACTCAACTTCCCATGGAGTGCTGAGCTATGTTTACAGGCATTGTTGAGGAGATGGGGGCTATCGTTTCTGTTGAGAAGACTATCAAGGGCGCCAGGCTGACTATTCTGGCCTCGATGGTGATGGGTGATCTTCGAGTGGGTGACAGTGTGAGTGTCAATGGGGTCTGTTTGACGGCGGCGTCGGTGGGCGAAAAAGACTTTTCAGTGGATGTCTCGTCTGAAACGCTTGCCGTGACTACGTTGGGAGGAGTCACCGTTGGTACCCCGGTCAATTTGGAACGGGCAATGCGCCTGAATGAGCGGATTGGCGGCCACCTGGTGGCGGGCCATGTCGATGGAGTTGGAATCGTGAAGCGTCGACGACAGGAGGGCGATACTACGGTGCTGATCATTGAGGCGCCGTCATCGATCTTGCGGTATTGTGTGGTCAAGGGATCGATTGCAGTGGAAGGGGTCAGTTTAACGATCAATGAGGTCACCGACCGCAGCTTCAGTGTGGCTATCATTCCTCATACAGCGAAGGTGACAACTTTAGGACTCAAACAGGCGAATGACGCGCTCAACCTTGAATCTGACCTGATTGGTAAATACGTCGAGCGTCTGCTGCAGGAGCGAAGCCAACTGTCAAAACCCAAGACGGCTCCCGTCATCGATGCAGACTACCTTCAGAAACGAGGATTGATCTGAGCGGTGGGTGAGATGGTTGAAGAAGAGCGGCAGCTTATGGTTCGTTCTGGGCGGAGGAACGAAAGAGGATATGCAGAACGAGGCCGCTTAGAATGGAGATGCTGATCACAATCAGCAGCAGAGTACCGAAACTGGGCGGGCCGAACAGGATTTGGTACAGTTGCACCGCGACAACAGGAAGGGCCACGGCACCGGCCAGTGCCATGACATGCCGACGCAGGTAGATTGGCTCATCCGGTCTTCTTCCGCCTCTTCCCACGGCCTGTCCTCCTCATCTTCACTCCTCAATTGTTGACAGGTCGCCGGGATCGTGACCAAGTTCTTTGGCTTTTAACACCCGGCGCATGATTTTCCCCGACCTGGTTTTGGGCAGTGAGGAGACGATGTCGATTTCCGATGGAACGGCGATCTTGCCCAGTTCCTTGAGCACATGGTCTTTAATGGATTTGATCAGCGCCGGACTTTCTTGCTCACCTTGCTTCAGGATGATAAAGGCTTTGATTGATTCGCCTACCGTTTTGTGCGGTTTGCCGATGACCGCCGCTTCTGCGATTGCGGGATGGCTTACCAAGGCGCTTTCGACTTCTGCGGTTCCCAATCGATTTCCTGCGACTTTGATGACATCGTCCGCCCGTCCCATGAACCAGAAGTAGCCGTCCTCATCTTTGTGGCAGATGTCGCCGGCGGTATAACAGTTGGGAATGGTATTCCAATAGGCCTGATATCGTTCGGGATCTTTATAGATAGTGCGCATCATGGAAGGCCACGGTTTCTTGATCACTGCAAAGCCGCCGACATGGGGGGGGAGGCTCTTGCCGTCGCGATCAACCACATCGGCTTCAATGCCGAAGAATGGCTTGGTTGCCGAACCAGGCTTGAGCGACATACAAGGAAGCGGCGTAATGAGGATGGCGCCGGTCTCTGTCTGCCACCAGGTGTCCATAATTGGCTTGTCTCCGCCGGTGACGCGATGGAACCACTCCCAGGCTTCGGGGTTGATTGGCTCGCCGACGCTGCCCAGGATGCGAAGCGACGACAAGTTATATTTTGCCGGCCATTCTTCGCCGTAGCGCATAAGGAGTCGGATCGCGGTCGGGGTGGTGTAGAAAATCGTAACACCATACCGCTCGATCAAGTCCCACCACCGGCCGGGTGTTGGATAGTCGGGTTTGCCTTCGGCGGTCAGAATCGTGGCGCCGTTGAGGAGAGGGCCGTAAACAATGTAACTGTGTCCTGTGACCCACCCAGGGTCGGCGACGCAGAAATACACATCGTCGTCTTTGAGATCAAACACATACTTGGTCGTAATGTACGTACCCACCATGTAGCCCCCGTGGACGTGGACCACGCCTTTGGGTTTGCCGGTCGTGCCTGACGTGTACAGGATGTACAGAGGAGCTTCGGCATCGAGAGGTTCCGCCGGACAGGTCGACGATTCGTTCCGCAACCATTCGTGCCAATCAAGTTCTTTGGGAGCGGAAAGATGAGGGGGGGGAGACTGCCGGCGGACCACAATGACGTGCTGAACGGTAGGACAGGTCTTCAGAGCTTCGTCCACTACTGCTTTGAGGGAGATGGTTTTCCCTCGATCGAACCCGACGTCGGCGGTGATCAGTGCCTTGGATTCGGCGTCATGGATGCGGCTGGCAAGGGCGGGGGCACTAAAACCGGAATAGACCACGCTGTGGACCGCTCCGATTCTGGCGCAAGCCAGCATGGCGATCATCTGTTCTGGAATTTTGGGAAGAAAGATGGTGACTCGATCACTCTTCGCAATGCCCAGTTTCTTGAGGGCGTTGGCGCAGCGGTTAACTTGGCGATAGAGTTCGGCGTAAGTGAAGATACGCTCCTGGTCGTGCTCTCCCACCCAGATCAGCGCCACTTTGTTCTTGCGCCAGGTTTTGATGTGACGATCGAGACAATTGTAGGCAATGTTGCAGGTGGCGCCGACGAACCATTTGGCCCAGGGATAGTTCCATTCCAGGACGGTGTGCCAGGGAGAAAACCATTCCAATTCCTGTGCTGCGGTATTCCAAAATCCTTCCGGATCGGTGATGGATTGTTTGTACTCGGAGTCATAGTCTTTGATATAGGCATTGGCGATGATGCTCGGGGATGGACGATGGATGCGGTTTTCTTTTAGGAGCGTTTCAATCTCGTCGGTCATGGATCATGACCTCCTTTTTGCTGAAGGGGTGAGCATCGCTTTGCGACGTATTATGGAGAAAATGTGGTCAGGCTGCAACTGAAGGAGTCTGAAGGGACCATGAATCCGTTCCGTAGTGGTATGGAATAATGTGCATCAGCGAACCGGATATGCGGCATTCTTGACAGTGTGAAGAGCCAGCGGTAGGCTGGCCGGCAATTTGCGTGGGACCTTGATCTGATTGCCTATTCTAAGTTGGTGGGACAGTGATCAAGCGGTTTTTTCCAGGACGGAGACATGGTATGGCGGTGTGGATACTGGTGGTTGGTCTATGGCACGGCCTCTATCTGCCGAGTGTGTGGGCGCAGGCGGGAAAACCCGAAGGGCTTTATTATAAGTCCTGGGCCGTGGTCATCGGTATTGAACATTACTTGGTGGCACCGCCTGTTCCAGGAACGGTTCACGACGCCAAGCTGGTGGCAGAAGCGTTTCGGCGATTGGGTTTTGACGAGGTTGTGGAGATTTACGAAAAGGATGCAACCTCCCGCCACCTCCATCAATTGTTGACAGATATTTTGCCCAGGAAAGTCGGTCGCATGGACCGGCTGGTGATCTTCTATACCGGCCATGTCGGGGCTATACAGGATTCGGATGGCGAGGAGCGCAGTTATTTGGTGCCCATCGATGCACAGATTGCCCATCCAGGAAAAGCTGTGACCGTGGGGCATCTGAAGGAATTTACCAGACGGATTGCATCAAAACATACGGTGTTACTGTTTGATGCGCCTGTCTTTGGCTGGGAGGTGACCCCACCGGCTAAACTGTCGTTGGAGGGCCGGGTGGCGCCTGAAGAGGAGATGGAACGACGAGCCGTTCAGGTGATCAGTGCGGCTCGCAAGGGCGAGGCTTCGGTGCGTGTGGAGGGGAAGAGCCTGTTCGTGCAGTTCCTTCTAGCCGGACTTGCTGGCCAAGCGGATCTGGACGGAAATGGCTGGCTGGTGGTCTCCGAGTTAGGGAGGTATCTTGTTGAGCAGGTCGAACAAGCATCCGGCGGCGTCCAACATCCGGTGAGCTTAAGGATCGATGGCGACGGCGATACAGTGTTGATTGAAGGGCAGAAGGGGGCTCCCCCCTCAGTGCCATGAAGCGAGCAGCCCCTGAACACCTCTCTTCGCTGCTGCAGGGGATGTATCAAGTCACCACTGCCTTGAGTGCCCGCAATTGATGGGAGTAAGGGGGGGAGTTCCTGATAGCTAATGGTTTGCTCCACCCTGGAGATAGCCCAACCCAATTTTGAGGGTGCGGCGGGCAATTTCTGCGCGGCGTTCTATTAGATAGGTAGCGAGGATTGCTGCAGCCTTGGGGTCCTGAATATCAAGATTCACGATCGTGATCATTCCATTTGCAATGTGAATGTCGGCCATGGCTTATCCTTTCTCTTGAGGATGTATTTTGTCGGCAGTCTGTCCTGTGCGGACCGGCGACCTGTCTTCCCTCTTGGTTTCGATGGTGTTTCGTTGACGAGGTTGAGGGGGCATGTTAGCATGACTTCGCTGTCTGCTGGGTCGACAATTGATTTCTCCGGGTCATGCGTCGGTCATTGTCAGTCGTTTCAAAGGAGGATGTGTTATGGTGGGGTGGGCCATGCATCTTAAGCTGGCCGGAACTGGTCTTCTGGCTGTTGTTCTGCTGGGGATGACGGCGTGCGGTGGTCCTCCTCAGTGGGTGCAGCGGGGGTCGGGAGCGTTCAACGACAAGGACCAGAAGGCGTTTTACGGAGTGGGTTCGGTAGTGGGCGTAAAAAACGAACCACTTGCGTGGGACACGGCAGAAAATCGAGCACGGGCGGAAATCGCCAAGACAGTTCAAACTTATACGGGTTATCTGATGAGAGACTATGCTGCCTCGACGACAGCGGGGGATTTCACGCGGAAGACCGAGGAACAAAACGTTGAGCGGGCTATCAAGACGGTTGCCACTGTGACGTTGAGCGGCGTACGCCCTGTCGATCGCTATAAAGATGAGAAAACTAATACCTATTATGTGCTGGCTAAGCTAAGCCTGGAAGACATGAAAAATAACTTGGAGCGGGTCAAGGAGCTCAATGCGGAGGTCCGCGACTTTGTCCGACGCAATGCTGATCGGTTGTTCGACCGTTTAGAGAAGGAGGAAGGAAGGCGCGGAGTTCAGTAGGAGCCGTCTTGTTCGACGACGATATGATGAGTGAGGGGGCATGACCGTGGTCCGAAGCAAGCTCCTGCTGGTGAGGTGGGCAATAGTCGTGTTACTTGTGGCGGCTGGTTGTGGCCATGAAGTCAAGGTGACGCGCGTGGATGTGGGCACCGTGACGGATCTCAGCGGCCGATGGAACGATACCGATTCGCGCATGGTGGCCGAAGCCATGGTGAAGGAGGCGTTAGAGTACCCTTGGCTTGAGAATTTCTCGAAGGCAAAACAGCGTCAGCCCGTCGTGGTAGTCGGCACAGTGGTGAACAACAGCCATGAGCACATCAATGTCCAGACCTTCATCACGGATCTTGAACGGGAACTCACTAACTCTCAAAAGGTCACGTTCGTAGCCAGTAAACAGGAGCGTGACGAGGTGCGGGCTGAGCGAAAGGAACAAGCGGTCTATGCTCGTGAAGACACGCAAAAAGCTCCTGGCAAAGAAAGTGGTGCTGACTTCATGTTGAAAGGGAGTCTTGCGACCATTGTTGATGAGGTCGACGGTACGAAAGCGGTGTTTTATCAAGTGGATCTTCAGATGATCGATTTAGAAAGCAATGCCAAGGTGTGGTACGGTCAAAAAAAGATCAAAAAAGTGGTTGAAAGGAAACGAACGGTGTTTTAACGGATCAAACGGTTGAAAGCCCTCCCCGTGCGCTTCGGGCGTGATGATTGTGCGCAGCGAAGCGGATGCATGACAATTCTCCTGCTGTGGCTTGCCATCAGTTCATTCAGCGGCTGTGTGTCAGCGAACCATTATGGACTGATCGAGCAAAACCTTCTTGCTGGTAAGCCCGAGCGCGCTCTTTCCATTGTCGAACAAGCCGAATCAGACTACGGTTCAAAAAGCCGCCTGCTGTATTTAATGGATCGTGGGATGACACTCCATCTGGCGGGGTACTACGCAGAAAGCAACGAAACGTTGGAACAGGCTGACGAACTCATTGCGCGTCTCTATACGAAGACTATTCGCTCAGAAACCTTGGCGTTCCTGACGAATGACAATGCCTTGCCGTATGAAGGAGATCCATATGAACATGTGATGGTTAACGTGGTCAAAGCCCTTAACTATGCATTGCAGAACGATACAGAAGGGGCGCTGGTTGAGGCCAGGCGGATTGATCATCGTCTTAATGTGCTCAGCGACCGGCTCAACGGAAAAAGGGGGTATGGAAACGACGGCTTTGCGCGCTACCTGAGCGGCATGTTGTACGAGGCGTCGGGGGATCTGAACAACGCCTTCGTTGCCTATCGCAACGCGTGCGAAGCCTATGAGACGATGCGAGCGTGGATCCGCCTTACTTGTCCGCCGTTGTTGCGGGCCGATCTGTTCTCATCTGCTGAAGCCCTTGGGCTTGCAGATGAGGTGAATCGGTACCGAACCCCAGATCCCGCTATCGAATGGTTGTCGATGTCGGTCCGTCAACAGCTCGCCCAAGTGGTCCTGATCAGCTATAATGGGCGCGCTCCATGGAAAGAAGACCTCTTTTTTGATCTCCCGATCGGCTTAGAGGCCTTGCAGTTGGTGTTGTTGAATCGCGGCTTCTCCCCTCCGTTGGGTAGGCGCGATCAGATAATGGACAGTATCCTCTACGGACTCAGTGGGAGGGTGGTAAGAGTTGCGCTTCCCCATCTGGTTTCTCAGAAAACCCTCGTTTCATCAGAAACGCTCACCTTGATGGATGAGCAAGGGCAGTCTTACGCAGTTCGGTCGGAACGGGTGCACGATCTCACAGCGTTGGCAGAAAACAGTCTTGCGGATCGCTTGCCGGCCATGACGGTGAAAGCTGTGGCTCGGGCCGCTGCGAAATTTTCCATGGCGGAGGGAGCGGTTATCGGTGCCAAGCAGGCTGTCGGCAGGGATGCGGCACCATGGGTCGGACTCCTTGTGGGGTTGTTGACGAAGGGGCTGGCGGTAGCGACCGAAGAAGCCGATAAACGGAGTTGGCGAACCTTACCGGATGAGATTCATGTGGCACGAGTCTGGGTTCCACCTGGTCGCTACCGAGCAATCATTCATCCAATCGATCGCAGCTTCATCATTGGACAAGGTCGTTCTGGGGAGCGCGGAGAGTGGTGGCTTGACCTGTCCAAAGGTCAAACAAAGTTTCTCGTTCGTCGTGTGCTCCAATGATGTCTCTCTGTAGGAGGTGGTGGCGTCAATCTATCGGGGGGACAGAATGGGTTATACTGATCGTGCTGTGGTGGTCCGGATGCACGTGGGTGAGTGGTCAGATAAGGCCGCCATGGATCGACGACCCCCATCAGGCTTATCCAGCGACGGACTACTTGACGGGGGTGGGACAAGCGGAGAGTCGGCAAGGGGCCGCGGATCAAGCCTACGCGGCTGTGGCACGGATTTTTAAGGCCAATGTGGACTCGCATGTGAAGGACTGGGAAACCTATTTTTTGGTTGAAAAGAGGAAGAGTGCGACGATCGAGGAACGGCGGCTTGCGCTCGAAACAGTGACCAAAGTCTCAACGGATAAAGTGCTTGAGAATGTGAGAATCATGGAAACATGGTACGACCAGGTCAAAGGGGTCTACTATGCATTGGCTGTCATGAATCGCAGTCAAGCCGAGGCAGCGTTGTTGGATCGGGTGTTGGCTCTTGATCAGGCTATCGAGGCGGATGTGGCAGAATCACGGCGGGTGTCAGATGCGGTGCTGAAAGTTCGCAAATTGCGGCGGGCCGCCAGAAATTTGGTGATGCGGGATGTATATAATGCCGATCTGCGAATTGTTCGCCCAAGTGGGCAAGGAATCCAGTCTCCCTATCAAGCCGATGGGATTGTACGGGAACTGGAAGAGGTGCTCACTACTGGCTTGAAGGTGGCAGTACAAATGGCCGGCGATTATGCTGAGATTGCGCAGCAGGCTTTAACAGAAGGGTTGGTGCGAGAAGGGATCCCCATCGTGGGGGGGGAGGAGGATCGTGAGCAGAATGATGCGGCGCTGATTGTCCGAGGTGTCACGAAACTTACACTCGTTCAAGTTCATGACCCCTATTTTAAGTATGCTCGGTGGTGTGAGGATGTAGAGATAAGTGAGAGAGCGACGGGACGGGTGCTGGGCATTGTATCTGGAAGTGGAAAGGAGGGACATGTAACGGAACGAGAGGCCATAGCCCGAGCACTGCGCGTCCTGCGGCAACACCTATCGTCAGAGGTGGCACCTGCGATCACTGCGTATCTCTTTGGCGAAGCCGAGTTGCCAAGGCCGGCAAGAATGCAAGGGGGATGTCCTCGCGATGACTGAATGCAGGGAAAAAGCCCCAAGAGCAATAGGCAGTGACCAGCGGCAGAATCGTGGGCAAGATGGTGTCGAGAAGGAGAGGTGTAATGTGAGGGGACAAGGAGGGAGAAAATGGTGAGTGGGCCAGGAAAATTGATTGTGAGTCGAGCTCCGCGTAGTCGGGGACGGGGCTTAACCAAGACCGGCCCCAAAATTTCAAGTCGAGTGGCCAAACAGCGGTTGAATGAGCGGCTGAAACACGATACCGACTTGTTCAATCAGGGGAATCTCGTTGCGACCTTACGAAAAGAAGGATATGAAGAATTGCCATTGGAAGAACTCCAAGACCGCCTCTCCAAGCTTCCGGGACCATTGGCCGAGATCCTCTTAAAGGGGAGGGTATGACAGGATGCCGTACTATTATTTCGATTCAACCGCGCTGGTGAAACGGTACAGCATGGAACGGGGAACCAGAATCGTCAATAAACTGCTGGTCAAACGAGGCAAGGTTGCGATTCTGCCTCCCTGGTCCGTGACTGATTTCTACACAATCATGACGACGCGTGCGCAGGAGGGTAAAATCACCAGGGACGATTGTTATTCGGTACTGTACAAGTTTGAGGTGGAGTCCAAACAAGGATTGTTTCATTTCATCTTGCCGACAGTCGGCACATACCTGGCGACCAAAGAGTTGGCGTTGGAATACCCGTTTTTGCGTTCGCCACAAGTGCTGCACTTGGCGCTTGCTCGGGAACTCAAACCGCTGCGGTTGACCGTGGTAAGTGCCGACACGCAATTACTGGGTGCTGCCAAAGCAGTGGGGTTGCATATTATCAACCCTGAGGAAGACTGAATGCTCTTTGAAAGAGGGGCAGGTTGTCGATGCTGCCTCTTACGGTTTGTCCGTCGAAAGCTTTTTGCCGAGGCGACGAGCCAGACGAACCATACTAGGTGATCGGTCGTGCGGACTAAGCAACACATTGAGCAAATGTGGTCGGCGAGGATCAGCAAAAGCCGCGGCCAGAGCGTTCTCGAACTCCCGTTGTGTGGTAATGCGGGAGCCCACACCGTCTCCGATCAGGTCGAAGATTTTCTCGTAATGCCATTCGTGCAGATCGTTGAACGGTCCTTCCAGGATTTCACGTTCGGTTGAGTAGCCGCGGTTATTGAGGACGATGAGAATGGGAGCCAGTCCGTATCGAATGCAACTGGCCAATTCTGTTCCCGTCATTTGAAATGCTCCGTCTCCAACCAACACGAGGGGCCGGAGGGTGGGGTCGGCGAATGAGGCGCCGAGGGCTGCGGGCACGGCGAATCCCATCGAGGTGTAATAGGCGGGAGAGAGAAACTCGAAGCGATGGCGCACGTGGAGATCCGCCGCGGCAAATAACGATTCACCGACGTCAGCAATGACAACGACCTTGTCCGTCAAGACAGTATCGAGGTGTCGGAACAGCCCCTGAAGCGTGATAGGAGATTCGGGCGAGAGCGGGGCGAGTGAAAAGGGGGGAGAAGCCGGTGGTGTTCGTGAGGGAAAGACGGGAAGTGGTGCCTGGACCAGCGCTCGCACGAAATCTTGGAACTTGATGGAGTCAAACCGATGGTGCTTAATCGCTACACGATCGGCAGTGGCATGGATCGTTCGTCCTTCTGAAAACAGGGGAGAGTGGGGATCGAGGTCTTCCACGTCGGAAAGAATAGAACCGAGGATTAAGAGGCAGTCGGATTCATTGATGAACTGCTGGACTTCTTCGCGCCCGATCAAACCTCCATATACGCCGACGTACAGAGGATGATCCTCGCGAATGACCGATTTTCCCAACAAGGTTGAGGCAACCGGAATGTTCATACGCTCAACCAGTCTCGCGAGGTCATCTTGCAATCCGAAGCGGCCAACCTCCGCTCCTACCAGCATGGCTGGTTTCTTGGCTAAGGCCAACATCGCCCGCACCTCTCCAATGGCTTCTTCCAGAGCGGCCGGATCGCTCGGCTCGTCTTCGAGATACACTCCTCTTCTTGTGGGGGGGAGGGGAGTATGGACCATGTCACGGGGAATCTCCAGGTAGATGGGGCGGCGATAGCGGAGGAGCGCGGCGAAGGCTCGGTCCATCTCCCGTTCCGCGGTGAGCGGATCATCGAGTGTCACGGCGGCTACCGTCATCCGTTCGAACACTTCACGCTGCGTGGAAAAATCACGGACCATATGGTGGAGATAGGGAGTGCGTGCCCGCTCCGAAAGGCCCGGTGAGCCGGTGAGCAACACGACGGGAGACCGTTCCGCATAGGCGCAGGCGATGGCGTTAACGGTGTTGAGCCCACCGACGCAGTAGGTGACGCAGACGGCGCCGATGCCGTTGATCCGGGCATAAGCATCAGCCGCGAACCCAGCGCAGTCTTCACGGGTGGTGGCGATATGTTTGATAGGAGAAGCCTCGATGAGCTGAAACAGCGAGAGGACATAATCGCCGGGAATGCCGAAGATATGACGGACGCCGAGTTGGTAGAGTCGATCCAATACTGTCGAACCGATCGTAACCTGGTTGTGCATGGGAGCAGGTTCCTCCTTTTCTGCGTTCGGTTTCAGAAAACCATACCCTCTTTTGTCCGTCAAGCCATGCTTCGTCTTGCAGGTGCCCCATGGTTTGTGATCGTGTGCCTAGAGACCACTCAAGGTGATTGATGACCATGAGTGTTGAGAAAGTAATCGGTCAAGTGACGCTTAACCGGCACTGGCTTGCTCATGAGCCGGGTCATCTATGGGTCTATCGTGGTCATATTGATGGTATCAAGGGGCAGCCAGCTCCTGGTGATGTGGTTGAAGTCTTACGGCCGGATGGCCGCCGCCATGGGTTGGGCTTGTTCAATCCTTCGTCCAAGATAATGGTTCGCTTGTTGACGTGCGAGGATGAGCTCGTCGACGAGGCATTCTGGAGAAGCAGGATCAACCAGGCGATTCGTCTCCGACGGCGGGTCGTGACGGGAACCAATGCCTATCGGTTAATTTTTGGGGAAAGCGATCGGTTACCGGGACTGATTGTGGATCAGTATGGTGATGTGCTGGTGGTACAAACCTTGATCTATGGCATGGACCGTCGCAAAGAAATGATAAGTAATTTGCTCCTGCAGGAATTGCGACCGTCCGCGATCTATTTACGAAATGATGCCAAAAGTCGCCAACTGGAGGGGTTGCCTCTTGAACGAAAGTTTTTGTATGGCGAAGGGCCAACGGAGGTCGAAATCAAAGAGGGAGCGGCACGCTTTTTTGTCAATATTGAGCGAGGGCAAAAGACCGGCTGGTTTTGCGATCAGCGTGACAATCGGCTGGTGGCGGCGAAGTTGGCTGAGGGCGGAGAGGTTTTGGATGTCTTCTGTCATACCGGTGCGTTTGGCATCCATGCGGCATTGGCTGGAGCGCGCGCGGTGGAGGGCCTGGACGTCAGCGAGGAGGCGTTGGCAATGGCGCGCCGGCACGCGCTGATGAATCGTGTTGAGACACGGTGCCTGTATCGGAAAGTCGATGCTTTTGAGGAGATGCGCCATCTCGTCAAGGCGGGTCGTCGCTATGATCTGGTGATGCTCGATCCGCCGGCTTTTGCTCGGAGCCGACAGGCGCTTGCCCATGCGTTGGCCGGCTACAAAGACATCAATCGTCTCGGAATCAAGCTGCTCAAGCCGGAAGGGTTCTTAGTTACCAGTTCTTGCTCACAACCGGTTTCGGATGAGGCGTTCTGGACAACGATTCAATCGGCGGCGCGGGATGCGGGACGGTCGGTTCGACTCATTGAGCGGCGGGGACAGGGGTCCGATCATCCGGTGTTGGCCGGGATGCCGGAGACCCGCTATCTCAAGTGTTGTATTGTGCAGGTGTTCTAGGCAGCTTGGTCGGCAACTGATGGATTCCGCAGCAACCGTGGCCCTTGTGGAGGGGCAAAGTCCGTGTTTATGATGGCGCCCGCCGGAGATAAAAGCTGTGAAACAATGACCGCGATAAAGGAGCATCGAACATGAAAAACAGTGGGTCTGTTGAGCAAACGAAAGCCGTGAGGATCGAGCGGGATACGATGGGCGAATTGGCTGTACCGGCCGACGCTTACTACGGGGTGCAGACGGCGCGCGCGATCGAGAATTTTCCTATCAGCTCGTTGCGCATGCCCCGATCGATGATCCGAGCGTTAGGGTTGATTAAGCGGGCGGCGGCGACGGTGAACTCTTCGCTGGGGCTGCTCGACAAAAGGATCGCGGACGCCGTTTATCAAGCGGCTACCGAAGTGGTAGAGGGCAAACTGGATGGTGAGTTTCCGGTGGATATTTTCCAGACCGGTTCCGGTACCTCGACAAACATGAATGTGAACGAAGTCATTTCCAACCGCGCTACCGAATTATTGGGCGGCGCCCGCGGCAGCAAACTGGTGCATCCCAACGACCATGTGAATCTTGGCCAGTCGAGCAACGACGTAATTCCGACCGCCATCCACATTGCTGCGTCAGAGACGATTCACCGACATCTGTTTCCGGCGTTGAGTTGTCTGCACCAGGCGCTTCGAAAGAAAGCTGTAGAGTTCGACAAGGTCGTGAAGATCGGCCGCACCCATCTGCAGGATGCCACTCCTGTGCGGTTAGGACAGGAATTTGGCGGCTATGCTCGCCAGATCGAACTGGGCATCGAACGGGTCAAGCGAGCCCAGGAGGCGTTGAGCGAAGTGGCCCTCGGGGGTACCGCTGTCGGAACCGGGCTCAATTGCCATCCGGAATTCCCGGCAAAGGTTTTAGCAATCATTGCACATGAAACCGGCTGTCCGTTCCGAGAGGCGGTCAATCACTTTGAAGCACAGTCGGCGCAGGATTCGCTGGTTGAAGCCAGTGGGGCCTTGCGGACGGTGGCTGTGAGTCTCATGAAGATTGCCAATGATATTCGGTGGATGGGGTCTGGCCCCCGCTGTGGGATCGGAGAAATCTTTCTGCCCGAAACCCAGCCAGGTTCCTCTATTATGCCGGGGAAGGTCAATCCCGTCATCGCTGAATCCGTCATGATGGTGTGCGCGCAGGTGATCGGCAATGATGTAACTATTACGGTTGCTGGGCAGGCTGGCAATTTTGAATTGATCGTCATGCTGCCGGTCATGGCCTATAATCTGCTGCAATCCATTGAGCTATTGGCTGCCGCTTCCCGCAATTTTGCCGCAAAGTGTATTGAAGGTATTAAGGCCAATGAAGAGCGGTGCCGAAGCCTCATTGAACAGAGTCTCGCCATGTGCACGGCGCTCGCGCCAGCAATTGGCTACGAAGCCGCGGCGCAGTTGGCCAAAGAGGCCTATCGGTCTGGGCGAACGGTCAGAGACGTGGCCCAGGAGCAACAGGTACTATCAGAGGCTCGCCTGGCCGAATTGCTTGATCCTTGGCGTATGACTGAGCCGGGCGGGCCGGTCGGCAGTGCGGGGGGGTGAGTGGTGCGAGATCGGGAAACGCCAAATCAATAAGGCAAAGGGAGGGAAGAAGGCGGAGTCATTGGAGGAGGGCGGAGCAATCATGGTCGAGAGGACTCGCGGCAACCTCTCGCGCAGTGTTCTGCTGGTGCTGGTTGCCGGGCTGGGAGGGTGCGCCGCGGTTGATCGTCAGTTTGGCCATGGGGCAAACGGGGAGCTTGCGCTTACCACTGGAACGAGAGGAGAACGCTGTTGTGTCATGGCCAGAGGGACACCGTCCCAAACGGCCCTCGTGCGGGCGGCGAGGGGGTTGCTAGGGCGGTCATCCATCCACATGAAGGGCCGATCCTATTTGCCAGACTGTTCGGGTCTTGTTCGAGCCGTCTACGCTACGAGACAGGTTGATGTGTATAGTGGGCTCGGTGAATTGGACGGCGGAAACGGGGTAGGGCGTATTTACACCTATGCCCTGCAACATGGACGAATTCATTACGGCCCCCTTGTTTATCCAGGCGATTTGGTGTTCTTTCATAATACATGGGATTTCAACGGTGATGGCTTGCCCAACGATCCCTTAACCCATGTAGGGGTGGTGGAACAGGTAGAAGAGGACGGCACCGTCACGTTTGTGAGTTGGGTGTCATCGGGAGTGGAGCGGTACAGAATGAATCTCCGACATCCAAATGTGCACAAGTCTAAAAATGGGCGTCTTTTGAATGACTATCTCCGCCGGAAGACTCTAGAGGACTCACCTGCGACCAGGTACCTGAGCGGGCAGCTCTTTGCCGCCTTCGGAACGGTGCTCCGGTGAGCATCCGCTTGTTCTATGCGATGAGTGACTAGAGGGTCGAGGGATATGGGCGGGGAAGGAACATGGGAAGAAGCAGGCCAACATGAGAGGGGTCTCTCTTTTTAATGTTTTGTAGGGGAAAAAGCCGAAGAATAGCTGTCAAGAAATTTTACTCGTGAGCCTGTGAGCCCAAACCAATTGAAATGACAATCAAAAATCGCTATGGTGCTCCGAAGAGACGATCATACCTGCAAATAGAATTTACACTTTCAGAATTTTTTCGATGGCGATGATCAGAGTGTTTGGTTAGAAAATGTCAGTTTTTCAATGAGTTGATGATATGAATCGAGAAGAGTATGGAATTTGCTCTCTCCCAAAGAGAGTCCGGAGAGGCAGGTGGGTTATCTCTTATTTGGGAGAAGGAGAAAGTAAGCTATGACGACACAAAAGCGAAAAGGAGGTGGCATTGTCGGAGTCATTGTCGGGACAGTGAGTTTGCTCGTGATGCAGGCGCCGGCGT
>JANDJK010000048.1 GCA_024330925.1 Nitrospira sp.
GACCGTCAACCAAGGGAAAGGGGGTCCTGTTCGTAGAATCTCCTACGTGGCGCGGTGATCCTATCTGAGAAGAGGTGGGCCTTGCAATCAAACGCTGCTCGTCCGTGGGCCGGTAGAGATGATGGGGTGCTTGCAGACCGTGAGGCCGGTGCCGCTCAACCTAGGGGATGTGAGCCGGCTTTGGCTTGAGCTTGGTCGGGGGATGAGCAGATCAGGCACATTGGCCGCTGGTCCCACAAGGATGCCCATAGACGAAAGCCGCCGACAAAGGCATGATGATTGTTGCCGAGCCGCACCCAGTCCGGCGGCTTCGTGAGGTGTTTCGCATTGCCGCCTCCTACAACCACATAATCGGCCAAGAACGCTTGTTTGAGGGAGGCCATCACGTCCTGGACCGCGCGGCGCCATTTCTTCTTGCCGAGCCGTTTGAGCCCTCGTTTCCCGACATAATCTTCGTAGGTTCGGCCCTTCTTGTACTGCAAGTGGGCGAGTTCCATGGGAACGAGAACGCCATCGGTGATCAGCGCGGAGCCTAGCCCGGTACCCAGTCCGAGAAACAGCATCCGTCCTCCTTCGTAGCTGCCAATCGCCTGCATCGCCGCGTCGTTGATGATTTTCACCGCGCAGCCAAAGGCCTTCTGAAAGTCGAAGGTTGTCCAGCCGCCGCCGAGATTTTTGGGTTCGGCGGCCGGGCGGCCGTCGATGACCGCGCCAGGATAGCCCAGCACAATGGCGTCATAGGTCCAATCACGGACAAGGTGGCGGATCTGCCGAACCAATTGCTGGGGTGTCATGGTGGGACCGGAACGGAACTTCCGCGGCTCCGTTTCACCGCTGGCTAGAATTTTCACATTGGTGCCGCCGATGTCGATGACAAGCACCTTGCCTGGCAGAGCGAGGGGATTCGTTTTTGTAGAGCCTTCTTTCGGCTTGATCGCTGGTTTGGGAGAAGGTTTCGTTTGCGTGCTCACCCGGTTATCTCCTTTGGCGAGGGACCTGACGAAAGGCTTGCCAATGGCGGCAGGCACACCACAAGGGCCCTCCTCAGGAGTTTGCTGTTCGCAGTCTCACAAAAGGAACTGGGTTAGTCAGGCCTGGTCATCGCTGGGAGTCGGCCATAACGAAAGTGTGACACCGGCGATCAAATAAACGATGGCCGCGATGATGGCGCCCGTGTTCAGCTCGTACCAGGCGTTAATCCCCAGAAACAGCTCGTTGAAAAAGAGTGCCAGGATCAACATGACGATTCCAACCCAATTGAGAGCTCTCATCGGATGTCTCCTTTCTTGTGAAGGCGTTCGCCTGGCTAAAATGGTTTGGAGAGGGACGACCCTCCCTCCCGAACTGGGGCGCATAGTACGGGGTGCATTCTACGCCACGTCAATTTAAAAATGCCAGCGCCGCGTGCGGCGGGATTGCTCTCCGGCGTCGGCTCGCAGCACCACTCAATTTTCTCCCATCTTTCTCCCATTCCTCCGGGATTCAGGGATGAGGGTTTCTAGGATGGTTTCTCGATGGCG
Organism: Nitrospira sp.; assembly: GCA_024330925.1. Lineage (GTDB taxonomy): Bacteria > Nitrospirota > Nitrospiria > Nitrospirales > Nitrospiraceae > Nitrospira_D. Next base: position 1,521 of record JANDJK010000048.1, read on the forward strand.
GCCGATGTGAAGGGCCCATCATTCTCACGGTAGGCAAACTCGTACAGTTTCGAAAACCATCGATGAATCGAGTGGATACACGAGGCCGAGCGTGGAGAGTGAAGCAAAAGCCATTCAAAAGAAAGGGATGAACGAACAGAGGGAACACATCGAAATGCTTCAGTAATGGCATCGAAAAAAGAAGGGTGCTACAGGGGCACGACCCTTGCTGTCTGTAAAGATCACCTATTCGTTCATTTCCATCTCCTTCAAAAAGGGGGGCCATGAGAGTGGGAATTCGCGAAATTGTTCGTGTCGGACCCTCTATCCCCAAGGCCGTATCCACTCGGATTGTCGACAGAGTTCTTGCGAGAGAGGGGCTTCATGTCTTTTCCCCGAATCGCCGGGCGGAAACACGAATCGCTGAACAAAAAGTCTGCGAGTATGAGATCTGTGTTTCGATAAACGAGACCGGCGCGGTGATTGAGCAGGGAGAAGCATACAGTTTGAATCGAAGCGCCCATGGCATTCTCTTGTTGACGGGCTGTTTCCCCCAGGTGGGACAGATTCTGGAGCTGCGGATCTCCGAATCTCGCTGGAGCCGCTCGGTCAGTTTGTACAACGTTCAATGGGTCAAACCCCTATCGGTTGACTGCTGTGGACGGCTTTGCCTGGTCGGGTGTCGCCTGGTGTTCGGCCCCTCTCGATACTGGGCGGTTTAGAGCCCGTTCGTTTCTGATTTGTGTCGCAGCGGAGCGCCGCCTATCGGCGGCGGTGTGAACGCCGGCCTGTTCTTGTTCTTCGATCACCGGTTTGAGATCAATCTGCACACAGTCGGTTTTGACTGTGCCTTCGGGGGGTGGCCTTGGGGGCCTGGGATTGGAGGCCTTTGGCTGATTGTCGCCTCGTCCTGCCGCTTGTACGTGTTGCTCGCTGACCCCGGTGCGTATCAGTTCCACGGTGTCGGCGCGTGCCGACCGATGAAATCTCGTACCCCTGCCGCAGACACCCCCTGTGCGTGGCAAGAAAATCTCTTGTTCGCGCTTATTGCTCCTTGTCTCGACCCCTCGATAGAATCCGCCCTTCGCATCGCCTGGCCCGTGGTTGTGTGTGAGGGAGCGCCGCATGTTGCTCGGGTTTGTCATTCTCTATCTTCTGGTCTCCGTGGGAATCGGGTTGTACGCCGCAACGCGCGTGCACAATGCAAAAGATTTTGCCGTGGCGGGCAGGAGTTTGCCTCTGCCCATCGTCACGGCGACCGTGTTTGCGACCTGGTTCGGCGCTGAAGCGGTCCTCGGCATCTCGGCGACGTTCGTGAAGGAGGGATTGCGGGGCGTCATCGCCGATCCGTTCGGGGCGAGTCTCTGCCTCATCCTGGCCGGGCTCTTTTTCGCGCCGCGGTTGTACCGACTGAACGTGCTCACCGTCGGCGATTATTATCGCCTGCGCTATGATCGGACGGTTGAGACCCTCTGCACGGTGTGTATCGTCGCTTCCTATGTGGGATGGGTGGCGGCCCAGTTCAAAGTGCTGGGCTTGGTGCTCAATGTGGTGACGGAGGGCGTGGTGAGCCAACCCGTCGGCATCGTGATCGGGGCCGCCATCGTGCTGGTCTATACGACGTTCGGCGGAATGTTCTCCGTCGCGATTCTCGATTTCGTTCAGATCTCGGTCATTATGGGGGGGTTGTTGTACATCGTCTTCGTCGTGAGCGGCCTGACCGGCGGAGTGGAGGCCGTCATCGAACACGCAGCCGCCGCCGGCAAGTTGGATTTGTTTCCGCCGCCGCGATGGACGGAGTGGATCCCCTTTATCGGCGCGGGGATGACGATGATGTTGGGGTCCATTCCCCAGCAGGACGTGTTTCAGCGCATCACGTCCGCCAGGGATGAGCGCACGGCGGTGCGCGGCTCGCTGTTGGGAGGAACGCTCTATTTCGCCTTCTGTTTCGTCCCGATGTTTCTGGCCTATGCGGCGACGCTTGTCGATCCCGCGAAGTTTAACGTCTTGCTCGAACGGGATTCGCAACTGATTTTGCCGACGCTCATTCTGCAACATACGCCGCTCGTGGCGCAGGTCGCCTTCTTCGGCGCCGTGCTGTCCGCCGTCATGAGCTGCTCGAGCGCGACGTTGCTGGCCCCGTCGGTGGCGTTGAGCGAAAACGTCATCAGACCCGGACTGCCCCGGCTGAACGATTCGGAATTTCTGCGTCTCATGCGCATTGTGCTCGTCGGATTCGCTGGTGTGGTGTTGGCCATCGCACTCTGGTCCGACGCGTCGATCTACAAATTGGTGGTCAACACCTACAAGGTGACGCTGGTGGCGGCGTTTATTCCGCTGTTCGCGGGACTGTATTGGAAGCGGGCGACCACACAGGGCGCTCTCTGTGCGATTGCCATCGGCCTGACGAGCTGGCTGGGATTGGAGTGGGTGACCCCGTCCGATTCCTGTTGGCCGCCTCAGCTTGTGGGATTCGTCATGGCCGGCATCGGGATGGTCGCCGGATCCTTATGGTGGCCGTCGCGGACCATGAAGTGACGGCGTGGTCCGGCGGAACGATCGATTGAATTCTCTCGGAAGGGCGGGGAGTGACGCGCGCCATCAATGACCTAGGGTAAAACGAACGAGACGACGGATTTCTTCGACTGCAAACGGTTTCTTGATGACTTGTCTCGCTCCGAAGAGTTTCGCAACGCGCAGCATATGCTGATCGCCGCTCGCACCCGTCATGGCAATGACTTTGGCGTCCAGGAATTCCCTCGTGAGATCGAGCAGGACGTCTATGCCGTCTCGCTCGGGCATTACAATATCGGTAATCACGAGATCGGCGGGGTCTTTCCGATAGAGCTCCAGTGCGACGGCTCCGTTGGTCGCCTCGCGAACCGTGTGTCCGTCTTGTTCAAGAACACGGCGCAAAAAAGTGCGGATCGGTTCTTCGTCATCAACGATCAGGATGGAAGCCCTGTTTGCCCTTGTTGCTGTAGGAGGTTCTGTGATTCACTGTTTGTGCGACAGGGCAGGGAGCGGGAAACAACTTGGTTGATCGCGTAGTTTCTCATTGCTGCATCCTGGTGTGTGGGGGACGTTGCGTGTTGCGCTCCTATACCGCTATACCGCTCTCAGGTCTAGTCTTTACTGGAAGGTCTGTCGCGACAAAAGGTGGTGCATGGCAGTAGAAGGTCGCCAACCCCTGCTCAGCTTGAACCAAGATCCTCCACGAAACGAGTGGTTGGCGGTGGGTTCTTTCACCTACGTGTGAAGGGTGTTGGTGGCAGCTACTGTCGGCAAGTGGCGGGGTGGTGTCTTTTCTGGTGGCTCTCGGCGTCGGTTTAGCGATGGAACGGCAGGTGATCCGTGAGGTCTCGCCAGGGAGGGGGCGGTGGTTAAGGCGTAGTCTGGTGGTATTGAGCAAAGTGGCGGCTCTCGGCATCACTATGCTCACCGGTTATGGGCTCTTCTTGTCCGCCACGTTGACGCTTCCTAGAGGCGATGAGCATCCTCCTCTGTTGATCTATAGCGCGCCATTTATGATCACGCCTGGTCTGCATGTGACCCATGCCGGTTTGATTGAGCGATTGCGACAGTTGGGCTATCGGTTGGTGACGACCTCGCCGCGGGTGGCCGGCGAATATGCCGCGACGGCTGATACCATGGAGATTTTTCTGCGTGCACAGCCGGAGAGCCGCGTGCCAGCCCAACTGGTCCGGCTTTATTTGGCGGGGGGAACAATTCGGGAGCTCCGTGCTCTGCCCGATGGTCGTCCACTTCCCTGGGTATTTCTGGAACCGGTCGTTGTGAGCGGTTTGCGCGATGGGACCAAGCAGGTGAGGGAGTGGATTGCACTGGATCGGATGCCGCCGCTGTTGATTCAGATGGTGCTGGCCATCGAGGATCGCCGATTTTTCTCACATCTCGGCATTGATCCGATCGCCATCGGCCGGGCGCTCTGGGTGAATCTCCTTCGCGGTTCTGTGGTGGAAGGGGGAAGCACACTTACTCAGCAATTGGCGAAGACCCTCTATTACTCGCCACAGCGGACGATGAGCCGCAAACTGAAGGAACTGGTTGCGGCCATGGTACTGGAATTGAAATACAGTAAACGGGAAATTCTCGAAAGCTACCTCAACGAAATCTATCTTGGGCAGTTCGGCTCGATGTCGATCTATGGAGTCGGCGAAGCTGCTCGTCGGTATTTCGGAAAAAATCTTGATGAGTTGTCGGTTGAAGAGATGGCAACGATCGTGGGGTTGATCAAAGGTCCCAACCGGTATTCGCCGGCAAGAAGTCTAGCTCAAGCTACTGAGCGGCGGAACGTTGTGCTTCGCCGCTTGCGGGATCAGGGGATTGTCTCTGAGGAGGTATGGGCAAAGGCGGCCCATCGACCGCTAAGGATCGTGCCAAGTCGAGATGCGATGGGTGATGCACCACACGCCGTTGATTTCATTCTGCATGAAGTGGAACAGGCGCTGGGCAGTCTTCCGGAAAGCATGAAGATCTTTTCGACACTGGATCCCTGGATACAACAGATGGCTGAGCAGGTTCTGCGAGAGGGGTTGGATCAGTTGGAAAAGACATATCCCTGGTTGAAAGAAGGGGGGCAGGCGCTTGAAGGTGCCGTGATTGTTTTGGAGGCAAAGACTGGCCGTGTCCGTGCGATGGTTGGAGGACGAGACTATCGAGTGAGCCAATTTAACCGGGCGGTCCAGGCTCATCGGTCGGCTGGCTCCCTACTGAAACCTTTTGTCTATCTGGCCGGATTTGAAGCGGCTCGCACTCAGGGCACCGCCGGGCTCACGCCCGCGACGATGTTGAACGATAAGCCCGTAACGTTAGGCGCAAAAGATGGAAAAACAGGGAGTTGGTCGCCTCAGAATTATGACCGCCGTTATCGTGGGGCCGTGACAGCACGGGCAGCTCTTGAACAATCACTGAACATTCCGGCTGTGTTGGTTGCTCAGCGTGTCGGGCTGGCGCAGCTTGTTACCCTGCTGCAGGCATTTGGAATTGCGACACCACAGTCTCCTGATCTTTCTGTGGCCCTGGGGAGTTCGTCTGTCTCTCTGTTGGAAGTCGCTTCAGCCTACGGGGGGTTGGCGAATGGGGGCGTTGTGCTGAGTCCGTCTGTCATTTCCAGAGTTGACGAAACAAATGGCGAGACGATCTGGAATCGAGCGGCGGATCGGCGCCAGGCTGCGTCTCCGCAAGGAGCCTATCTGGTGACGTCGTTACTCAAAGGTGTAATCGATCGGGGAACCGGCGCCAAAGCAAGGAGTTTGGGGGTGGAAGGGGTGGTTGCCGGTAAGACGGGGACAACGGATGGGTATCGCGACGCCTGGTTTATCGGCTATACGACCGATCTCGTGATCGGCGTGTGGGTGGGATTTGACGATGAACGGCCGCTCAAACTCACGGGCGCGCAGGCGGCGCTCCCCATCTGGAGCAAGTTGGCAGCGCGGCTGATCCCACCTGACCAGCCGGATTTTCCCATGCCCGAGGGAGTGGTCGAGCGTCGGATCGATCCCCATACCGGTCAACTAGCGACCGCTCAATGTCCGGAACCCATCACCGAGGTGTTTATCGCGGGCACCGAACCGTCCGACTATTGTGAGATTCACGGTGGAGGCCTGTGGGAACGGCTTAAGCGGACGTTCGGGCTGTTCTGATCGGCCTTAATTGGTGTGGATGGGGCTGGCGATCTCAGTCGGGTGGCTGGCTGTTCATGAATCAACTACTACTAGGAGGCGGTCGATTCTTGCGGTAAGCTAGAGCTCGCAATGGATTCACCGAGGAGACGGTCATGAAAAAGAGTGGGTACATGGATGACGGCAATATCACCTTGCTGGCTAAGGGAGTTGAGATGAAAGGGGAGATCCGGATTGAGGGGACTGTGCGGATCGACGGTCGGCTGGAAGGGGATGTGCACACCAAGGGTGAAGTGATTGTAGGAGAGGATGGAGTGGTCAAAGGCACGATCACCGCCGGAGCTTTGATCAGCAGCGGCAAGATCAAGGCTGTGGTTACGGCAACCGAGCGGGTGCAGTTGTTCAAGACCGCGATTCTCATTGGTGAGGTGCACAGTCCCATTATAATTATGGAGGAGGGCGCCAAGTTTCAGGGCCTCAGCGACATGGGGGTCACAGCGTGGCCGGAGGAGTCGCCACGAGTGTCCGGCAATGTTCGCGATATCAACTCCCATCAACCCCATCGTGGGCGACCAGTGGCCTTGTTGGCAAAGGATCAGGATCTCTAAGATTCCAACACGGATCGGCATACTTCTGATGGTCTGCTGCGTCCACGTTCTGCCCCGTTTCATCAGAGAGGAGAAAGGGAGCAGTTCTTTTCCCCCACCCCTTGTTCGATTCTCCATCGTGACAGGCACGTTGGGATCTGCTATCAACAGCGGAGCTCGTCAGCTCTAACAGCCTCTCATGACACGACAATACTGGTTTTCGATCGTCTTTTTTGCCCTCTTTGGGCTTTTGTTGTATCAGATGGGGTTGATCCTTCAGCCCTTTGTCTTTCCCGCATTGTGGGCCGCTCTCTTGGCCCATGGAACATTTCCTTTGCACGAACGTCTATCAACGATCTTCGGAGGTAATCACACCCTGTCAGCGGCGGTCTTGACTCTGGGAGCATTGGGCATGGTGGTGGTGCCCTTGGTGTTGATCGGTGTGCTGTTGGTGCACGAAGCGGGTGTGGCGGAGGAGGTCATTCGCGCTTGGGTCGAAAACGGAGGACTCCAGCGGTTACCGGACCAAGTGGCGACCATTCCGATTATTGGCCAGCGGTTGCGCACGATGCTGAGCGGCTTCGACCTTCAACGGCTGTCTCTTGAGCAATCGGTTGTCTCCGGTGTGGCGGCTGTCAGCCGGTTTCTTGTGGGCCGAATGGGTGACTTGTTGAAAAATGCCGTGATGCTCGTGATGGATTTTTTCATCATGCTGCTGGTACTGTTCTTTTTGCTTCGTGATGGACGAACCTGGCTTTCACACTTGTATCAATTAGTTCCGATGGGTGAATCACACAAGCAAACGATCCTGGCTCGGTTGGACCAGACGATTCGGGCAGTGATCAAGGGGATCTTGGTGACAGCGGTGGTGCAAGGGAGTCTAGCCGGGCTGGCATATCTGGTGTTAGGTATACCGTTTCCCATGGTACTGACGGTGTTGACGATTCTCTTAGCGCCTCTCCCTGTCGGTGGGACGGCGCTGGTATGGGGACCGGTCGCTTTGTATCTCCTTTGGGTGGGAGAAATGGGAAAGGCTATGATGATGCTGGGATGGGGAGTGGGGGTGGTCTCTGTGGTTGATCACTTCCTCCGTCCGTGGCTGATCGGACAGGAGATGCAAATTCCAGTGTTGCTCCTCGTGTTGAGTGTGCTGGGCGGGTTGGCACTCTATGGTGTTCTGGGGATTTTTCTCGGTCCTGTGCTTGTCAGTCTGTTGCTGACAGCAGTTCAAATTTACCGCGAGGAATATCAGACTTCCGAAGAGAGTGTACCGCCTGCATCGCCGTCTTCGTCGTGATCCTTCCTCACCAATCAGTCTGATGGCTGCAGGGACGCGGACGGTTGCCCTCTGGGAAGGAGGCCGGCACGCCTGCTGGTGCGTCCTGCTATTCGAGCGGAATGGTGATGGCAATGGCGCCCATCACGTCGTTCAATTTGAAGTCCTGCTTGGGACTGAGAGGATGGCTGTTATGACAGGACACGCAAGCGGGTGAAACGGCGCGGTCGGCGTAGATGGCTTGGAAATACCGTTTCTTTCCACTTAGCACGATGCCGGTTACTGGTCGCTCGGGATGGCGTTGCAGCGCTTCGAGCGCTTGGCGCTCAAACTGAGTGGCGGGGGCGTTGCGCGAATAAATCGGTGACAGGCCGATAAGTCGATAGCGAATGCCTCGCCCACTCTCCGCCACGAGGCGTCCGGTCTGTTGGAGAAATTGAGCAGGCAGTGGCAGTGTGTGGTCCTGTTCCCACTGTTCTGTAGCAGCAAGGATTCCTTTCTGTTGCAGACGATTAACGATGATGGTGGTGTAGACTGTTCGGTTGGCCTCAAGAACAGCGTGGACATAGTCGGCGACTTTTTCGGGTGTGATCCCGTCGGCGCCAAAGCTCTCTTTGGCGAGGGGCAGGGAGAAGAGACCTCCTAGGATGACGAGTGAGCCGATTGCGGCTCGGATTGTGAAACGGTTGGAGCCCATGAACGTTCTCCTTCTGCAGCGGTTACGGCTGGCAATGTGACGACACAGGTGGTTCCCTGTCCCTCGTCACTTTCGATACGGAGCTCACCGCCAAACTTTCGGATAATTCTCCGGGCGACCGTGAGCCCAAGACCTGACCCTTCACCTTGCCTCTTGGTAGTAAAGAATGGGTCAAAAATTTTTGAGAGATGCTGCCGGGGGATGCCGGGCCCTGAATCGGTGATAGTGGCAACGGCGGTTCGATTGGACAGGGCCGTGGTCAAGGTGAGGGTTCCGGTCCCGCTCATGGCCTGGACCGCGTTGGTCATCAGGTTTGCCAGCGCTTGTTGGAGCTGATCCGGCCTGGCCAAGACGTGGATGCCTCCGTTATAAAGCTTGGTGACGATGACGCCTTTTGTTGGGCTGGTTGCTTCGACCAGTGCCAGGGCTCGATCCATTGCGTCTTCCAGCGATACAGGGATGGCTTGGTTCTCTCCCTCTTTGCTTGCCATTCCAGAGAAGTCCCGGATAATCGCAGCCATGCGCTGGCCATGTGCGACGATGTCGCGAGCGTGAGCTTTCGCTCGTTCCAGGCTGTGTTCCTCGGCGATTGCTTCTCCCAAGCCGATGATGCCAAACAGGGGATTGTTCAGTTCGTGGCCGATTCCGGCGGTCAGCACTCCCAGACTGCTGCTTTTTTCGGCCTGGATCAGTTGTTCATGCAGGCGGCTTTCGTCGGTGGTGTCTCGCAAAACCAATCCGATCACAGATTGGTGACCGGGCCCAGCCGGGAGGCGGAACGCTTGGTACTGATAGAGGCGTGAGCCGAGATGAATTTCTGGCCGGTGATCGGTAAGGGGGCGTTCGTTCATTGGAACCAGAGGGTCGCGCAGGATGACTTCCCGCTCCATTGGTTTTATTTGTTGGGAGGCTTGCACTTCACCGGTGCCGATTGCCTGTCGCAATGAGTGTTGCTCGGTGGGGTCGAGGGGAAGCAGGTCGAACAGCGGCATCGGTAATGACCGATTGTGATGAAGGTCAAGAGTTTCACGTGCAGCCCGGTTCGCGTATTGGACTTGCTCGTTGGCATCGATCAAGAGGATGGGAGTCGAGACGGCGTCCAGAATCTGATCGGTTGATTGCCGGAGCTCCTGGACCTCGCGGGTCTTCGATTCGACTTGGTGGGTGAGACCGGCGAAAGCCGCATTCAACTGCTCATTCATGCGATTGAACTCTTCGGCCAGCTCTTCCAGCTCGTCCCCGGAGCGGATAATGATCGGCGTCTTCAGTTCCCCGCGGCCGATCGCTTGGGCAGCTTGCATCAATTGCCGAACCGGTGTGACAATGCGCCCGGCTGCGATGTAGCCCAGCGCGGCCAGTAACAGTAAGCCCACAACTCCGAAGATGGTCACCCAGGTGAACAGGTGTTGGATGGGGGCAAAGATCTCCTCGGATGCTTGCCAGACGAACGTGTGCCAGGACCCATCATCGATGGAGCCATTGGTGGCACGACTGGTTTCCAGCAAGGGGGCGAATCCGATCACGGAGGTTGAATGCCCCCCATGGCCGTCGCTCGATGCTTGGACCCATCCGGGCTGCAGGGGGGTTACCAAGGGAATGAGAGTTGGATCGGACAGAGGCACACCAGTGGGCAGGATCGGGCAACTGATCACGAGACCGTTGGAATCGATGAGCATGACATGGCCGGTTTTCCCGAAGCGAATGGTGTGCGTGGCCGGAGAAAAGAATTCCTTGGCGTCGATCACCCGATGCAGAACGCCGACCACCTCGTACCGCAATTGGTCCATCACGGGGACTGAGATAGTAAAGACATACGAGTTGATGCGCTTGTCGAAATGGAGGTCCTCAATAAAGAGCCGTCCGATGGCTTTGTGGTAGGCGCCCTGCCACCAGGGGGTCTGGGTATGGTAGAGCTCCGGCTTTTCGCCGATGGCCGCGACCACCATGCCGTGGATGTCGGTAAGGAACAGCATCTTGGTGGAGGCGCGGACAATCGGCGGTTGCACTTGCCCGGGAACATTGTGGATGCCTGTGTAGTACTCGCGCAACAGGGTGCTCAGCGGGTTTTCCATGATAGAGCGCACGGCGTTCGGCTCACCAGCCGCCCATTTCGCTTCGAAGTCGCTCGTCTCGACGGCGGCGCCCCGATGGTTCTGCGGGGTATCCCGCCGGTGCTCCAGTTCGCTGATGATCGCCGGATCGTTAGCCATACGGGCGGTTTGGGTGATTTCTTCTGCGACCAGCAGGTCGAGTTTGCGGGCTGCCTCCATGGCGAGCGCTTTGAAGCTTTCCCCGCTGACGTCCCGAATTTCCCGTGAACCTTGCCAGAATGCCATGCCGAGGCCGACGATGAGCGGAACAATCCCGACCACCAACATAGAGAGGATCAATTTGGTCTTGAGACCCCATCGTGTCTGCGAAGGATGGTCCGATCCTGCTTGGTTCATGATGAGCGTCCGTCTTCTTCAGGTTTGTTTTGCGGGAAGACGATGGTAAACGTGGTTCCTTGCCCAAGGTGACTCTCGACATTGATGGAACCGTGCATGCGATGGACGACGTTTTTAATGTTGTACAGACCGAGGCCTGTGCCTTTCCCTGGGGGCTTGGTGGTGAAAAAAGGCTCGAAGATGCGGCCGATCATCTCCGGGGGAATACCATGACCGGTATCGGAAATTTTCACGATCGTCGTGTCATCACAGGTGGCGGTGGTAATCGTCAAGATGCCGCCATGGTCCATGGCCTGAATGGCGTTAGTCATGAGATTGATGAACACATGGAGAATTTCGTCGGGATTGCCGATCGCCGTCGCCTCGGGCCAATAGGACTTGCGCACCTCGATGTCTTGCAGCCCCACGGCATAGCGGGCAATTTTGAGTGCCTCATCCAACTTGGCGTTAAGGGAGACGACTTGCTCTGATCGGCCGGAGGCCCGGCGGGAGTAAGAGGTTAGATCTCGACAAATGGCGGTAGTTCGTTTGACAGCCTCGACGATGTCTCTTGCTTGCAAATGGACTGTTTCAAGATCTTGCTCCTCGGTGAGGTTTTCGGCCAAGCCCAGGATGAGCTGAAGCGGATTGTTGATGTCATGGGCAATGCCTGCGGCGAATGACCCAATACCGGCGAGTTTGTCTGTCTGAAGCAATTCGGCCTGGAGAGCAAATTCATGTTTGACGAGGTCGTAGAGTAGACGGGAGGACGGCCCGCTCAAGATCCCTACTCCTGCCGGCAGCCGTTGTCGGAGGATCGTCTCCATGGCTTCATCGCCGGTCACGTCGATCACCAGATCTGGACTGGTGACGCGGAGCAGGTTGTCGCTTTCCTGAAAGACCGGCACGTGAAGCTCGCGCGCACGTCGGAGTCCTGGTGCGTCGGGGTTGCGATCTGCGATGCCGACCACCTTCACCGTTCGCAGTTGGTGGAGCAGTGTCAGCATTGCTGTCCCCCCTCGCCCTGCTCCCACGATCGCTACCTTCGTGGGAGGGGCAGGGGAACCCTCGTAACCGTCGATACGAGGCAGTCGGTCGGTCGCCCTGAGGGGACGAGGGGGCCGGTTCGCTGTAGAGTTGGATGGAGTGTGTTCAGAAGAGGTCATAGTCGCGCCAGCTCCCTTTGCTCCATGGCACGGGCAACGGCAGCCTTTAATTTGTCACCCTCAACCGGCTTCACCAAATAATCAACGACCCCCTGCCGCAAGAGCGAGGTCGCCATGTCGGTGTCGGGAAAGCCAGTGAGCACGATGAGCGGAACACGAGGGTAGTTCTGCCGGAAATAGGCAATGGCTTCGATGCCGTTGACCTTTGGCATGCGAATGTCGCAGATGATGACGTCCAGTAGAAGTCGGTTCTCTCCCGTATTGATGGTTTCGATGGCCTTTGCCCCGTTCTCTGCCTCCAACACTTCATAGCCGGCTTTCTGAAGCGTCAACCGAACAACCTTACGGATGTCCGGCTCGTCATCCACAATGAGGACCCGACCGTTGCAGCTTTCGCTACCCATGAAAAACCCCGATTTGAATTCGCTCATGGCATCCTCCTGCGAAAAAGGGTAATGGCCTGTGCGGCTGTTCTGTTCTCCCTCTCTCCCAAGACATTCGCAAAGCCCATGCTCGATCAGTCGCAGGTGCAAAAGCCAAAATTTCGCGGGGATTTGGATTTCAATCCCTCTGAAAACATCAGGGTGGTGGATTTCCACCACCACATGTGGTGATATCAACCAGGGGATTGCGTTGCCTTCAGCAGAAGACTTCGGCTAGGGTAATAGTTGAAGACATCTTGCAAGGAAGAGGAGAACAGAGAAGGAAACAACGAAGGGGGACGCGTGATTACAGTAGAAGTTCTGACAGACTATATTCGAAAGAGCATGCCAGATGCGGTGGTGCGGGTGACAGATCGAACAGGAACCATGGACCACCTCAGAGTGCTCGTGGTGTCGTCAGCTTTTCGGAACAAGACGTTGCTGGATCGGCATCGGATGATCTATCAGGCGCTAGATGTCCCATTGAAGGATGGTCGCATTCATGCGCTGGAGTTGACAGCCAAGACGCCGGATGAGCAAGATGACGGATAGGGGAGCATGAAGGAAGGCCGATAAGGACCTATAAGAATGGGGAAGGAACAGGAAAGGTTTCGAGAGGAGGCTGACGTCATGGCAGACTCGATTGAAGAGGAGATTCAACGAGAGATTCGGACGCACAAGATCTTGATCTATGGCAAAGGGACCAAAGAAATGCCGATGTGCGGATTTACGCGGGAGACCATGCAGTTTTTCGACAAGTACGGCTATCCCTATGAAGTGATCGACGTGCTCTCTCAGCCGGCCAAGCGGGAGGCGCTCACCCGGATGACCAATTGGCCAACGTTGCCTAAAGTTTTTATCAACGGGACTTTTTACGGGGACACCGACATTCTTGATCCGATGGAAGCCAAGGGCGAGATCGAGCCGCTGTTGAAGCAGGTGTTTGGGCAGTAAACTGCAAGGATCGAACTGTCCGGCCTCTGCAGGGACGGAGACCGTCCAGAGCCCATTGACCAACGTGGACCGTATTGTGTTGCCTAAGGCAAGAGGGGGGCTATCCATAGCTCTCCAGATGGAGATGGCTGAGCAAGTGGTCCTTCTCGTCATTTGCAGTTAGGAGGAGAAGGGGGATGTCACTGTTGAGGACGGGGGGATCAGGGAGATGGGTGGTGCCGGTGATGGTGTGGGTAGTGACAGCGGCGGGCTGCGCTCCTCATGGTCTAACTTCCGGATATGGTGTGATCCCCGGATATGATTGGAATGGTGTTCGGTTGGTTGATTTAACCCATGCGTTTGGGGGGGAGACCATCGTGTGGCCGACCGAACAGGAATTTCGCCTGATTATCCAACAGGCAGGAGAGACGGAGGGCGGCTATTACTATGCCTCGAACCGGATCGAGATGCCCGAACATGGTGGCACTCATGTCGATGCTCCGGTTCATTTTTCACGGGGCGGGCGAACGGTGGATCAGATTCCGTTAGAAGAATTGGTCGGGCCAGCGGTTCGGGTGGATGTGAAATCTCAATGCGCCAACGATCGGGATTATCGCACGACGGTTCAGGACTTTGTCCAGTGGGAAGCCGAGCATGGACGAATTCCTGATCGGGCCATTGTGCTGGTGGAGACTGGCTATGGCCGATATTGGCCTTCACGGGAGCAGTATCTGGGAACCGCGCAGCGAGGGGTAGATGGTGTGCGAGCACTGCGGTTTCCTGGTTTGCACCCGGAGGCTGCCCAATGGCTGGTCCGTGAACGGCGGGTCAAGGCTGTCGGGATTGATACTGCGTCGATTGATGATGGTCAATCGACGACCTTCGCAACTCATGTGATACTCCTGTCTCATCAGGTGCCGGTGTTTGAAAACCTCGCCAATTTGGATCGCTTGCCAGCCCGTGACTTTTCGGTAATCGCCCTGCCCATGAAAATTGCCGGGGGAACAGGTGGGCCCTTGAGGATCATCGCGGTTATTGCTCAATAAACGGCAGAGCATAACGGATGCCCCCTTTTCGGCCGGTTTTCGGTCTGCCCGATGCCTTCTGCCGAGCCTTTCACGATTGGCGACGGAGGAAACGTAAAATAGCTTTCTCAGGCAATGAGTTGCGCCGTGCTCGTTGACGGTGTGCCGGAGAATGATATACTGAGAACCGGCACGACATCGCCGGGTGACCGTTCCCGTTTCCGTTCGCGGAGAGGCAGGAAAACGTGGAGTAACAAACAGTCAGTGTCCGAGAGTGATCTCACAAGAATGAGAGCATGATCCATATTCTTTTGGCAACAGGGCTGACCGTGGGAGTCGTGTTCGTGCATTGGTGTTACGATCTGTTCTGCCGATTTGAGGACGATCCCACGCCGCAGCCCGAACATTCCCAGGGTCCGTTGTATGCGGATGCGGCGATCACAAGCGCGCCGCTTTTAGAGAGGGAGCGGCCTCTCCTTCGACGGAGGCGAAGCGGGAGCGGGTGTCGATCCAAGGCTGACACTTCTTGTCTCGGTGGACGACCGCAGGATCTCCGTCGAGCGGCCTGATCGCCTTGTGCGCTCGTTCTATCTGCTTTTTCTCGCGATCGAACTGCCTTCTGCCCAAGCCGAAGAATGTGCCATCTCTGCCCGATGGCAGGTGGAGTTTACGCCGGGGCCCTTCGCACAAGCAGGAATAAGTTTCCCTAAAGAATCCAGAGAAGGAATCGCGTGAAAGAACCCCAGTGTCGGGCTATCACTCTCGAAAGAGCGGACTAAGACACGACGGTTTGTTTGGTTTCGTCCAAGTGCTTTTGGAGATATGTCATGAAGGGAGTGCCGCCGGTCCCCACCGAGGTAGGATTGCTGGTGTGGGTTTGGTGTTGGCGATGGATGTACGCATCGGCGTAGCCGATGTGGATTTCTCTAAACTGAGCCAAAAGGTCGATGCAATGAGAGTAGGCGGACCACAGTTCGGGATGACGCCGCTTGCGATCGCGAACGTAGCCCGACAGCAGAGGGCGTCCCTGATCGTCGGTTCGACTCTCCAGTGTCTCAAGGAAGGCACGGTGGCGAGGTGGCATGTAGTCCCGCATCTCCTGCAGATAGACCGTCAAGGGGTCGGGGGCGTGACGGATGCCGAGTCCCGCGTCGAGACAGGGAACGATGGTACTCTGAGCGCCGGTCTCTCCGCGAAACTGCTGCGGCTGCTCCCTATAGGCTTTGACCTGTTCATAGATGAGACCGGCCGGTAACGAAGGGTTGTTCTTCCAGCCATGAATGTAGGGTCTCACTCTGGTGTAATAGATATAGGGATCGCAGCGCTCTTTCATCCGGAGCAACGTGTCCCGCATGGCGATTTGCGCGGCGGCCAAGGCTCGCAGGCCGGACCGAACCTCCTCGTCGTTCCCCTGCGAGGCGGCGTTGATTGCTCTCACTAAACCGTCGAGACCGTGGCCAGCTTGCCGTTCGATCTGAATGTGGACCACGACGAACCACTCTTCATCGATCCCGCCGAGGAAGTTCTGGAGCAAGACGATATTGTCGAGCTGAATGGGTTTCAACTTGTCCAACCGGCGCCAGTTATCCAGCGCATAGGAGGCGTAGGACAGGACGGGGGGACGGCCGACTCGCGTGGCGATCTCGTGCCAGGGGCCGGAAAGCTGTGCGGGAATTTTGTCGGTT
>JANDJK010000049.1 GCA_024330925.1 Nitrospira sp.
TCAGCGGCGGGCGGTTCGTGTGGAAATGGCCCGCACGAATTCCCTACCCGGTTACCGTATCGTTTGGCGCCCCTCAACCTTCGACTACCCCGGCCCATGAAGTGCGGCGGCTGATTCGAGAACTGGGTGAAACGGCCTGGTATCTTCGCAAAACGGATCAAGAACCGCTGCATCGGCCAGTCCTCCGCACGTGGCGCCGTCGCCCCTTGGGTCTCGCCATGGCGGATGCGGCACGCCCGCGCGTTACCGGTTTCAAGGCCCTGGTCGGAACAATCTCGCTGGCGCGGGCCTTGAAACCTCACTGGGAAGGGCAGTCTCGCGTGGGCCTTTTGTTGCCCCCCAGCGTGCCGGGTGCGTTGGTCAACATCGCAGCGTCGGTCGCGGGCAAGACCAGCATCAATCTCAATTACACAGTGGGTCGGGCCGGACTCGAATCGGCTATCACACAAGCCTCGCTCAAAACCGTGCTGACCAGCCGCCAGTTCGTGGAGAAGGCGAAACTTGAACTTCCGACCGGCGTGACCATTCTCTGGCTGGAAGATCTCGCCAAGGGGATCGGCGCGGCCCAGAAACTGGCAGCGTTGTGTTTGGCCCTCGCGGCTCCGCTACGGCTCGTTGAAGCCGCCTGCGGTCAATCCCGCACCATCTCAATGGACGATCTCGCCACAATTATTTTCAGCAGCGGCAGCACGGGCGAGCCCAAAGGCGTGATGTTGTCTCACTTCAACATCACCTCCAACGTCGAGGGTGCTGCACAAGTCATCCACATCGGCAAGCATGACCGGGCATTGGGCGTTCTCCCCTTCTTCCATTCGTTTGGCTACCTGCTGCTCTGGCTTTTGACAAGGAACGGAGCCGGCATCGTTTTTCATCCGTCCCCGCTGGATGTGACGGCTATCGGAGAACTGTGTGCCCGGTATCGGGTCACGTTGCTGATCGCGACGCCGACCTTCCTGCAACTGTACCTTCGCCGCTGCACACCCGAGCAATTTGGCAGCCTGCGGATCGTTCTAACCGGTGCGGAAAAACTGCCGCTTCGCCTCGTTGACGCCTTCCAAACCAAATTTGGAATCGCTCCGGTCGAAGGCTACGGCGTGACAGAATGTTCGCCAGTGATTTCAGCCAATTGCCCGGACTACCGTGCCGCCGGCTTTTATCAAGTGGCGTCGCGGCGAGGCACGGTCGGCCAACCAATTCCTGGTGTCTCTGTTCGGATCGTCGATCCGGACACATGGGAACTCCTCCCTCCGGGCCAACCGGGCCTGTTGCTCGTCAAGGGCCCGAACGTCATGCAGGGGTACCTCGGCCGCGAGGACCTGACGGCCCAGGTCATGCGCGACGGTTGGTACGTCACAGGCGACATCGCCTCGCTTGACGACGACGGCTTCTTGACGATCACCGACCGACTGTCTCGCTTTTCCAAAATCGGCGGAGAAATGGTTCCGCACGGGCGCGTCGAAGAGGCCCTGCACCAGGCCATCGGTGCCGAGGTGCAGGTCTTTGCCGTAACCGGCGTCCCGGACGACAAAAAGGGAGAGAAATTGGTGGTGCTCCATACCCTTGACGAGCAGCTCATTCCTAGCGTGTTGGAAAAACTGTCGGCAAGCGGCTTCCCCAACTTGTTCATTCCCAACAAGCACGACTTCATCAAGGTCGATGCCTTGCCGGTGCTCGGAACGGGAAAACTAGACCTGCGCGGCGTAAAACAGATCGCTAGAGAACGATTGGGCTCGAAGAGCCAGGTCTAAACCGCCCGATCATGTGATGGGGGTTCCATGCTCGATTCACCGAGCTGCTGAGGCTGATACCATTGTTGACGATATGTGTATCGGTGCCTCACTCAGGCGGGGGGAGACAAGAGCGGTTTTATGACTGCACCGGAACAGGCCATGCTGACTTCGGAGGAGGAAGATGCTCGACCGGCGTGGATCTGAGCGGTCAAAGGAGAACGCCGATGGCCGACACGACCAACCGTCTGATCGATTGCCACGTCCACCTGGCCGCCCTCCCCGAGGGAAACAACGGCTGCTATATTTCGCCGAGCAGGCTCAAGAGCCCGCTGTTTCGCTTTCTTCTCTGGAAACACAACCTCTCCCCCCACCACCCGCAGCAAGCCAATCGGAAATACCTTGATGATTTGCTCAATGAGCTGCGGACCTCGCGGCTCGTACACAAAGCCGTCTTACTCGGAATGGACGGGGTGTACGATGAAGCGGGACGCTTGGACCGGTCCCGAACGGAGTTTCTCGTCGCCAACGACTACGTCTTTCGTACCGTACAGGCTCATCCAGACCGTTTCCTGGCCGGCCCGTCGATCAATCCGCAACGGAGAGACGCGGTCGAAGAAGTCCACCGCTGTGCTGAGCATGGAGCGATCCTGATCAAGAGTCTGCCCAACAGCCAGGGCTTCGATCCCGCCGATCGGCGATACCGGCCATTCTACCGTGCGCTCAGGGAATGCAACCTTCCGCTGCTCAGCCACGTTGGGTATGAGTTCAGTTTAAACAGGATAGATCAATCGCTCGGCGATCCGGACCGGCTCCGCACGGCGTTGGACGAAGGCGTCACCGTCATCGCGGCTCATGCCTGTAGCTCTGGCTTGATGGTGTACGAGCGGTTTTTCCCGACGCTTCGCATGTTCTGCGCCGCGTACCCCAACTTCTATGCGGACATTTCCTCCCTGACACAACCCCATCGCCTCAAGATGCTTTTGCTTCTACGCCGACACCCCGAGCTCCACGATCGTCTGCTGTTCGGCACCGACTATCCGCTTTCCGTGTTTCATCTCGCCGCATGGGGGCGAGTGGACCTTCGCACGTTGGCGCATCTGATCCGCACAAAAAATCGGTTTGATCGACAGGCGCTCGTCTGTCGTAAGCTGGGTCTCTCCTTTCGCTCGCTCGACGAGATTGCCGGCCAACTTGCTTCTCCTGGGCATCCTGCATGAGCGGGAGAGCCACGAGGCCGAACTCGCTGTCACGATCAGTCCCAGAAACTGAGAGGGCCGTTCCCTCAATGGGAACGGCCCTCTCGAACTGCCTCACAAGGAAACGGCCGGGCGGCTTCGCCTACTGACTCACGGTGATCCGCTCTTTGATCTTGTCGAACGCGTCCTTCGTCAGCACATTCTTGGCCACCAACTCGCCTTTGACCCGATAGGGGCGATTGTTGACGATCCGATCCGCCTCTTCCTGGTTCACTCCCAACAACAGGACCAAGTCGCTTGCCGACACCTTATTGACATTCACCATACCAACGGCAGGAGCTACCCCAGACAACGCAGGTGAGCCCCCTTGAGGCGGTACCAGTGGCATTTGAGTCCGATCTTTCAGTTCTTTCTGATACCGTGCGACCATTGACTTCAATGTCTCATTGTGGCGCCTCACATCCTGTAATTCTTGACGAAGGTTCCGGTTTTGAGCGGAGAGCGTCCTGATCTTTTCCTCTAGTTCACTGGTTTTTCCCTCCATCCTGCCCCGTTCTTTGTCTCGGCTGTGCTCAAGCCGCTGCAACTCATCGCGAGCGGCATTGGCCTCGCTGCTATACTTGGCATTCAATTCCTTTAAGGCCCTCACCTGCTGCTCCAGAGCGATTCGCTGCTCCCGCACCTTGACCAATTCTTCTCTCATGCTTTCCGCCTCTGCCACCGCCTCTTGATATTTGGAGTTGGAGACACAGCCTGTTGCCAGCAGCGCTCCGGCCATGATTCCCACCATCCACTCCCGCCTCATGACAACCTCCCCTTCTCAATCACAACGTATACGTCTCGCAGCGTTTCCTCCAACTACATTACCAGGATCACCCACACTTGCTTCCAACTTGTTAATTGGTGTATGCCAACAATCCGCCTTTGTCAACAGATTTGACCGTTGGCGTCTCCCATTGGCTGCCTCATTTGAATCGCTCGCTTGACGAACAATGCTCCCTTTGTGAAGATCACTCCTCGCACTTATCACACGGAGACGAAGCATACTGATGAATCACAGTAACAGAGGAATTGTTCGTAGATGGAGTTCTCTATGAATGAAGGGGGTCCCGCCCTCGCCGTCATCCTTGGCATCGTCGAAGGCTTGACCGAATTTCTCCCCGTCTCATCAACAGGGCATCTAATCCTGGCCGGCCACGCGCTGGGCTTCACCGGCGAAACAGCCGCGAACACCGAGATCGCGATCCAGCTCGGTGCAATTTTAGCCGTCCTGGTCTTTGAGCGTGAAAAAATCGGCCGGCTCCTCTCTGGAGCGTGGCAAGAGCAGACGGAACTTCGCGCTTTGGTCAAACAGGGCAAATGCCCTTCATGGTCGGCCTACCTTCAGTTATCGCTCAGAACCCACCATCATCTGTGGTTTGTCATCGGTCTGGGCATTGCATTTCTTCCGGCAGCACTGGTTGGCTTGTTGCTCCATAGATGGATCACGGCTCACTTGTTTACCCCTCAGACCGTTGGTCTCACCTCCATCGTGGGTGGCCTCATTATTCTGCTCGTCGAACGAACCAAGCTCCCACGGCGCATAACGGCGCTCGAACACATCCGTCTCTCTCATGCTGCATGGATTGGCCTGGCACAATGCGCTTCTCTCATTCCTGGCATGTCCCGTTCCGGCTCCACCATCATTGGCGGTTTGCTGGTAGGACTTGACCGAAAAGTGGCAACTGAGTACTCATTTTTTTTGGCTCTCCCCACCATCATCGCAGCCACTCTGTACGAAACCTGGAAAGCCAGGGCCACGTTTACAGACCAAGATTTCCTCGTGCTTGGCATCGGCATGATCGTTTCATTTTTAGTCGCCTGGGCCGTCATCGCTGCGTTCCTGTCCTATGTTCAGCGGCACACCTTGCGCCTCTTCGCCTATTACCGTATGATGCTCGGTGCTGCAGTGCTGTTGATCATTCAGTGAAAGGAGCGTTCGCCATGGCAGCAGATACGGTGCATGTCTACGACACGTGGGTAATGGGAAAGAACGGCCGGATTCATTTTGACGTCATGACGACAGACGAAGCCACGGCGCTGAAACTGGCGAAGGAGTATTTGGTCAGCATTGGAGAGCCGGACGCATCGGTGACTTCGAAGGAATGTCAATTCTGTCACAGTGAGCCGATCTTTATGTTCTCACCAGAGCAGCAGCAACAATTCAGGGAAAAGGGGGGATTCATCGTTCCCTTGCCAGCCTGACGTCCTTCCGCACCAACATTGATGCTTACCCGCTCTCTCCCCTACACCGAAAGACGGTAGCGGGCAGAGGAGGCTCTTCTTTACTCTAGGGACCAGAGGACCTCCCCTCGGAAGAGGAGGAGTCCTCTTTCTTTTCCAGTGCAAAATGAATAATCAAACAGATCACGCCGATGGTGATGGCCGAATCTGCCACGTTGAAAGCCGGCCAGTGGTAATCGTTGATGTAAAAGTCCAAAAAGTCGATCACTTCTCCATATTTGATTCGGTCGATCATGTTACCAATGGCACCGCCTAAGATGCCGGCAACACTGTAGCGGCCCATTCGGTCTCGCTCAGACATTCGCAACAGGATCGTGCCCAGCAGTGCGAGCGCCAACAGGGAGGTCGCGCCGAAAAAAAACATCCGAAACGTCTGACTGCTACCAGCCAGAAGGCCAAACGCCGCGCCCGGGTTCCTGATATACGTCACACTGAAAAAATTGGGAATAACGGGAATGGACTCATGAAGCCGCATCGTTTGCATGATGCGCAGCTTGGTCACCTGGTCCAGAGCGATCACAGCACCGGTGAGGGAAGCCAGGAAGAAGTGGGGCAAAGAAGAGCCGTTCAACGAATGGCCTCCAGACACCGATCGCACAATGTCGGATGTTCGACATCACGACCGACAGTCTCTCGATAGTTCCAGCACCGCTCGCACTTGTTGCCTGTTGCCTTACACACGCGCACCAGAAATTCCGGCTTCTTCTGAAATCGGTCACTTTCCCTCAATTCGACCTGCGACACGATACAGACAGCGGGAAGATCCGCCTCGTACTGTTTGAGCAGCTCAAACCATTCGGCATTCGCTTCAATAATCAGGCGAGCTTCAAGCGAGGAACCGATCAGTTTCTCCCGACGCTGTTCTTCGAGGACAACCAACGCCGCTTCCCGAACCTTCAAAAGCCGATCCCAGCGATCAGCCAACGCCGAATCAACCCAGCGGGGATCGACGACCGGAAACGAAGCCAGATGCACGCTGATTGCATCAGCCCCCTTGCCCGTGGTCTCTGGCAACATGCGCCAGATCTCCTCAGCCGTAAAGCTCAGAATGGGGGCCATCAATTTGGTCAACGCCGTCAGCAGTTCGAACAACACGGTCTGAGAACTGCGTCTGACGAGGGAATCTTTGCGAAAGGTGTACAACCGATCTTTCAAGATGTCCAAATACACGGCACTCAGATCCACCGAGCAGAAATTGTTGAGGGTGTGAAAGATGGTATGAAACTCGAACGCTTCATAAGCCGTAGTCACTTTGGGAATCAGTGCCGCTAGTCGTAAAAGGGCCCAACGGTCTAATTCCGACAATGCCTCATAAGGCACACGGCCTTGCTCTGGATCAAAATCGTACAGGTTGCTCAGAAGAAACCGGCAGGTATTGCGGATCTTACGATAGGCTTCGATCAAATGGTTTAAAATTTCCTGCGAAATGCGAAGATCTTCGCGATAATCCTGCGCTGCCACCCATAACCGGAGGATTTCAGCGCCGTACTGCCTAATGACGTCCTGGGGTGCCACTACATTGCCGGCGGATTTTGACATTTTCTTCCCTTGCCCATCGACCACGAACCCATGAGTCAATACTGCCTTGTACGGCGCGCACTGGTCCGTTATGACTCCGGCCAACAGAGCACTGTGAAACCACCCCCGGTGTTGATCGGACCCTTCAAGATAGAGATCGGCGGGCCACCACCCTCTGGGCTTCAATACCGCCGCGTAGCTGATGCCCGATTCAAACCATACGTCGAGAATGTCCCGTTCCTTTTCAAACGACGTCCCACCACAACGGGCGCAGACTGTTCCGTCCGGTAACAGCTCCGCCGCCGATCGCTCAAACCAAATGTTGGCTCCGTGCCTCTCAACAAGAGTCGCAACATGTTCAATAACGGATGGGGCCACCAGCAGCGTTCGACAAGAAGTGCAGGTGAACCCTACTATCGGCACCCCCCACACCCGCTGACGCGAGAGGCACCAGTCGGGTCTATTTTCAATCATGCCAGCGATACGGTCCCGTCCATAGGCCGGAATCCAGCGCACCCGCTCGATTTCAGCCAAGGCCTCCCGTCGCAGATCATTGATGTCCATCGAAACGAACCACTGTTCCGTCGCACGAAAAATGACGGGACTCTTGCACCGCCAGCAGTGGGGATAGGAATGGTTGAGTGTGCCGCTCCATAACAATCGCCCGTTTTCCCGCAACCGCTCCACAATCTTGGGATTAGCGTCAAAGACGTGATGGCCGGCGAAGTCCTTGACCCTGTCCGTAAATCGCCCTCGCTCATCCACCGGCGCCAAGATTTCCAGCTTTTCCCCTGAAGACACCTTAGCGTTGTGTTCGAGGACAAGCAGATAGTCCTCCATCCCATGTCCCGGAGCAATGTGAACACAGCCAGTCCCCTGGTCCAGCGTGACAAATTTCCCCAGCAGAATGGGTGACAGGCCCATGGAAAGGGGCCGTTGCGTTTTTACTCCCTCAAAGCCGTCGGCTCCCTTTCTTGTCCCAATCACGTGATACGCCCCAAGATGGCAACTCCTTGCCACCTGTTCCACAAGCTTCTCCGCCACAATCAGCACCTCATCCTCAACCTGCACAAACGCGTAGTCAAACTCTGGATGGAGGCAAACTGCCTGATTGGCCGGCAAAGTCCACGGAGTGGTCGTCCAAATGACCACGGAGACCGAGCGAACCGTCTTAGAAAACGCCACATTGCCGAACAGGCGACTCAGTGCGACAGGCGTCACCACAATCGGGAACTTGACGTAAATGGATGGAGACGTGTGGTCGTCGTACTCCACCTCAGCTTCAGCTAAGGCTGTTTGATCCTGCGTGCACCACAAGACCGGTTTGAGACCTTTGTAGACCCCGCCCCGCTCAGCAAACTTTCCGAACTCGCGGATGATGGTCGCCTCATAATCGGGCGTCATGGTCAAGTAAGGGTGCTCCCATTCGCCCAACACACCAAGGCGTTTGAATTCTTCTCGCTGGATCGTGACATACTGCTCTGCATAGGTGCGGCACAACGCGCGAATTGTCAGTACATCAAGGTGGTGTTTTTTCTCACCAAGCTCTTTCAGTACCTGATGCTCAATCGGAAGACCATGGCAGTCCCATCCGGGTACGTAGGGTGCATGAAAGCCGGCCATGGTCTTGGACTTCACGATAATATCTTTGAGGATTTTGTTCAGGGCATGACCGATATGAATGTGCCCATTGGCATAGGGAGGCCCGTCATGCAAAACGTATCGCGGCCGTCCCTTGCAGCGCTCCTGAATCCGCGCATAGAGCTGCTGTTCCTCCCACCAGGCGAGGAGTTCCGGCTCCCGCTGTGGCAGATTGGCCTTCATGGGGAAATTAGTCCGCGGTAAGTTCAGGGTGGCTTTATAATCCATGAACGGAGATGGTGGAGAAGAATTTGGCGTTGTTGATTGTCAGTTTTCGGTTGGCAGTCGTCGCATTTCGTTCACTGTCAAAATGTTATAACGCAAAATGGCCTGTCCGAGCTAGCTGACGGCCATCATTCGCTCCAGTGCAACCCTTGCCCACCGTTTGTCATCTTCCGGCACGACGATATGATTGACAACGTACCCTTCGGCTAGATTTTCCATCGCCCAACAGAGATGTGCGGCATCAATTCTAAACATGGTGGCACACTGACAGATGGTTGAGGAGAGGAAGAAAATTTTCTTGTCCGATTGCTCCCGCTTCAGGCGATTCACCAGGTTCAGCTCAGTACCAACCGCCCAAATCGTGCCCGCCGGTGCGGCCGAGACGGTGCGGATGATAAACTCGGTTGACCCCACAAGATCAGCTTTGTTGACGACGTCTTCATGGCACTCGGGATGCACAATGACGCGGCCGTTGGGATATTGTTTTCGAAAATACTCGACGTGCGCAGGCTGAAACATCTGGTGCACGCTGCAATGGCCTTTCCATAGAATCAGCTTGGCGCGCCGAATAGACTCTGTAGTGTTGCCACCGTTGGGCTGATAGGGATCCCACACGATCATCTCGTTGCGAGGAATGCCCATGGCGTTTGCCGTATTGCGACCAAGATGCTCATCGGGGAAAAACAACACCTTCTCCCGTTTTGCCCACGACCATTCAAAGACGGCTCTGGCATTAGACGAGGTGCAGGTGATGCCGCCATGTTCCCCGCAAAACGCTTTGAGGACAGCCGCTGAATTAACATAGACCACCGGCATGACAGTCTCTTCGACCGGTACCACACGACCCAGCGATTCCCAACACTGCTCCACCTGCTCAATCGATGCCATATCCGCCATCGAACAGCCGGCAGCCATATCGGGCAAAATGACCGTCTGATTGGAGCGACTCAAGATGTCCGCCGTCTCCGCCATGAAGTGAACGCCGCAAAACACGACGTAAGGCCGCTCTAACCGTTCCGCCGCCCATTTGGACAGCAGCAGGGAATCCCCCCGAAAGTCGGCGTGTTGAATCACTTCGTCCCGTTGATAATTGTGCCCCAAGACCATCACACGATCACCGAGTGCCCGCTTGGCCTCGATCGTTCGCCTGCACAATTCATCCGCCGTCAATGATTGATACTCGGTGATCGGTTTCGGCGCCGTGACGTTTGCTTTCACCGTTTCCCCCCTACGATGAACGTGATTCTACAGACAGGTTCCCCTCACATGCAACGAAGAGGATTAGCACAAGAGCCCCCTTCATCATAATGGGCCTGAAGCCCCCCATACGAACATCACGTCCCCTCCCCCATAGGGCTAACGGGCGGTTGACTTCATCTTGCAAGGAGACCTATGATGCTGACCAACAGCTAGGGGAGCCTCACGGCTGAGAGTCCGCTCGGACGGACGACCCTCATAACCTGACCTGGGTAATACCAGCGTAGGGAAGCCGGATAGATAACGGGTAGGATGAAGGGTCAGCCGTACCCCCCAAAGCTGGGGGGTGCGGCTTTTTTCATCATGAGGAGGCATAGCATCGGGCACAGCGAGCATCTTCTAACATCCCGTACTTCATCACGAAAGGATTTCGATCATGGATGAGCATTTCAAGCAGGGAGCCGTCGATACCAACAGTTCAACGGTTTCGACAGCGGCCGAGTCAGCTGTTTCACTGCGCACCCAACCGTTCCCCGCCTCTCGAAAAGTTTACGTGGAGGGGAAGTTCCCAGGGGTGCGGGTGCCAATGCGTGAGATCAGTCTGACTCCGACCCGCTCTGCCAACGGCGGCCCTCCGACTCCTAATCCACCGATTACTGTTTACGATACGTCGGGCCCCTACACCGACCCTTCCGTCACAATTGATTTGCGAGCGGGGTTGCCGCCGCTGCGACGCCGCTGGATACTCGATCGCGGCGATGTGGAGGAACTGGATGACGTCTCATCCGTCTATGGCCGCCAGCGTGCCTCCGACCCCAAGCTTCAGCATCTTCGGTTCCCCCGTGTGCGCAAACCATTGCGGGCTAAGCCCGAGAAAAACGTGACACAGCTCCACTATGCCCGCAAGGGCATTATCACCCCCGAAATGGAATTCGTTGCCATTCGCGAAAACCAGTCGCGGGAGCTGGCCAAGGAGTTGGCATCCCGCAACAGCCACAGCGGCATGAGGCAACATCCAGGATTCGCCTGGGGCGCCAGCATCCCGGCCGTCATTACCCCGGAGTTCGTCCGCGACGAGGTGGCCAGAGGCCGCGCGATCATCCCGTCGAACATCAATCACCCAGAGAGCGAGCCTATGATCATCGGCCGCAACTTCCTCGTGAAGATCAACGCCAACATCGGCAACTCGGCCATCGCCTCGTCCATCGAGGAAGAAGTCGAGAAAATGATCTGGGCCATCCGCTGGGGTTCGGATACGGTGATGGACCTCTCCACCGGCCCCAACATTCACGAAACCCGCGAATGGATCATCCGCAACGCGCCGGTGCCCATTGGCACCGTGCCAATTTATCAGGCGCTGGAAAAAGTCGGTGGTAAGGTCGAAGACCTCACCTGGGAAATCTATCGAGACACATTGATCGAACAGGCTGAGCAGGGAGTGGATTATTTTACAATCCACGCCGGCGTGCGGCTGGCCTACGTGCCGCTTACCGCCAAGCGGATGACCGGCATTGTCTCACGCGGTGGCTCGATCCATGCCAAGTGGTGTTTGGCACACCATCAGGAGAATTTTGCCTACACCCACTTCGAGGAAATCTGCGAGATCATGAAAGCATATGATGTCGCCTTCAGTCTGGGTGATGGATTGCGCCCCGGCTCCATTGCCGACGCGAACGACGAGGCGCAGTTCGCCGAATTAGAAACCCTCGGCGAACTAACCAAAATCGCGTGGAAGCACGACGTACAGGTGATGATCGAAGGACCGGGGCATGTGCCGATGCACATGATCCAAGCCAATATGGAAAAACAACTCAAGGCCTGCCATGAGGCCCCCTTCTACACGCTCGGGCCGTTGACCACCGACATCGCTCCCGGCTACGACCACATCACCTCCAGCATTGGCGCAGCAATGATCGGCTGGTACGGCTGCGCGATGCTATGTTATGTGACGCCGAAGGAACATTTGGGGCTGCCAGACCGAGAGGACGTCAAGGCTGGTGTGATCGCCTACAAGATCGCTGCGCACGCGGCGGACTTGGCGAAGGGCCATCCGGGAGCACAAATCCGCGACAACGCTCTGTCCAAGGCCCGATTTGAATTTCGATGGGAGGATCAATTCAACCTCTCGCTCGATCCCGATACGGCACGCCGATTCCACGATGCTACGTTGCCCCACCAGGCTGCGAAGGTCTCGCACTTCTGCAGCATGTGCGGACCACATTTCTGCTCGATGAAGATCACACAAGACGTCCGTGAGTACGCAGCCAAGAAGCAACTTGACGAACAACAGGCATTAAAGGTGGGCATGAGAGAAAAAGCGGAGGAATTCTTGCGAGCAGGCGCAGAACTGTATCTGTGACAACACAGACTCAATCAGACACGTTGGCGTCAACTGTCGCTCTTTTTTGATGAACCACAGTCAAGGAGCATGTCATGAACAAGCCTTTACCAGCCCCTCTCAGAGAGCGGGACATCACCCGACAGATTGCCCGGGAGTACTATAGGGAATTTGACCAGCTCATCGAGAGCGACGTGATCATCGTAGGGGCAGGCCCCGCGGGGCTACTGTGTGCACGTGACCTCGCTAGAATGGGCTTTCGAACCTTGATTGTGGAACAAAGCCTTGCGCTGGGAGGAGGGTTTTGGCAGGGCGGCTATTTGATGAACAAAGCCACGATCTGCGAACCGGCAAACGAGATCCTCGAAGAGCTCGGTGTTCCCTGCAAGAAAATACCGGACTGTGCTGGTATGTACATCGTCGATCCACCTCACGCCACAGGTGCCCTTATTACCGCCGCCTACCAAGCCGGCGCCAAGGTTTTAAATTTGACCCGTGTGGTGGACTTGATTCTCCGCCAAGACGGATTATTAGAAGGCGTCGTGGTCAATAACACGACAGCGGAAATGGCGGGACACGATGTGATTCACGTGGATCCGATTGCCCTTGAAAGTAAGCTCGTCGTGGACGCCACAGGACATGACGCTGTTGTAGTACAACTTTTACACAAGCGAAATCTCTATCAACCAGTGCCCGGCAACGGTGCGATGTGGGTTTCGCGATCCGAAGCCGAGGTGGTTGAACGGACAGGCGAGGTTTACCCCAATTGCTTCGTCATTGGCCTCGCTGTTGCAGCCGTGTATGGAACCCCTCGGATGGGACCGGCCTTTGGCTCCATGTTGTTGTCAGGACGATACGGGGCCGAGTTGATTAGGAACAAACTGAAACAGCAGGAAGAGGGCATGCAACCTGGTCTGTGTTCCTCCGTGTCCACTGTGAATTAGTGGAACGAGCAACTGAGGTGTTGCATGTCGGACGAGTGGCGATGGAACCATGGATGTCCAAGATTTTCTTCTCCAAGGCGAAGGTCGTGAGGAAGACAAGCGGCAGGCATGGGATCTTTTTCAACAGGCATTTGAACGACAAATGAAAGGTGACTTGGAAGAAGCTGTCAATCTTTATAAACAGTCCCTTGCCTGTCATCCGACCGCCGAGGCCTATACTTTTTTGGGATGGACCTACAGTTTTATGGGACGACTGGACGACGCCATCGAGGAATGTCAGAAGGCCATTGCGCGGGATCCAGATCTGGGCAATCCCTACAATGACATCGGCGTCTACTTAATCGAGAAAGGCGAGCTGGATGAGGCCATTGTTTGGTTCAAAAAGGCGATGTGCGCCAAGCGATACGAAAGCCCAGCCTTCCCCTATCTGAACCTTGGCCGGGTATACGAAAAGAAAGGGCAATGGGCGGATGCCATCAGTTCCTACAAACAGGCGCTCGCGCTCAACCAGAACTATACCGTCGCCAGGAAGGCCCTGGGTCGTTTGATCAGCATGCTGAACTGACACAACAATCGTCAGTTGTCGGTTCCTGGTTCCCAGGTTGTAGCGACTGTGTTGAAAAAACGAGAGTGGCGCTCCGCCTGTACCAAAACTCCTGTACAAAAGAGAGTCCTTCCCATGACCATCTCAACGAATCCGACTCCCGAGCACGATGATGCCGATTCCCGCAAGACCGTGCTAGTCGGGGTCAATGATGTGTTCTTTTATGCCAAAATTCGCGAAGCCCTCTTACCGCAGGGGTATCGCCTGGAAAAGGCCAGAACCCAAAGTGACATAACAGAAAAGGTGTTAGCACTTCATCCTGCCATAGTGCTCATCGATATGCATGATCGTAGCATCGATGCGTTTCAGGCCCTCAAGACGCTCAAGGAAGATCGGCGTTTCGCGACCATTCCGGTACTGGCTTATGCCAGCCACGAGGACGTTGCAACGTGGAACCAGGCCCGATCGCTTGGCGTCGATCGAATCGTCACGCGCAACGAGATGTCGGCGCGCACAAGAGATCTGGTGGAAGAGATTCTAGCTGGCGCTCGATGAGGACCGCCGAATCGAATGATTAGGTTCGCGTTGAACCAGAATCGCTCAACCCAGGCTCCTGCACGATGAAACGCTCACCTATACACACTCATCACATGCAGCTCGGCGCGTCGTTTGAAGAGGTGACCGGCTGGGAAGTCCCAGCCCATTATGGTGACCCGATCGCCGAATACCACGCTGTGCGCCAGTCCGTCGGCGTGGCCGATCTCTCGCACCGGGGGAAGGTTCGCGTGACCGGCGAAGACCACGTGACGTGGCTCCAACGCATCGTCAGCAACGACGTCTTGGCCCTTCAACCGGGGCAGGGATGCTATTCCAGCCTGCTGAATCACAAAGGCAAGATGCTGACCTATTTCCGCCTGTACAGACAACCCGACGCCATCATGATCGAAGACGTCGGCGAGATCGGCGAGACGACCTATCAGACCCTGCGAAAATTTCTCCTCTATGGCACCAAGGCCAAAATAGACAATTGCGCCGAGAGTTGGGGGTTGCTGCTCGTGAGCGGTCCCCAAGCTCCGCTTGTGGTTCAGTCGGCCTTCGGCGTCGATGGGTCGGATCTGAAGCCGGTGACGTTCGTCACCGCTCGGATCAGAGACCAGGTCGCTCTGGTGATGCGGACGGAGGAAACGGGCGACATCGATCTTGCCGTCATGCTGCCGGCCGATGCCTTGCCGGTGGCGTGGAATCGGCTGTGGGAAGCAGGCCACTCCCATGGGATCAAGCCGATCGGCCGGCAGGCCCTCGAGACCTTGCGAATTGAAGCAGGGTTGCCGAAAGCCGGGGCGGAGTTGACCGAAGAGATCGTCCCGCCGGAAGCCAATCTGGAACACAAAGCCTATAGTCTTAACAAGGGCTGTTATCCCGGTCAGGAAGTCATGGCTCGGATGGACACCTACGGCCAGGTCCGGCGGCACATGGTCGGGCTTGTGTTGGAGGAACAGATCCTCCCGCCGCGAGGCGCCAAACTGTTCAGCGGCAACCGCGAAGTCGGCTGGGTCACCAGTGCAACCTTCTCGCCGCTCTTGAACCGGGTCATTGCCTTCGGCTTTCCCCTGCGCGACTTCGCTCAATCAGATACCA
The DNA here is from genome assembly GCA_024330925.1 of Nitrospira sp. Lineage (GTDB taxonomy): Bacteria > Nitrospirota > Nitrospiria > Nitrospirales > Nitrospiraceae > Nitrospira_D. Next base: position 15,255 of record JANDJK010000049.1, read on the forward strand.
CGCTCACCGTCGAGATCGAGGGACAACGCCACCAGGCCACGGTCCACAACCTGCCGTTTTACACGAGAAGCTAGCCGCTCATCCCAGTGCTCCTGCTCAACGAAGGCAACCGGTTCATCGCCATGTCTTCTGCCATTCGCTTGGAACCCATCTTTTTGAGATCGGATCCTTCCTCTTTCAGGCTCAAGCTAACCGTCGTTGCTGATCGCTGATCGAAAAGCAAAACCTTTGAAAGTTATCTTCTGCTCAGCCTATCGATCGACACTTCTCACACGAGACATCAATGATTTGCCTGAGGGGCAAGAACCACGAGAACGACGTCGAGATCACCCCGACCAAGCAGCGGACAGGCTCAAAGACATCACCCAAAAACGTCGAGCCGATCGGCCAGCCGCCCAACTTGCTCGTCGATCGCGCACGGAAGTCGGAATCCACTCGCTGATCTCGGACGCACATGAACGGAGTCCAACAATAGAGGGGTTCCGTTCGTGAAGTCCCGTTTCGTTCATTTCCTGTCGTCGAAACACCAGACTGCCGGTCCACAAACATCCACCCCACTTCCCTTTCGCGCCTCTCTCATGATCAGCACCCCCATTCTGTGAACATCCCCTCTTTCGTAGGCATTGCCTCCTTCCTATCGAGGAATAGCGGAAACACCCAACACCAGACTACAGATAAGCACACAGAGAGTTCGACGGGTCGCGACAAAGACTCACACAGTAATCCGATGGAGGACACAAACCATGCCATCCATTTCACCGTTCCATCAACTCGCGAAGGCAAGTCTCAATGGAGGCCTGATCGCCGTAATTGGCGGGCTGGTCGCCTGCGCCGACGGAGGAGGCGGCGTCGGGATTGGAAGCGGAGGGAGTCTTGCTCGCCCGCCCGCACCTCTGAACGTCACCCTGACACCGACTGCGATCAAGACCTTTCACGTCACGTGGCAAGATGTTACCGGCGAGACAGAGTATCGACTGTTAGAAGAACCGGAAACGGGAGCTGGCTTCTCCGAGATCGCCTCCTTGCCGGCGGATCGCACTGATTACGACCACGAGGTCTTTTTGCCATCGCGGATCAACGCCCGCTACATCGTGCAAGCCTGCAATGCTGCCGGCTGCACCGACTCTACCCCAGTGTCAGTCGTGAGTACGCTGCCGGCCATTGGCTATAGGAAGGCTTCCTCGGTTGACGATGGAAATTTCTTCGGATTCAGTGTCGCCCTCTCCGCCGACGGCCAGACCCTCGCCGTTGGCGCTCCATTGGAAGACGGTACCGTTGTCGACAGTGGGGCCGTCTACGTCTTTGTCCGGAACGGAAGCAGTTGGGATCTCCAGGCCGAATTGCGAGCCTCAAGTCCTGGAGCAAGCGATTGGCTCGGCTTTAGCCTTGCGCTGAGCGAGGACGGCAGCACCCTCGCCGTTGGAGTTCCATTGGCGGACCACGGGGCCATCGACGGTGGAGCCGTGCGTGTCTTCGTCCGCACTGGAAGTCTCTGGACTCAGCAAGCGGTGCTCAACGCCTCACTCCCCGAAGCGGGCGAGCAGTTCGGCACCACTGTGAGTCTTTCGGCGGATGGTCGAACCCTCGCCGTAGGCGCGCCCTCCAACGACACTGTCGCCGCTGACAGTGGTGCCGTCTATCTCTTCACCTTCGACGGAATCGTCTGGACACA
>JANDJK010000004.1 GCA_024330925.1 Nitrospira sp.
GAGCCGTTCCAACGTTTGGAGGACGATGAGTTTCAAAGCATCCTGGGCGCTCAGACGTACCGAGGCATAGGACAGCACCCGTTCCATGTCCGCTTCCACTTCCGAGGCTTTCGGGTCGTGGAGAAACGACACCAGCGGTTCGATGGCTGAGTCTCCAATGACGGTGAGCGCCGCCGCAGCCTTTTCGCGGAGCGACCCGTCCTTGAGCAACATGATTAAGTCGGGGATCACGCGGGGATCGCGGAACTGACCGAGTGCCGTCGCGGCCGCCTCCTTGATGAGGGCCTCTTCGCTCACGATGCAGCCAGGAGTAGGTGAGCCCTGTTGCTTGATTCCCTTGCCCTTCAACGCATCGAGCACGGCGGGGAGTGCGCGTGCGTCACCGATCATACCCAACGAGGCGATAGCGTGCCGTTTGACAGCGCCGTCTCTCATGGCTTCGATCAGGGCGTCAACGGCCCGCGGGTCACCGATCATGCCAAGTGCAATTGCAGCGTCCTCGCGGACAGCTCGATCTGGGTCCTTGAGTGCGCCGATCAAGGCATCGACTACTTTGGGGGTCCGGACCCAAGTCCGGCCGATTTGGTAATCGGTGGTCATGCCGCCCAACGCACGGGCGGCGTGGCAACGGACGACAAAATCCTTGTCCGACAGATTCTCGATTAAGGCATCCACGGACGGTTCGCCGATGTACACCAAGGCGGTGCCGGCTGTCTCCCGCACGATCTTGGATGAATCTCGAAAGAGTTTGATCAATGCGGGGACAGCTTTAGGATCGCCGATTTTTCCCAGCGCTTCCGCCGCCGCGCTCTTCACCGCCCCGTCACGGTCGCGGCAAGTGATGATCAAGGCATCGACGGCCTTGGTCGTTTTGATGTTGCCCAACGCCTTGGCGGCATGTTCGCGCACACGCCACCGTTCATCCTTGAGGGCGCTGATCAGTCGATCCAAAATGGCGGGTCCCATGCGGACGGCCGCTTCGACCGCCTGGTTGCGGACTTCCATGATGGGGTCGTTGAAGAGGCCGATGATCGCTTCGGCTGCCGAGGAGCTGCCGATTGCTCCAAGACCGCGAACGGCATGGGCGCGAACGGACCAAAAGTCGTCTCCACAGGCAGTAATCAAGGCGTCCCGTGTCGCAGGATCGGCCAGATCCGCCAAGGTTTTGGCCGCTTCCTCGCGCGTGGCGTCATCGACGTCTTCAAGCGCATCAAGCAAGTCTTGGAGCGTAGGAGAGGTCATCAAGGAGTCTGATCGTAGTACGAGTCCCGTTCTCCCCCGTGGGGGTACATCCGTTTGCATCGGACAATAAGGGTCTGCGTGCCGCGTCCTTCGACACATTGGTCGAGCGATCGGGAGAACTCAAGCGTTCCGTCCAACGTGACAGTGAACGGAAAATCAAAGGTAAAGCTGATGAACTTGTAGTTGCCTGGCTTCAAAGACAGTTGGCGACGTTCTGATGTTTTGGGCGCGTCGAGCGATTCCGGATCGGATGCCCAAATCGAGGGTGTGACGCCCGGCACTTGCCACCACGAGGTGGGAACCAGGCTCGTGGCATCGATGGTAATAAGGTGTTCTCGGAGATGGGCTGGCGGTGGGTTCCCGCCTGATGCAAGCCCCCCACTGATGATCGTCAGGCCGATCACGATCCCCTGCAAGGGATGGAAACAGTGTCTCAACAAACGGTCACGTAACATGGTGGTACGAATCACGGTTGACTAGTTTCGGCCGCAGAGTTGAGAAAAATTTCGTCGATTGGTTTACTGTCCCATTCGGTGTGGGTATCAAGACCAAGGATCCGCATGACGGTGGCGCCGGTGTCGATGATCGAGACCGGTTGGGTGATCACTTGACCGGCCTTGATACCGGCTCCTGAGGCGATCCATGGAATTGTTGGGAGCTCATGGGACGAGACCTCAGCGCCCGGGTCGAGCCCCTTGCCACTTAACGAAGTCACCACAACAGCCGTTCGCTCAGCGAGTCTGTGCTGTTGAAATAAATCCAGTACTGATCGAATAGCTTCATCTACGGCGCGTAACGCCTGTTTGTACTCTTTTGAATCCCAACCGTGTGCGACTCCGGCCCGACCGGCTTCAGGAAGATGAATCAACAACAATTGTGGCATGCCCAAGGCGGCATGGCCGTAGCCATGACCGCTGAGGGCTTTTTCCATGTATTGCCGGATGTAGGTAATGAGCTTGGCTGAGTTACAGTCGGGGCGCAATGCGCCACAAAGTTGGTGGTCGGTATAGGGTGTTGGTTTGGCCAGTTGGTAGAGGGATTCATCCATGTAAAAGATAGCGCTATCTCGTCCTCCACTGACGTCGAGATAATCGAACAGACTAGGGGCCCGATAGTAGCCCCGACTCATTTCAAAGAAGTTCCACGTGATCCCATGTTTTTCCACTGGCATGCCGGTGATGAGGGATGCCATCGCCGGCAACCGAAGCGCTGGGGTAACGCCGGTAGCCGACCAGGTAACGGATCCTTTCTTGACCAGCTTGCTCAGGTTCGGCATGGGTCCATCCTTGAGGGAGTTCCGATCAAATCCTTCCAGCACGAAGAGAATGACATGTTCGGCTGATGCGGAGAGGGGCCTACCATGGTCGGTGGTGGGTGTCGCTAGAGATGGAATGACAGTGACTGCCTGGGCAGTGATCAGCAGGGTTACTGTGAGAAAAAAGGGTTGCGAGAAAATATGAGGCATCGCCATTCCTCGTGGCATCGATGATGCATAGGATGTGAGCGCATACCGCACGATACCCTACCACGTGAATTTTCTCAAAGGCAAGATGACCTCCAGGTGGCTGATTTAGGAAGCTGCTGAGGAAGGCTACGAAGGCTACTTTGATTGGTTGTTGACGTTGCCGATGGTATGCTCAAACAGAACGAGTGGATCGAACACCAACAATGGAATCAAGAGAGCAGGGACCAGTCACAGCCATGAAGGGGGGGCGAACTGCCAGAGTTGAGATGGTGAGCCTCCAGCAATTACGAGGCCGATGGGTGATCTGTCTGTGCAGTATCCTGTTGGGAGTCTCGCTCGTGCTTGAAACCTCGGTGTTTGCCGAGATTAGGACGGTTAGGGCTAGTGGGGAATATCGACTGAGAGCACGAGATACCAAAGAAGACGCCGGACGACTAGCTCTTGAGGCGGCCAAGCGCAACGCGCTGGAGCAGGTTGCGACCTATGTGGAAAGTGTCACGGTTGCCAGGGGCATGGATCTCACAAGGGATGACATCCGTACCTACACGGCTGGTGTTGTGCTGGTGCAGGATCAACGTGTGAGCTTTTTGGTAGAGGGAGACAGCATCATTGCGAAGGTCGATCTGGTGGCACAAATTGAGACGGAGGATGTAGTTCGGGCGATCGCGGCCTTGCGGGAGAATGAGGAGGCTCGAACGCAATTGGCGGCTCTGAAGCAGGAAACTGAACGGCTGCGGCAGGAGCTGGAGCGAGTCAATCGTGTCCAGACCAACGGGATGGCAGAGCAGGGGGAATCATCGATGCGGCGACGCGAGATGGTTTATCGGGTCCAATCCAACGCGTTGGTGGCGCAAGCGTGGACCGACTGGGTATTGTCTCCAAGCGACCAGTCGTTGGACGGTTTGCGGTCAAGGGCCAACCTGGTCCGTTTGCTTGAGGCGGCACGCGCCATAGATCCCCAGAGTCCTCATGTCCTCCATGCCGAAAAGATGATGGTCGGAGGTGAGCGTAATGCGGCCCCTAATCCTTCATCCTCTTCAGAACCGTCCGTTCGCAGGGCTGTCCCCCTACCACGCTATGAACTCGTTCCTGGGCCTGGCGCGTCTGATAAGCTCCATACCTTAAATGAGTTGATCTATCAGGTACCGCCTATGTCGCGGTAAGGTCGGTGAGTGAGGGGCGACAATCGGAAAGAAGCGACAGGTGCCGTAAGGAACAGAACCACGGAGGAGTTGAGTAGGATGTGCAAAACTGGCGTGGTTGTTGTGTGGGGGGCAAGTGTGGTGGTGCTGGGAATATCGATGACGAGCTGGTCTGCTTCGGTGGAGGATCGGTATCCTGCCGATCAGTATTGGATTGGCCGAGGTCAAGGTGATTTTACCAAGGGCGGTGTCGTGTGCCGGCGGGTAGCCGAACTGGCAGCCCGCGCCGATGTAGCCAAACAGATTCGCGTGCTGATTAAAGAGCGTCTCACGGACCGGGTGCGTGAACGATCAGGGCGCGAGCCCGAGCAGGATCTGGAGTTGATTCGGGAAGAAATTGTGGAGGAGTATCTGCAGGGAGTGGAGATTGTTGAGGTTCGTGTTGATGAGAAGAGTCAGGCCTGCTTTGCGACGGCGGTGATGGCCAAGAACCAGATCCTTCGCTCGACTGCTCGGTAGGTTAGGGATACCCTGGAAAAAAGGTTGAAGGTGTGGGGCAACAGGAGGTGCAATCATGAGGCGGCACTGGCAGGATTGCTAGCCTGAGTAGAGAGGGTAAGACCGGGTGCTCGTCACAGATCAGCAATAACGAGAGAAGAGTCTGTTTGCAGAAACCACAAGGCCGGGAGCCATCCAGCTTTCCCGGCCTTGGTGTGACTTCCCTGGAGTTGTTCGGCGGCTCCTGGTGAGGAAAGAGCCGCCGAATGAACACCTGGGCGCTGTTCTTAGTGCTGTTCGCTGAGCTCCATCATGTCGAACCCGCCGGTACGGACACACCAGGCGTGCGCTTTGCCGCCCTTTTCTCCTGCAATGATCGTTCGTCCGTTGGAGAACAATACAAACCATGGCGGAGCCGCAAAATGTAAATTGGGCGCTGCTCCCCAATACCGGGCTGACTGCACATTAATGAAAGGGTGACCTTCGCGTAAGGTGGGACCGGGTGGCGCGATAGACGGATCAACTAAACTGGCCAGCTCATGAACGGACGGTATTCTCCATCCCTTTCGCCCGCCAGTGGCCCGGTTTAAACAATGCTCTTGGGCCGTTGGCCAATCGAACAGGTCTTTTGATGGAGACAGTTCCCACACTAAGCCCGTTTCACGGTCCAGCACCGCTTCTTTCCCCCAATCCGCCAAGACGACAAATCGGGAGGTGGCGACGAGTTGCAGTTTCCCTGGCGAATTCTGCGAGTCCTGATAGGTCAGTTGGGTCGGAGAGACAGCCTGTACCAAGCCAACCCCTGGCATGCATAGCCCCGCAGCCACAAATCCCACTACTCCGCTCATCCAGAACCGCTGTCTCTGCATGGTATGTCCTCCTGGTCGTGATGGTTGGATTGCCATTCGACATGTCTTCTGTGACCACTGCTTTTTCCCTTTCATCTCCACGGGACTTTTGACTGGTGCAATGAGCCTCATCGATCATGATTTGGTGCTGAAGAACGAAGAATATAAGGAAAACCCATTGGCGGCTTTGTGTTCGCCGGCTGAAGGGCCGGTGCGACCCACAGCCTCTATGGCGGCAGATGCCATCTGGCGGGAATCGTGACTACAGTGCCTGACACGATGAGGAAGGGGAAGACACAATGTCGTGCGAATGGTGGTGCCCATCGGAGGAATCTGGTCAGCATGACTGATCTCCCTGTCGATGAGGAACCTCGTTGTTGCCCGGGCAACAAACCCACGAACTGTTTCTCGGGCAACCCTTACTTCGCACTCAAGAGGAGAACCTCCTTGCCTGAACCTCCCCTCTCGGTTCCTGTTGGAGGCTAGGTTCGGCTGTAGGTAGTGCTTCTCCCCTCACCTGATACGGCTCTCAACGATTCAGGAGCCGTCAGAAGCAGGAGGTTACTCTATGGTGGTGCGAGCCTGGTTGTCAATAATCAACTTTGGTCAATGTGAGGCTACACGGTTCGTTCCGACGGACTGTGGAGTAGGTTGAAACATCGATCCGAGTCGACTGGAATGAAATGTTGCACTTGGAAGGTTGCTTGATCGGTAAAGGAGGAGTCTGATGGCGAAGTGGCAGGGCAGAATCGGGAACATGGGGGCGATGTACTCGTGCTTACTAGCTTAGTGTCGTGTCTGAGGGATAAAAAGAGAGAAGGGCGGTCCCCAGAAAGAAGGAGTGGTTAGAGGGGGCGAGGGGGAAATCTCTGGAAGTGGTTTGGGAGTGGAAGAGGGGACGTCTAGGGGCATGGTGGGTCGATCCCCTCTGCCGCATCATTCCAAGGGACCAAGGGACTAAGTTGCGTCGAGCGACTGTTTTTCAGTAAGAGGAGCGGTACTGTGAGGAGATTCATTTATGCCGGTTGAGAATAATTTTCAGCATGATGAGCTGTCACGAAAAAATCCGGGTAACCGTTTAGGTGTGACGGAGGTGACAACTGTTGCGAAAGCTGAATCTCCTGCCTGGTATGAGGCCATGGCACAGTGGGGAAGCCTGTTGGTTGAAGCAGGAGTGCGCGCCCTTGTGTTTTTGCATGGATCCCTGCATGGGACTGATGTCTTTGGAGCCCAGCGGCTGGACGAAGCAGGGGGGGACAAGCGTGGCTATTCGCGGGGAATATCAGGGTTGGATGCCTTACTCTCCTTAATGCGTGAAGGAGAAAATGGCATCCCTCCGCTTCCTGAGAACAGAAGGCCACCGTTCGTCAATGATGGGGCGACTCAAGCCTGGCTTGATAAGGAAGTTGGCGATGCTGGGAATTTCACGAACGACTATGTCGCGCTGGCTTGCCGGGCTTTGAACAGACAAGGGCGACGTCCCCTGCATTGCAGTCGAGTGGTGTGGCGATCCGAACACCATCATCTAGGGAGGGCCGTTGCGGCGGTCGAATTGCTGGATTGGTTACAGTCCTTCTGCGAGCGCCATCATCTCGGTCTGGGGGATCGGATTATGGTACAGGCCCATGGACAAGGGGGACTTGTTTTGGCTTTGGTCTCAAATCTCCTCTGCCCCAGTTCGATTACCGGTAGGCCTAGGCTGCTGGAGATTGTGGCCGAGTATGCGGTCCGTTCCCAACAGCCGCGGTTAGCGGTAGCGGTGGAACGCTTGACTCGCTTGTTGGATCGGGGGGTGGTCCTTAACAACGTCCTCTTGGATGTCGTGACGTTGGGCACGCCGGTTCGTTATGGGTGGGACCCTTCCGGGATCGGTAAGCTTCTCCATATTGTCAACCATCGACATCTCCGCATAGATGGAAAAAGATGGTTGGCAAAAATGGAACTGCCGCAGATTACGATAGAGATGCCGGTGGCGTGGGGGGGCGACTATGTTCAAGAGTTAGCGGTGGCCGGCAGTGATGCCTTGCCAACCACGGAGGAGGCTCGAGAGGCCAATCGAGCAGTGTGGGAACTGGTTGAGCCGTATGACGGCTTTGAACGGTGGCTCGAATGTGCGCGCCGGGCAGTCCGGTGTCCATCCGAGGGGGGGTGCCTGTTGGTGGATTACAAAGACTGTACGGGATCGTCTCACGTTCAGGATCATTATTACGGTCATGCCGTCTATACCCGGCGAGAGGTGATGTTATTCAATACTGCAGAAATCGTTCGCCGCCTCTACGGGGTTTCAGTGGAGCGTGGTGCGCCATTGGCGGAAAAGCCGTAACGATTAGAAAGTCTCGTGAGAAGCCAGGGGGCTGCTAAAAGGATCGCCAGTGGTCAGCGAGTGAGTGGGGCCCCATGAGGGGCCTGCGGGCGTGTACTCCATCTGGTGGGACTCGACCACATCCCCCTTTCCCTCTTTCGTTAGCATACAATACCGACCAGTGGTGGCAATGGCAACTGGCACTACACTGGTTTGGGAAATACTGGCAAGAAGGGATGGACTTCGACTCGTTCGAATACGCCGTGAACTGTGTAGGGGTCGGTGCGGGCGAATAGTTCAGCTTCTTCCCAGCTTTCGAACTGCAGGACCATGAGACTGCCGGCGTTGTCTGTCATGGGACCAGCGAGCAGGACACGGCCTTCTTGATTGAGCCGCTCCAGATTGGCGAGGTGAGCTGACCGATAGATCGGTCGTTTGGTTGCTCCCTCTGGCCCATCATAGCCGATAATGACGAAGGTCATAATGGTCGCTCCCCTCCCCCTGGACTGCTGTGCGGATTGGATCCGAGCAATTGACTGTCAGTGTGGTTCCTCGATGGGTTGACGGTCGTTGTAGCCGTTGGTCAGTTCATGCCACCAACGGATTTCTTTTTCCCCAAACTTCCAGCAGAGATAGACGACTCGACCATGTCGGAGGTGGGGGAAATCACACAGCCCCACATCCAGGTCTTTGACCACAACACCTAACTTATGGATCGTGTGGAGGCTAGTAGCGACGGCGTGCAGGGTTCTGATGTAGTGTGATCCGACCGGTGTTCCGCCTCCTTCGGAAGCCTTGGAGGCAGCGCGACGGATTTCCTGATTGATGCGGAAGAGAAAAGCTTTCCCTCTTTGAATGGTCGCCATGAGGGATTCAAGCTGTGGAATGAGTTGGTTGGCTTCCGAGAGGGAAAACAACCGCTCCTGATCCTGTTCGTGTTCGTGGTATGACATTCGAGGTGTGGCCGGTTGTGTACCATATTTGTTAGCTACGTCACAAGATGACCGGGGGCGGTAGCCGGTGGATCGGGTTCATGAACAGAAATGGTTGCTAGAATGGCTGCTAGGATCGCACAGTGAGAAGATGGCGATCCTGTTGACATCCAAACAGGGGTATGAGTATCATTGCCCGTAAGATCATTCCAGTGCGAGCGCATTCTCTCCAAACATTAAGTTTCAAGTCTGGAACCTGTCTCGTAGCAAGTTCTTGCAAGCAGACAGATGAGAGAAACGGTGGTGAACCGACCAAAATTATGTTCATGCCTGATTGGACATTGAACGTGTCGAAGGTGGGGCTCTGTTCGCAGTACGGTAGAGATCTCCTGCACGGATAGTTCATTTCACTACAATCGCACAGAACGTTGGTCTCCAAATGAGCCAACAATGGGGAGAGCCGCGAACGGGCGACGCTCCGCAGGATCGACTAATGTGAACCACTGTCTAATAGGCAGTAACGTCAACCACACACAGAGGGCAAGAGGAGTCGTATGTCGGTAGCAAAGGGAGAGGTTATGCATCTTGCAGAGTTAAAACAGAAGTCGATTGCGGAGCTCAATGAAGTGGCCCGTGAGCTGAAAATTGAGGGAGCCGCCAATTTGAGAAAACAGGAGTTAATCTTTGCAATTTTGCAAGCGCAGACGGAGAAAAACGGAGTCGTCTTCGGCGAGGGTGTGCTGGAAACGCTTCCTGACGGCTTCGGCTTTTTACGCGCTCCAGATTCCAATTATCTCCCTGGCCCCGATGATATCTACATTTCCCCCTCGCAAATTAGGCGGTTCAACCTCCGGACCGGTGACATCGTGTCCGGGCAGATTCGTCCTCCTAAAGAAAGCGAGCGGTATTTCGCCCTGCTCAAAGTTGAAAAGGTCAATTATGAAGATCCAGAGGTAGCGCGGGACAAAATCCTGTTCGACAACTTGACTCCTCTCTATCCGGAAGAACGACTCAATCTGGAATTCGATCGCGAGGAATATTGTACAAGGGTGTTGGAATTGGTAACCCCGATTGGGAAGGGACAGCGTGGGTTGATCGTTGCTGCACCCCGTACAGGAAAAACCATGATGCTGCAGGCGATCGCGCGAGCCATTCTCAAAAATCATCCCGAAGTGATGCTGATCGTTCTGCTCATCGACGAGCGGCCGGAAGAGGTGACGGACTGGCAGCGGCAGGTCAAAGCGGAAGTCATCAGTTCGACGTTTGACGAGCCGGCGCAACGTCATGCGCAAGTGGCGGAAATGGTCCTGGAAAAAGCAAAGCGGTTGGTTGAACACAAGCGCGACGTTGTTATTTTGTTGGACAGCATTACGCGGTTGGCGCGAGCGTACAATACCATTGCTCCTCCCAGCGGCAAGGTCTTGTCGGGCGGTCTCGACTCCAATGCGCTACAGCGGCCGAAACGGTTCTTTGGAGCGGCTCGCAACATCGAAAATGGAGGAAGCTTGACAATTATTGCAACGGCGCTGGTAGATACGGGCAGTCGTATGGACGACGTGATCTTTGAAGAGTTCAAAGGGACCGGCAATATGGAGGTTCATCTGGATCGACGGCTGGCCGACAAGCGGCTGTTCCCCGCCATCGATATTAGCCAATCGGGCACCCGCAAGGAGGAATTGCTAGTGGACAAGGATCGGCTCAATAAGATGTGGATCCTGCGGAAGGTGCTGAGTCCGCTAGGCACAATGGAAGCTATGGAGTTTCTGTTGGACAAAATCCAGGGAACCAAGAACAACCAGGAATTTTTACAGTCTATGAACCGCTAAGTCCCAGACGATCGATGTCCAGCCAAGCGTTGGGAAGATAGCGGAGGAGGGGCAAGCGGATGACCGTGAGCACGATCTGCGGAAAGGAGCGACAAAGCCATGAAAAAGGGAATTCATCCAGTTTATCGGGCAGCCACAGTCCATTGTGCCTGTGGGAACTCTTTTAAGACCCGGAGTACTATTGGAGATATCAGTGTAGACATCTGTTCGAACTGTCATCCGTTCTTTACTGGCACCCAGAAGATCGTCGATACGGAGGGACGTGTCGAGCGGTTCAAGAAGAAATATGCCAAGAAAGCCAAGTAGCACCAGTTGGGGCAGGAGACCCTGTTTCGCCTGAAACAGGGTCTCTTTGTTTATGAAGGTCAGTTTATGTTGAGAAGATGAGAGGGCCACTTCCGTGGAAGCCACGTTGCGCAAAAAATGGGAAGCCGCTGTGTGTCGTTATCAGGAATTGACGGATCAGTTGATGAACCCGTCGGTGGCAACCCAACCGGCCTTGTTGAAGAAATTGACCAAGGAACGGGCCGACTTGGAAGCAGTGGCACGGTTGTTTGACGCCTATCGGGCGATTGAGAAACAGTTGGTAGAAACTGCGCAAATTCTGGCCGATCCGACAGCGGGTGACGAACTGCATCAGATGGCTCAGGAAGAAACGGCACAATTGGAGCGACAACGTCGGGAACTGGAGGAGCAGGCGGCTAATCTGCTGATCCCGAAAGATCCACGGGATGAGAAGAACGTGGTTTTGGAAATTCGGGCGGGTGCGGGTGGCGACGAGGCTGCGCTGTTTGCCGGGGACTTGTTTCGTCTCTACACGAAGTATGCGGAAAAAAAAGGATTGAAAGTCGATATCGTTGAGGCATCCGAAACCGGCATTGGCGGGTATAAGACCATCGTCGCGCTTATTGAAGGCAAAGGCGCGTACAGCTATTTCAAGTACGAGGCTGGGGTCCATCGTGTGCAACGGGTGCCGGTCACCGAAGCATCCGGTCGCATCCATACCTCCACCGTGACCGTCGCTGTCATGCCAGAAGTAGATGAGGTCGACGTGCAAATCGATCCCAAGGACCTGCGAATCGATACCTTCTGCTCATCAGGCGCCGGTGGGCAGAGTGTCAACACCACATACTCGGCTGTTCGTATTACTCACATTCCGACGGGCCTTGTTGTCACCTGTCAGGATGAACGGTCGCAACTCAAAAATCGTGCTAAAGCGATGCGCACGCTGCGAGCCCGCATTGTCGAGGCGGAACGGCAAAAACAGGAAGCGGAGATTGCCCAGAGTCGGCGGGCGCAGGTGGGAACCGGTGACAGAAGCGAAAAGATTCGCACCTACAACTTTCCGCAGAATCGTGTGACAGACCATCGGGTGGGGGTGACTCTGTATACCCTGGATGCTGTCTTGGAGGGAGATCTTGACGAGATTATTCAGGTGTTGCGGGTGCATCAACAGACGGAAGCCGTACCGGCAGAGATCTGTATCGATGGACGGTAGCCACGATTATGATGGAATCGCAGACCATAGGGGCGTTACTTGGCTGGGCTAGAGGAACACTGAAGGATGCTGGGATCGACAATGCGGAGCAGGAGTCGCAATGGCTCATTACCCATGCCCTAGGCATGAAAAGCCATCAGTTGGTGGCGAGGAGAGAACAATCAGTTGCGGAAGAGCTCTGGGCTCGAGCGACTTCGCTGGTGACAAGGCGATCGGCGCGGGAACCGCTTCAGTACATCCTTGGGACCCAGGAATTTTGTGGCCTTGAATTTTGTGTCACGCCGGCGGTGTTGATTCCCCGCCCGGAGACCGAATTGCTGGTCCAAGAAGTGCTCAGGATCGTCGATCTCAACCACGAAGATGTGGTAGTGGATGTCGGAACGGGATCAGGATGTGTGGCCGTTACGCTGGCCACCATCTTGGCCAAGGCCCGTATTCTGGCAGTGGATCGGTTGCCGGACGCGTTGGCTGTGGCACAAGCCAATGCGAAACGCCACGGCGTTCTTCACCGGATCGAATGGATGGAAGGGGATCTGTTGGCTCCGCTGGAGGAACGAGGACTCAAGGGGAAGGTCGATATTATTGTGAGTAATCCGCCCTATCTCTCGGAGGCGGAATGGGAGCAGTTGCCGCCAGAAGTGCGACAGTTTGAACCGCGGTCGGCCTTGGTTGCTGGGCCGACTGGTACGGAATATCACGAGCGGTTGCTGCGAGACTCGTTGAGCTACCTCACGCCGAGCGGCACGCTGGTGATGGAAATTGGATGTGGGCAATTGCCAACGGTCTGTCGGTTGATAGAGGCTAGCGGGGGCTATGGCCCTGTGCGGGTGGTTAAGGATGAAACCGGCATTGATCGTACCGTTGTCGTACAACGGCTGGAGACGAAATAGGGAGCAACGCCGCTAGTGGATACGATCGTCATCACCGGAGGAAATCGGCTGCAGGGCCAAGTTCGAATTAGCGGGGCGAAAAACTCTGCGTTGCCCATCCTGGCATCAACGATTCTGAGCGATGGCGAATGTGTCGTGACCAACGTGCCGCGCGTGGTTGATGTGGTCACGATGGAGAAATTGCTGCGGATTTTTGGTGCGACGGTGTGGCATGAAGACCATCGTGTGGTTGTGTGGCCTGAGACGATCCACTCTACCGAGGCTCCCTATGATCTTGTGAAGACGATGCGGGCTTCGATCTTGACGTTGGGGCCGTTGGTGGCTCGTTGGGGTCGGGCCAAAGTTTCTCTGCCTGGCGGTTGCGCTATCGGGTCTCGGCCCGTCAACCTTCATTTGGCTGGGTTGGCCAAACTAGGCGCTGATATCGCTCTGGAGCACGGTTACATCACCGCCAAGGCCAAACGATTGAAAGGTGCACGGATTTACTGCGATACCCCAACGGTGACCGGAACGGAAAATCTCATGATGGCGGCGTCACTCGCGGAAGGGACCACCGTCCTGGAAAACGCGGCCAAAGAGCCAGAAGTGATTGATCTGGCTAATTTCCTGATCAAGCGTGGTGCACGGATTGATGGGGTGGGGACAGACAGAGTCACGATTGAGGGGGTGCCGGATTTGCGAGGAGGAGATCATGAAGTGATTCCCGACCGGATCGAAGCCGGCACCTATTTGGCTGCTGGAGCCATGACAGGTGGCGATGTGACGGTCACTCATTGTCGGGCGGCGGATCTGGAAGCCGTGCTGATGAAACTGCGAGAGGCGGGGGCTGAGATTCAGGCAGAAAAGGAATGGGTGCGGGTGATGGCGCCCTCCCGGCTTAAGGCGACCAATGTCCGAACATTGCCCTATCCAGGCTTCCCGACCGATATGCAGGCGCAAATGGTCGCGTTAATGTGCTTGGCCGAAGGAACCAGCGTGGTAACGGAAACGGTGTTCGAAAGCCGGTTCATGCACGTGGAAGAATTGCGGCGAATGGGCGCTGATATTCGTGTTGAGGGCAATCGACTGGTGGTCACGGGGCGAAACAGCTTGACTGGTGCTCCGGTAATGGCGTCGGATCTTCGCGCCAGCGCTGGACTCATTATTGCTGGACTGGCGGCCAAGGGCACCACTGAGGTTCACCGTGTCTATCATCTTGATCGAGGGTATGAGCGGATGGAGGAAAAACTTCGTGGGTTGGGTGCTCAGGTCGAGCGCCGCAAAGGGAGTGCGACGATCACCGTCGCTGTGGGAAGCGGATGCTGACGATTGCCTTATCCAAAGGAAAACTCAGTGAATCGGCAGTGGAGATCTTTCGACGGGCCGGGTATGTAAAAGAGGTTGACGGGTTGGCCGGCGAGAGCCGGCGGCTCGTGTTTGAGTGTCGTGCCGCCGGGATCACGTTTCTTATTGTTCGCCCCAGTGACGTGCCCACCTATGTAGAGTATGGCGGTGCCGATGCGGGGATTGTGGGGAAAGACGTCCTGATGGAGCACGATGCCGATGTCTATGAGCCGTTGGATTTGGGGATTGGAGCGTGTAGAATCTCCGTTGCTGCTCTTAAGGGCGAAGGGGTGCGGAGCCGATTGTCGTCCAAAGTCTGTGTTGCCACGAAATATCCAAAGATTACAGAACGGTTTTTTAATCAGCGCGGTGTTCCCGTTGAAATTATCAAACTGTATGGTTCTATCGAACTGGCTCCGGTGGTGGGCTTGGCTGATTGGATTGTGGATGTGGTGGAAACCGGTAATACGCTGAAAGCGCATGATCTTGTTGAATTAGAAGTGATTGCTCACTCAACGGCGCGGTTAATTGTCAATCGAGCCAGCTTTCGGCTCAAGCATCGCCCGTTGCGGGAATTGATCGAGCGACTGCGGGTGGTTTCGAAAGGACGAAAAGCGGTGTGTGAGGCAGGACCTTTGCCGGGTGAGTGCATAAACAGGGAAAAGGCAGCACGCGCATGAAAATTGTGACCCAAGCGGATCGGGGGTTTGAATCGGCACTGAAGAAGGCCTCCTTGCGCGGACTCACGGCCAGAGCATCGGTGGAGAAGGCCGTGCGTACGATTCTCCAGACTGTCGAGCGAGGTGGCGACAAGGCTATTATTCGGTATACGAAGCAGTTTGATCGGGTTGCCTTGAAAGCCGACGACCTGCGGATCACGCCGGATGACATAAAGAACGCCTATTTCCGTATTCGCAAGGATGAGGGCGATGCGCTGCGGCTTGCGGCTCGTCGAATCACGGCGTTTCATGAACGTCAGCGTGTGAAAACCTGGATGTATCAGGACGGTGACGCGACGCTGGGACAGCTTGTCACGCCGATCGATGCCGTGGGGGTCTATGTTCCAGGGGGAAAAGCCGTTTATCCGTCGTCGGTCTTGATGTGCGCTATCCCCGCCAAAGTAGCCGGTGTGCGGCGCATCGTGATGGTCACGCCTCCGCAAAAAGACGGGATCAATCCCTACCTGCTTGTGGCGGCCGATATTGCAGGAGTGACGGAGATTTATCGTATGGGCGGCGTGCAAGCACTGGCAGCACTGGCGTATGGGACTCAAACGATCCAGCGGGTTGATAAAATTGTCGGCCCTGGCAACATCTATGTGGCTACCGCCAAGCGATTGCTCTACGGCACTGTCGGCATTGACATGATTGCGGGACCCAGCGAATTGCTGGTGGTGGCGGATGAGCAGGCCAATCCCTCTCATGTCGCTGCTGACCTGTTATGCGAAGCCGAACATGATGAAGAGGCGCAAGTCTTCCTCGTGACGACCTCGGAACGGATGGCGAAGGACGTCTCCAAGGCGATCGAGCATCAGTTAAAAGGGTTGCAGCGGGGAAAAATTGCCGGGAAAGCTATAGCCCGCCACGCTGTCGCCTTTGTAGTGCCGACCATGGAAGAAGCGATCGATGTGGCTAATCGAATTGCTGCGGAACATGTCACTCTCTCCGTAGACAACCCTTTCGACTATCTGGACAAGATTCGCCATGCTGGTGCGCTGTTTCTGGGCCGCTATACCCCGCCGTCGGTGGCGGATTACATCGCAGGGCCTAATCATGTGTTGCCGACAGGAGGCAGTGCGCGCTTCTTTTCGCCTCTTTCCGTGATCGATTATGTGAAGGTTAGCAATCTGGTGTACTACACCAAGCAGGAACTGGCAAAAGTGAAAGATTCCTTGTTGCGACTTGCCTATATTGAAGGATTCGACGCTCACGCCAAGTCGGCCCAGAGCAGATTGTTATGAGCTCCGATGGTTCCGCGCCCCGCCGCGCCACCAGTCACCGTACAACGAAGGAAACCGACATTCGGGTGGAATGGGCATTGGACGGCACGGGTCAGGGTGTCATTGAGACCGGTATTCGGTTTCTGGACCATATGCTGGAACTGCTGGCGAAGCATGGTTTCTTCGATCTGACGGTGCAAGCCAAGGGCGATCTGGACATCGATGAGCACCATACAGTTGAAGATGTGGGCATCGTTATGGGCCAAGTCTTGCAGCAGGCCCTAGGCACTAAGGCGGGAATCAAACGATTCGGGTTTGCCTCGGTCCCGCTCGATGAAACGTTGGCTCAGGTCACGGTCGATCTCAGCGGGAGACCGTTTCTCGTGTATCACGTCGTCTTGCCGGCTCGCAGGATTAAGTCGTTCGATCTCGGCTTATTCGAAGATTTCTTTCAAGCGTTTGTCACCCACGGCGGGCTCACTCTGCACATCAACCTGCTGTACGGGCGCAATCCACATCACATTATGGAAGCCATCTTCAAGGCGCTGGCCAAGGCTCTCGATCAGGCGACCATGCCGGAAGAACGTTTGGCTGGTACGGTGCTTTCGACGAAAGGGATGTTGTAGGCCGTCACGGATTCTCTTATCGATCAGCCCTGCCGTCTGTGTTCCCTGTCGTGAGGAGAGACGCCATGACAGGAGGCTAGGCTATAGGGTCAGGGCCATCTGAACGCCTGCGGCTTCGACAGACTACCGGCGGGAAATTTTCAGACCCCTCGGGGCAAAATAACATCGACCCGTTGCCAGTTTGTTCATGGCACAACTGATAACATGGTTCTCATCCGAGAAACTAAGAAACCAACGATTCCGGTTGTGGCTCATGAGCGCAGGAGAGTGTCATCTTCTGTCCGTTCGTGGTTAAAAACGGTGCGTTCATCGGAAGCCAGTGATCGTTTCGGTCGGTTCCTGCATCAAGAAATGATGCCGTTGCTATAAATTCCGCTTCCCTTCTCGAACTCGTTCTAACCGTTTGTGCGCGAGATTAGGCAGTCGTCGTCTCATCCGAGATCTCTTGTGAGTAGTGGCTTGGTTGGTAGGAGATGCCCAGCAACCTCGGCAATTTTCCATAAGATTTGCCTCGTCTATAAAAGAAGTTGGGGGAACTTGATGGAAGTCGTGAATCCCTCTCGTCGTTTCTGAGAAGGTCCCGGGTACAGTTTGGCAGTGAACGATGAAACAGTTCGGAAGTCGCTTGGGAGTGTGGTGGTAATCGGGGCGATTTCTCGATTGAGGGGGAGGGCGCGTGGGGCGCTACGCACGGAACCGACCCAGTCTTGCGAGTGAACTGCAAGAGCTTCCAGGAAGATGTCCACAGGAGAGAGAGGAGGAGAGAGACGCGACTGTTCTGCGATGCACCGACTTTCCGCCAGCCCACGGCATACGTGCTAGACAGAGGTGGGCAATCGTTTGCCGGACGTACTTGCTCAATCTCTTCTCAGGGCCACTGATAGCGGGAGGTCCTGTCAATCTTTGGCTACGCTCGCTAGATTGGTAGTGGCATGATCCCCCAAGATACGGTATTGTTACCCCTCTTCACGGAGGGGAAGTCTATTTGTATGATCGCCATCATCGACTACGGAATGGGCAACTTGCGCAGCGTCCATAAGGCCTTCGAGGCGGTTGGTCATCGAGCGGTGATCACCCGTGATCAGCGAGTGATCGATGAGGCAAGCCATGTGGTGTTGCCAGGAGTGGGAGCGTTCAGCGATTGCATGACCAACCTTGAGCGATATGGATTGACGGAGCCACTCCTTCGAGCTATTCGAGCGGGGAAGCCGTTTTTAGGGATTTGTCTAGGGCTGCAAGTGTTATTCTCTGAAAGCGAGGAGTTTGGGCCGTGCAAGGGGCTTGATGTTGTTAGAGGAACGGTGCGTCGATTTGTGGCGGGCCCCTCTCTCAAAGTGCCTCACATCGGCTGGAATCAAGTCCATTTTCAAAAACCATGTCCCCTCTTTGAGGGCATTGCTGATGGAGCAGACTGGTATTTTGTCCATTCCTATTTCGTTGATCCCGTCGATGAGCGAGTGGTCGCTTCACGGACAACCCACGGTATTTCGTTCGTATCGAGCATCTGGCATGACAATCTCGTGGCCTGTCAGTTCCATCCAGAAAAGAGTCAAACTGTGGGGCTGCGGCTGATCAAAAATTTCGGAGCATGGCATGGTTAACCAACTGTTGAGGGGCGAGCGGGAACAGGGCCGTTTACAGGACACTGGTGCCCCCGCACTGTTGCTTCACCTCGCCTTCCTGATCATGTTGACAACACTGGCAAGTGGCTGTAGCGGCTGGAAAGTCAACACGGCCTCGTCTGATCTTCTCTCGCAGTATACCGTTCGGGCGCTTGTGCTGATTCCCTTTGTCGCAATCACAACTCCTCAAATGCGCGACCAGGGTGAGTTTTATTTTTCGACGCCTCAGAGCCTTCGGCAGCAGGATATGTCGGTCGCGGTTGCGTCCGACGTCGAACCACGCCCCCGGCAAGTGACTGTCGTTCCACCGCATGCGGCAGAACGAATCACGCAATTGTTTCAGAAACGGTTACAGTCCCTCGGTCGTTTTCAGCTTGTTCCGCTCGAGGAGTCGGTCCAACTGCCGACGGCGCGACCGGAAGTAGCCGCTGCGGCGGTGGCGCAGAAGGTCAAGGCGGATGCAGCTATAATCGGCTTCGTCTCGATGTATCAAGAACGTGTGGGCAGTCGTCTCGGCGCTAATCCGGCAGCTGCAGTGGGGTTTGAGGTCAAAGTCGTGGCAGCGGATGGGCAAGTTCTATGGGTGGGGAATTATTATGAGCGACAGCGTCCGTTAACAGAAGACTTGGTGGGCTTTGTGCAACGGTTCGGTATGTTTGTGACGGCGGATGAATTAGCGGAATATGGGGTGGATGCCATCCTGAAGGAATTTCCTTTCTAGCTTCAGTTCTCCGTGACACGCGGAAGGAGTGTGTGTGCTGGTCATTCCTGCAATCGACTTGAAAGACGGCCGGTGCGTGCGGTTGCGCCAAGGTGATCTGGCGGCGGAAACGGTGTATTCGGATGATCCGGTCGCGGTGGCGAGAAAGTGGGAGGAACAAGGAGCACGTCTCATTCATGTGGTGGATCTCAACGGGGCGGTAGAGGGCAGGCCCCGTAACCTGGCGCAGATCGAAGCTATTGTTAAAGCGGTTCATGTTGTGGTGCAGGTAGGGGGAGGGATTCGCTCAATCGAGACAGTTCGCCAATACCTGCGATCTGGTGTGACTCGTGTCGTGCTTGGCACGGCCGCTCTTCTGGATCGGGCGTTTCTTGGGCAGGCGTGCCAGGAATTTCCCGGTCGCATTCTGCTGGGGCTGGATGCGCGAGACGGAAAGGTAGCGGTCAAGGGATGGACGGCGGTCTCGGATGTTAGCGCCGTTGCCTTACTGAAGGAGATGGCGGGCTATGCGATTCGCGCCGTGATCTATACGGATATTGCGCGTGATGGGATGTTGAGTGGTCCAAACCTGGCCGCTTTGGAAGAGGTCGTTGCTTGTTCTTCGTTTCCGGTCATTGCGTCAGGTGGAATCAGCCGAATCGACGATCTTCTGGCGCTGCGTGCGCTTGGCCCACGAGTGGAGGGTGCGATTGTGGGCAAGGCGCTTTATGATGGAACGATGGACTATCGAGCCATTGTGACAGCCTTGAAGACGTATGAGGATGGGACAGGGAGGGAGCTGTGCTGACAAAACGTCTCATTCCCTGTTTGGATGTCAAGGATGGTCGTGTGGTCAAAGGAGTTCGGTTCGAAGCGCTACGTGATGCGGGTGACCCTGTCGAGGCGGCGACGTTCTATGATCATGAAGGGGCAGACGAGCTCTGTTTTTTGGACATCACGGCGTCGTATGAAAACCGGGGCACGATCATCGACGTGGTCGAACGGACGGCCGCGTGCGTCTTTATGCCTGTGACGGTTGGCGGTGGGGTACGTACGCTCGATGATATCCGACGGTTGTTGAATGCCGGAGCGGACAAGGTCAGCATCAATACGGCGGCAGTGGAACGGCCGGAATTTGTGAAGGAAGCGGCCCGCCGTTTCGGCACCCAATGCATTGTCGTGGCGATCGATGCGAAACGAGAACCCCTGGCGATGAAATGGCAGGTTTATACTCATGGAGGCCATAAACCGACCGGTTTGGACGTGGTGCAGTGGGCCAAACAGATGGAAGAGTATGGAGCTGGTGAACTCCTGGTCACCAGCATGGACGAGGATGGTCGGCAGTGTGGCTACGATCTTGAGTTGACGGCTGCTGTTTCGGAAGCGGTGTCGATCCCCGTGATTGCGTCAGGAGGGGTCGGGACGCTGGAGCATCTGTATGAGGGGTTTATCAAGGGCAAGGCTGATGCGGTTCTGGCTGCGTCTATTTTTCATTTTAGAACATTCACGATTCCGCAGGCAAAGGCCTTTTTGAAGGACCGTGGGATTCCGGTGCGATGGAATGGCCGGATGACGACATGACACGATGATGGACGAATTGTGCCAGCAGCTCACGTTTGATGATCAAGGCCTGATACCGGCCATTGTGCAAGATTGGGTGGACGGATCTGTGTTGATGGTGGGGTATATGAATCAAGAGGCCATCGTTAAGACTCTGCGGACTGGAACCGTTCACTTCTGGAGTCGATCTCGTCGGAAATTATGGGAAAAGGGGGAAACGTCCGGTCATAAGCTCCATGTGAAACATGTATTCGTTGATTGTGACCGTGACACTATTTTGGTGAAAGTGCAAGCGGATGGTCCAACCTGCCATACAGGGGAACGCTCTTGTTTTTTTTCCAGGATCGATGAGCACGGCCGGATTGCCGCGTCTCCCACTGCTGAAGCAGATGGGGGGATTTTGGAAGCGGTTTTGCGGGTCATCTGTGATCGTCGAGCCCGTCCGCAGACCGGGTCCTATACTGCGAAACTGTTCGAAGGGGGGCAGGACCGGATTCTCAAAAAAGTTGTGGAAGAAGCTGGAGAAGTGTTGTTGGCTTCTAAAGGAGGCAAAAAAGAAGAGATCATCTACGAGGTGGCAGATTTGGTGTTTCATACGTTGATGGTGCTTGGTTATCATGATTTGACAATTCGGGATGTGTATACGGAACTAGGGAAACGGTTTGGGCAGCCGGGGAAGAAGATTACTCCGCAGGATCATCCGAGCAAACCGGTTGGATGAGGCATCCGGCGCGATAATGGCTGCTCTGGTGGGAGGACCACGAAACAAGAGACACAATGAGTTGAGGCGATGATGGGCGATTGTCTATTTTGCAAAATTGTGGAGCGCAAGGTTCCAGCGACGGTCGTCTATGAAGATGACCATACCGTAGCGTTTGACGACATCCATCCCCAGGCGCCGGTTCACGCCTTAGTCATTCCCAAGAGACATGTGGTGGCGGTCCGCGATTGCGGAGAGGAAGACGAGGCTTTGTTAGGGAAATTATTGTTGACTTGTGCCAAGGTTGCTCGGTTAAAGGGCGTAGCAGACTCCGGTTATCGGATTGTCACGAATACTGGAAAAGATGGCGGTCAAACGGTCTTTCATTTGCATTTTCATGTAACAGGCGGGCGCCCTATGAGGTGGCCGCCAGGCTGAGCCGGTGGGTGAAATTTGACAGATTTTCCACCTGTCTGTTATTCTGCTCGGTCGATTTTTCCCGACAAGAAGGCCGTCTCGTCCGGTTGTGGTGGCGAGCTGGAAAGGAGCTACGACTCCGGTGGGGAACGGTTTGATCGCTGAGGAGATCATCGATCGGATCAGGAGGCAAGTCGACATTGTCGACGTAGTGAGTCAACATGTGGCCTTAACAAAGACGGGCCAGAATTTCAAGGGGTTGTGCCCGTTTCATCAAGAGAAGACCCCCTCATTTATTGTCAACCCTGCGCGACAGATCTTCCATTGTTTTGGCTGCGGAGCGGGCGGGAGCGTCTTTACGTTTTTGACCAGGCTCACCGGTGCAAGTTTCCGGGAAGTCGTTCGAGATCTGGGGCAACAGGTGGGGATTGACATCTCCGAATTGATGGTAACAGCAGGGGGACAAGGGGGGCTAGTTGGACAGCTTGAGCGGGTCAACGGGGCGGCGGCCTTGTGGTTCAAACAGAACTTGTGGGATGCCAGAGTCGGAATGGCTGGGCGAAACTATCTCGGAGAACGGGGCATTCAACCAAGCACAATCGATCGATTTGGAATTGGCTGGGCTCCCCCCGAATGGGACGGTCTCTTTAACGCCTTGACAAAACAGGGGTTTTCACCGGCCGATCTTGTTACCGCGGGCTTAGTTGTGGCGCGGGAGGGGAAAAGCGGTTGTTATGATCGGTTTCGGGGGCGCGTGATGTTTACGATCACCGATCTGCGCAAACGAGTGGTGGGATTTGGAGGGCGGACATTGGGACACGTTACGCCCAAATACCTCAATTCGCCAGATACCCCTCTTTTTAAAAAGGGACAGACACTGTTTGCTTTCGAACAGGCGCGCGAAGCAATGGTGAGGACAAAGACTGCCATTATTGTCGAAGGGTATTTTGATGCGATCGCGCTCCATCAAGCTGGGTTGACCAATACGGTTGCGACATTGGGTACAGCATTAACACCCGAACATGTTCAGATGTTACGGCGATTCACTGAGCATGTTGTGTTGGTGTTTGATCCCGATGAGGCTGGGGTGCGTGCGGCGCTTCGGGGGCTTGATCTTTTTGTGAACAGTGGATTGGATGTCAAGGTGGTGACGTTACCGGCCGGAGAAGATCCCGATACCTTTGTACGCAGGGCAGGAGGGGCGGCCTTTGCCGAGTTGCAAACCACTGCTCCAAGCCTCTTGGACTATGTGTTGGATCATACGATACGGCGGGCAGACACCAGCTCAGTGGAAAGTCGCGTGCGGAGCGTGGATGAGGTGCTGCGCATTATTCAGAAAAGTGAGCATCCGCTAGAGCGGGAAGAACGCATCCGGCTGGTGGCGGAACGGCTGGGGATCAATCAAAGCCGATTGATTGAGCGCTATCCGTCATTACAGGTTCGGCCTCAAGAAAGAGCGGTGGCTGCCGGTCACTCCCCTCGGCTAGTCTCCGAGACCACGTGGTCAGCCATGTTGAAACGAGCGCCGGAAGAGCGAGACTTGGCGTGGCTCTTGTTGCATGGTCAGTTGTCGCTTTCTGATATGCGACGGCTCAATCCCGAGTGGTTTACGGTTGCTCCCTGCAAGAAACTCCTCCAGACGGCTCTCATGCAGGTGGATTGTGAAGGGAAGATCGATCTGAATGGCCTCATTGCGAGGTTGGTGGATGATGCGGACTGTAGTGCCCTGGTGACCGAGTTGCTTGTGCGGGACGATCCGATCGAGGATGTGCCGGCTCATATCAAGGCCTGTTTGCAGGGGCTTGAACGAAAGTACGCCGATCAGAACGTCCGAGAGCTGATTGCCAAACTCAAAGTTGCGGAACGGGCGGGCCGGTGGGAAGAAGTGCAGGCATTGAATAGACAGATTAACGAATGGCGGATCCGAAAAGCCGGCGTGTCGGTAGCCGGAACGGTGTCCTTGGTGAAGGAGTAGTCATGTCAAAACAGGAATTGCTGGGGGAAGTCAAAAAACTAATCGCGATGGGAAAGGAAAAAGGGTTCCTGACCTATGACGAACTCAACAGCACCCTGCCTGCTGAATTTGTCTCCTCCGATCAATTCGGCACTATCATGACAATGTTTGGCGATATGGACATCGAAATCGTCGAGGGAGCCGAAGGCGAACGAATACGCAAGCGGCCGGATGGCGGCGATCTCGGCGACGAAGGTGAGGAGACCGATTTTGAGGCAGAGGATGAAAGTGAAAAGTCGATTGATCTGTCGCCGGGCGTGTTGAGCCGGACGGACGATCCGGTTCGGCTCTATCTTAAGGAAATGGGCAGTGTGGCTCTGCTCTCCCGCGAAGGGGAAATCGAAATCGCTAAGCGGATCGAGGAGGGCAAAAAAGAAATTGCCTCCATCATTTACGGCATGCCGATGACGATTGAGTTCGTTTTGGCCCTGCGGGATCAACTGAAGGATTCCACCATCGACGTGCGCGAGATCGTGCCGATTCAGGATCAGGGGGAGGAGTTCGACGAGGAACAGCAACCGGCTGAGCGGGACTACGAAGAGCTCCGTCAAAAGACCTTAGAAGCGCTCAATGCCGTGCGCAAGGTTTCGCTTCAATTGAAAGCGTTGGTGGAGAAAGGCAAGCAGATCGGCAATGATCCCGTCAAACAGAAGAAATTCAAGAAACAGTTTGATCTTGTGCGCCAGCAGGTGGTGGACAAGATCGAATCTGTTAACCTCCACGGAGTCCTCAAGGACCGCATGGTTCAACGGGTGCGCGATTTGGCGGATCAGATCCAGGCGGCGGAGCGTGAGATTGCGAACTGCCAGCGTCGGCTTGGTGTCAGTGGCGAGGCAGGAGAGGAGTTGCTCAGGCGATTGGGACGAACTCGGCAGGATTTCCTGGCGGTCAAACGAAAGACCGGTTTAGGGGAAGAGACGCTGCTCGATATCAAAAAGACCTATCAGGCAGCCAAGGCCAAGATTCGCGAACTCGAAGAGCAGGCGTTGGTGTCCGCGGACGAAATTAAGGAAGCCGTCAAACAACTCGACATCGCGGAGGAAAAAGTCAAACGGGGCAAAGCGGAACTGGTAGAAGCCAATTTGCGGTTGGTCGTCAGTATTGCCAAGAAATATACAAACCGGGGTCTTCAGTTTCTGGACTTGATCCAAGAGGGCAACATCGGCCTGATGAAGGCGGTGGACAAGTTCGAATACAAACGTGGCTATAAGTTTAGTACTTATGCAACGTGGTGGATTCGCCAAGCAATCACCAGGGCTATCGCCGATCAAGCACGAACGATCCGCATTCCCGTTCACATGATTGAGACCATCAATAAGCTTGTGCGGACGTCGCGTCATCTTGTGCAGAAACTTGGTCGAGAGCCTCTGCCCGAAGAGATTGCCGAGCGCATGGATCTTCCTTTGGATAAGGTACGCAAGATTCTCAAGATTGCCCGCGAACCCATTTCGCTGGAAACCCCCATTGGTGAAGAGGAAGACAGTCATCTGGGTGACTTCATCGAAGATAAGAAGGCGGTCTCTCCGTTGGAGGCGGCGATTCGGTACGATTTGCAGCGGCAGATCAACAGCGCGCTGGAAACTCTGACGCCTCGTGAGGAAAAGGTGCTTCGCAAGCGATTTGGAATCGGCGAAGCGACGGACCACACGCTGGAAGAAGTGGGGCAGGATTTTGAGGTGACGCGCGAGCGGATTCGTCAAATCGAGGCCAAGGCGTTGCGAAAATTGCGGCACCCCAGCCGTAGCAAAAAGCTCAGAAGCTTTGTGGAGAGTTTGTGAAGGCGAAAGGCTTCCCACCGTTTCACTCTGGCGAATGAGCCAAACGGATCCAGGGAGCGGCTCAGCCTTAAACGGATCGACTGGTCGAGCAGGAACCACGTCGCGGTGGTAGAAAACGGACGTGAGACGTTGGAGCGTCGATCGGGCCCATAGCTCAGGTGGTTAGAGCGGCTGACTCATAATCAGTTGGTCCTAGGTTCAAGTCCTAGTGGGCCCACCACATCTTGATAGCCGGCAATGCGGGCCACGCTCCCCTGCGCGGGAGAGTAGGCAACCAGCGGGAAGGAGAAGGGGAAGGGATCGATCAGTGGACCATAGGTTTTCGCCTCTGCTTGAATTGCAGAAATTGGATCTTCGGATGATGGGGATCCAAGCGGCCTGCCAGAAGATTCCTGAGCGTCTGCGCGCTGCTGAAGCGCCACTGCGAGAGGCTATCAAACGGTTACAGGATGCAAAGGCGGCCATGGATGCCGCTGCCAAGGAGCGTCGCTCCTACGAACGCGATTTGGAAGCGCACGAAGCTCACATGGAGCGGATGAAGGCTCATGCGGCGCACCTGAAGACCAATAAGGAGTATCAGGCTCATCTCTTTGAACTTGATCTAGCCAACAAGAAACGGGGGGAACTTGAGGAAAAAGTTCTTCTCTGCATGGAGCGAATCGATCAGCTCCAACAGGTGGTGACCGAAGCTCAAAGGAGAGTGGCGGCATTAGAAGAATCGTTTGGTCAAGAGCAGCGGGCATTGGTGGAGGAGGAACGGACACTGGCCACCGAATTAGCTCAGGTAAAAATGCTCTATCAGGAGGTGGCAAGAAAGGTAGAGCCGAACCTGTTGCAGCGATACAACCAGATCAAGGCGTCCTGCAAAGAGCCGCCGCTCGCGGCGGTGCGTGACAGTTTGTGCTTGGGGTGTCGTCTCCAGATTCCTCCGCAGCTTGTTGCTCAGGTCAAACGTTCGGAAGAACTGCTCGTGTGCCCCTATTGCCATCGGATTCTCTATTGGGAGGGAGAGCCACAGCCCGATGGTTCCGGGGGTCCTGCCAGAACATCCAGCTCCATCGATGGCGGAGGAAGAGGGCGAGCTAGCTAGAGACCGCTCCCTTGCGTTGAACGAGAGCCCGACAATGGTGCCAAGTTGTTCCTCGGGGGGTGTGCCTAATCGTTTTGTGGTTGGCCGGTTGCAGAGAGATGTCTAGGGTACCTTCTGGAGTTGATCAGGTTGTTTGAGCGGTGCGCGGTGTACCACTCAAGTGTGCTCGGGCACGACGAAAAACAACGACCATTGCGAGGTTCGATTCGGCTCTCGGCCATTCTTCCCCAAGAGGACAGTTCACGTTGCTGTTTTAGAGAGCTGGCAGGGGAGAGGTAGATCAATGGCTGGTCTTCCATGGCCATGTGCCCCTTGCTGCTCGCCGGCATTCAAGCCCGAGGCAGTTTGAATACCGTGACGCGGCTGCGACAGCGTGCGATGACGATTGCTTGATGATGGTAAGAGGGTGTGGATGCCTTTTCCCCACCTCATGCCGTTGACGATCAGACGTTGACCGCACAACCTCCTCGGGGTGCCAATGGGAGGGGCAACGTTCTGTGATGTTGGTCCCATCATGCCCCCTTCTCAGTCAGGATAGAGACTGTATCTTGATTGCACCTAGAGGTGAGGGAAGCACTTCGTCTTTACCCTGAGCGGGAGCTATGACGACGAGTAGCCAGGGGCTGGTCTCTCCTCAGCGCGTCAAGCTTGAGCTGCTTCATGGAGCTGGGTGGTTGTTTCATCATGTTCCTCCTCTGGAAAATGAGGGGAGGGCTCGGTACCCTACTGTGGGAAAGCGACCGTCCATGTGGAGCAAGGCATTGAACGAATCGTCTTAAGGAGGAAAGGGCATGCAAGGCAAGCTAAAGATGATAGGGGGCGTGTCTGCAAGAGCGGCTACTCTGCTGATTGTGTGGGGAGGGGTACTGAGCGTTGTGACTGGTTGTGAGACTAATCCCTACACAGGGCGATCGCAGTTGTTGATGACTTCAATTTCGGAGGAAATGCAGTTGGGGGCGCAAGCGTATGCTCAGGTGACAAGTGACCCCAATATCAGGTTGTCACGGGATCCCCGAGAAGTGGAACCTGTCAGGCGAGTGGCGGATCGCATCATCGAGGCGGCAAAACGCTCGAAATATGCGGCAATGGCGAAACAGTTTGAGTGGGAGGTGTCGGTTATCAAGGATGATAAAACAGCCAATGCATTCGCTCTACCCGGCGGAAAAATTGCGGTGTACACCGGCATTTTCCCCATAGCACGGACGGAGGCTGGTTTAGCCGTCGTCATGGGGCACGAAGTCGTGCATGCCCTGGCTCGTCATGGAGCAGAACGAATGAGTCAAGGGCAGTTGGCCAACGCAGCGCTGCAAGTAGCAGGGGCTGCCATCGGTGCGAGCAAGAGCGATCCGCTGTTGGGGCAAGCCGCTATGGCGGCGTTAGGGTTGGGGGCCCAGGTGGGAGTGTTATTGCCATTCAGTCGTAAACATGAATCGGAGGCGGATTATGTGGGCATTCTCTTGGCGGCGGATGCAGGGTATGACCCTCGGGAAGCCATAGGATTGTGGGAGCGGATGGCCGCCTTCTCGCAGGGCAAGGAGCCAGTAGAATTTCTCTCGACTCACCCTAGCCATGGCACGAGGATCGAACAGCTAAAGGTGTGGATGCCAGAGGCCATGGCCATCTATCAGAAGAAGCCCCCTGCCCCCAATCCTCTGTTGCCGGCTGTTCCGAGCCAGTAAGCAACGGGCGTGTCGGCTCTCAGAGGTGGACCAAGGCCAGTGCCGAACTGGTGCAGATGACCTGCTTAGGCTTTCTATCAATGGAGCTTTCTAGGGGCGAACCAAACGACCGATTGCTTCTGAGGGGCGTTTGTGAAGAATAGGAAGAGTGATCCAGAACCAAAAGAGGCAGGCTCGGCGATTGATGCCTTGCCAGACGGCAGGTCCTCCTCTTATACTGCTTCTGCGCGGATGTGAAGGTCGGATGATCGCTCGATGTCGAGGCATCGGGAGGAAAGTCCGGACTCCAAGGGCAGGGCGCTGGGTAATTCCCAGGCGGAGCAATCCGACACCAGCACCACAGAAAGTAAACCGCCGATGGCCTGGGGCAACGGACGTCCTCAGGATCAGGTAAGGGTGAAAGGGTGGAGTAAGAGCCCACCGCGGTGGTGGTGACATCACCGGCATGGTAAGCGTCGCCCGGTGCAAGGCCAAATAGGAAGAGCGCACAAGATGTGCGAGTGATACTCCACAGAGTTCTTGTGCTCCGACTGGCCCGGTCGAAGTCTTCGGGTAGGCCGCTTGAGGTTCGAGGTAACTCGAATCCCAGAGAAATGATCATCGCCGTTCGCCAAGACCGCGCGAACGGGCACAGAATCCGGCTTATAGACCTTCGCGCCCGCGCGTATCTACTTGGCACGTTGACAGCTAGCGCTCAAATGAGGTGGACCGTCTAGTCGTGTGATCGAGAGCGCAGGGCGTTTCCTTGACCCTTCACTAAGCGGCGTGATACGATGACCCACCTTTCTCTTTGATTTTTAAAGTTTTTCAGGTTCATCATGGGGGTAGCGGCTCGTATTGTCTCTTATGAGAAACAACTGAGGCGAAGGCAAACAGAAGAAGCTAAAGGCGTAACAAGGAGACGAGTTTGAATTTGACGCGTCATGCTCTGTAGAGCGTCAGTCAGGAGGACTTATCCATGAAACTCTCAGGGGCGGAGATCTTGATTGAATGTTTGAAGCGAGAAGGGGTCAAGACTCTCTTTGCGCTTCCAGGAGGAGTGGTCCTCAAGATCTTCGATGTACTCCATCAACAAAAGGATCTGGAAGTTATTCTCACTCGTCACGAACAGGGGGCCGGCCATATGGCCGAAGGTTACGCGAAAGCGACGGGCAAGGCGGGCGTATGTCTTGTCACATCGGGACCAGGGATGACGAATGTGATTACGGCGCTGGCGGATGCCTATATGGATTCCATTCCGCTGGTCTGTTTCAGCGGCCAGGTGCCGACCAGTTTGATCGGGAACGATGCGTTTCAAGAAGCGGACAACGTCGGATTGAGTCGGCCATGCACAAAATACAATTTTCTGGTCAAAGATGTGAATGACCTAGCACGCACGATCAAAGAGGCCTTTTATATTGCGACAACAGGTCGTCCAGGTCCGGTGTTGGTGGACATTCCCAAGGATGTTTCCCAAAACCAGACGGAATTTGTCTATCCGAGTTCTGTCTCCATTCGGGGATATAACCCCACCTACGAGGGGAACAAATGGCAAATTAAGCAAGCAGCTGAGGCCATTGCCAAGGCCAAGAAACCAGTTCTCTATGTGGGAGGGGGCGTTATCTTCTCCGGTGCGTCGCAAGAGTTGCTTGAATTGGCCGAGATGACCCAGATTCCCGTTAATATGACACTCATGGGGCTGGGCGCGTTTCCTGGCGAACATCCGCTGTCGTTAGGGATGTTGGGCATGCACGGTACTTACTGTGCCAACATGGCCATTCACTACTCAGATTTGGTCATTGCCGTCGGGGCGCGATTTGACGACCGTGTGACAGGCAAAGTGTCCGAATTTTGTCCCTACGCGAAAGTCATTCACATCGACATTGACCCTACCTCGATTCGGAAAAACATTCATGTGGACATTCCTATTGTGGGGGATTGCAAGGCGGTGTTGCGTGAGCTCAACCAACTGTTGCGTGCCACGGTGAATGGGGATCAAAAAGAGCTGCGAAAACCCTGGTGGGATCAAATCCATCAATGGCAGGCGATGCATCCCTTGACTTATCATCAGGAGCAAGATGGGCCGATCAAGCCACAGCATGTCGTCAAGCGACTTTATGAGCTGACCAAGGATCGAGATCCTATTGTCTCGACTGATGTAGGGCAACATCAAATGTGGGCGGCCCAATATTTCAAGCTGGCGAAACCAAACCGCTGGTTGACGTCAGGGGGCTTAGGAACCATGGGGTTTGGACTACCTGCTGCCCTGGGGGCACAGGCCGCGTTCCGTGATCGATTGGTTCTGTGTATCGCAGGGGATGGAAGCATTCAGATGAATATGCAAGAAATGGCAACGGCGGTGGTCAGTAAATTGCCGGTCAAAGTGATTATACTCAACAACCGCTTTCACGGAATGGTGCGGCAGTGGCAGGATCTCTTCTATAACGGCCGCTATGCCTCAAGCTACCTTGGCAATACCCCCGATTTTGTGAAGCTTGCGGAAGCCTATGGGGCGGTCGGGTTACGGGTTGAGAGACTGGCTGATCTTGATGGGGTCTTAAAAGCCGCTCTAGAAACTGATGGGCCTGTCGTGGTGGATGTCCCGACATATCCGTATGAGAACTGCTATCCCATGATCCCGGCTGGCGGCTGCAATCATGAAATGATTCTGGAGGATCCACCAGAGTTGAAGAAAAAACAGAAGGGGGTCGGGAAGGTGGTACCAGAAGATAAGGACACGGTGCTAACGGCATGAAGGGATGAGAGGCAAGGTCTCGTGTTGCTGAAGGCCTTGTTCGGTGGCGAGTAACCAATCACAGGTCCAACTATGGAACATATTATTTCCGTCACCGTGGAAAACAAGTTTGGTGTCTTATCGCGGGTAGCCGGTTTGTTCAGTGGCAGGGGCTTCAACATTGAGAGTCTTTCCGTTGCTCCAACTCTTGATCCTTCGATGTCGCAGATGACGCTGGTGACCTCGGGCGATGATCGAATTATCGAACAGATTGTGAAACAACTAAACAAGTTGATTGATGTGATTAAGGTAGTGGACTTGAACGAAACGGAGTTTGTCGCCCGAGAAACAGCCTTGATCAAGGTGCATACCAAAGACGAAGACCGTGCTGAAGCGCTCAGGATTGTGGACATTTTTCGGGCCAATGTTATCGATTCATCGCCCAGCACCTATACGATTGAAGTGTCTGGTGATCCGAAGAAGATCGAAGCCATCATTAATTTGCTGCAGCCGTTGGGAATCAAAGAATTGGTCCGAACCGGGCGCGTTGCTGTCGCCCGTGAACCCATTCGACCGGCCCTGGCGGCCAAGAAGTCAGCACGCGACTAAGCATCGAAGTAGGGCTTTGTGAGCCCTCATCCACACTCAAGAGCCATCTCAGCGTAAGGGGAGATCGCATGAACATTTATTACGACCAAGATGCGGATCTACAGCACATTCGTAGTAAAGCGGTGGCTGTGATTGGATATGGCAGCCAAGGCCACGCGCACGCGCTCAACTTAAAGGAGAGCGGGGTACAGGTAGTTGTTGGGTTACGCCAAGGATCTTCCTGGAACAAGGCAGAGCAAAGCGGTCTCAAGGTCCTGCCAGTAGCGGATGCAGTCAAAGCATCCGATGTCGTGATGGTCTTGGCACCGGACGAAGTCCAGCCGGCCCTGTATCGCCAAGAGATTGCTCCTTATCTCAAGGCGGGAGCGTACTTGGCGTTTGGGCACGGATTTAATATCCATTTCGGTCAAATTGTTCCGCCACCGTCGATCAACGTTTTTATGGTGGCTCCTAAGGGGCCTGGTCATCTTGTCCGGTCGGAGTATACAAAGGGAAGTGGAGTGCCTTGCTTACTGGCTGTGCATCAGGATCCCAGTGGCACTACCAAGCAGGTGGGATTGGCCTACGCAAGCGCCATCGGCGGTGGACGGGCTGGTGTAATTGAGACGACTTTCCGCGAAGAGACCGAGACGGACCTGTTTGGAGAGCAGGTGGTGCTCTGCGGAGGGCTTACGGCCTTAATCCAAGCGGGGTTTGAGACGCTGGTTGAGGCTGGATATTCCCCCGAAATGGCCTACTTTGAGTGTTTGCACGAGGTAAAACTGATCGTCGATTTAATTTATCAAGGGGGCATCACCAACATGCGCTATTCCATTAGTACGACAGCGAAGTATGGGGATGTGACGCGCGGCCCGAGGATTGTGACCGACCAAACCAAGCAGGAAATGAAGAAGATATTGAGCGAAATCCAAAGTGGCCAATTTGCCAGGGAATGGGTGCTGGAAAATCAAGCCAACCGCCCAGTGTACCATGCGCTCTTGGCCAAAGGGGAGGCGCATCCCATCGAGGCTGTGGGTGCCAAATTGCGTGCGATGATGCCGTGGCTGAAGAAAGACCAGTTGGTTGACCGAACCAAGAATTAGCTGGGAAAGCAGGCAAGTCTGGAAATGTGCTGGCGAAAAAGAGGAACTACGGTCGCTCTGGTGCGGCGTCATCTCGCAGGATTTTCCGGTACAATAACAACCGAAGGAGACGGTGCTCACGTTGAGGGATGGGGATATGGGGTTGGTGAGTTCGGCGAGTAGGGAAGGACGCACGATCGATCGAGCGGTTGGTCTTCCGGTTGCAAAGGAAGGAATCCCGTTTATTGCTGTTCCAGCTGGCTTTACCCTGGTGGTGGGTTGGGCAGGATGGACAGTGGCCGCGGTCGTAGGAAGCTTGGTAACCGCTTTTGTCGTCTGGTTTTTTAGGAACCCAGCGAGGGTTATTCCGCAGGGGCCACATCTGGTGGTGGCGCCAGGCGACGGGAAAGTGATCGCTATCGAAGAAGAATTCGAATCCCGCTACCTCAAGGAACGAGCTGTGCGCGTGACGATTTTTTTAAGCGTATTTAACGTGCACATCAATCGCATTCCCTGCGACGGGGTTATCGAGGATGTGCACTATCAGCCAGGGGCTTTTTTAGTGGCCAGTAGGCCGGAGGCCACCTTAAGAAACGAACAAAATGCGTTACTGATTCGCACCGTGGAAGGATTCAAGGTATTGTGTGTGCAAGTGGCTGGCTTGATTGCACGACGCATTGTCTGCTGGGCTTCTCCCCGAGATCAGGCGGTGAGGGGCGAGCGGTTTGGTTTAATTCGATTTGGCTCGCGGATGGACATTTTTCTGCCACTCGGCACGCGCCTTCGTGTGGCCGTCGGACATAAGGTGAAGGGTGGAGAGACCATACTAGGAGAGCTTCCATGAAACCAGTCGGATTGAAACACTCTTTCGGAAAAGATGGCAAGCAACGTAAGGCGGCCATGCATCTGATCCCCAATCTATTCACCACTGGCAACTTGTTCTGCGGGGTGTACGCGGTGCTCTTGGTGTTCAATGCGCAATACTTGGCGGCAGCCCTCGCCATCCTCGTTGCGATGGTGTTCGATGTGCTCGACGGTAAATCGGCTCGATTGACTAAAAGCACGAGCCATTTTGGGTTGGAATATGATTCTTTGTCTGATGTTGTTTCATTCGGAGTAGCGCCCGCGGTCCTCATCTACTGCTGGGCGTTAAGCGGTCATGGTACGCTGGGGATTGCTGTGATGTTTGCCTATGTGGCAATGGGTGCCGTGCGTCTGGCTCGATTCAACTCAACGGTTGCATCGTCCGACGGCAAATATTTTACCGGCCTCGCTATTCCTGCCGCGGCAGGAGTCATTGCCTCGCTCGTGGTATTTGATCACTACACGCTCCGCATGGGGTTAGAGGAAAAACCAATTGTGGTGTTGGTGGTGACTCTCGCGCTGTCGTTCCTCATGGTCAGCACCATTAAGTATCGGAGTTTCAAGGATCTGAAATTCAGAGGTCCTCAGCAGATCACTTACCTGGTATGGGGAATTCTTGGGGTGATGATGGTCACCGCATGGCCACCAGTCATGTTGTTCGTCGTCTTTGCGGGGTATGCCTTGTTGGGACCGGTTGAGAAGTTGGCTGGAGTAATGATGAGGTCGGCTGGTAAGAGACCCAGTACGAAAACCGAGCTTCCAATGCCTGAAGCCAAAGGGTGAGACGGAGCCCTACAGCTTAAAATCCTTTCTGGAAATGGCAGTGACGAGGAGTAGTAAGCGAGCCGTGTTGTCGGAGAGAGTTGGCGGATGGTGCAAGCCAACCGACACGTCGCTGAACTCGCCTCCGAGCCAGAATCCGTGAACCTTGAGTAGCGGATTCCGGGTGGCCCCCGTGACGGGCTGATAATGAAGGGCGCCGGCCACAGAGCTGATCGGCGCTGAAACAGGGTGGTACCACGGAGTGCGCGAAGCCTTCGTCCCTGGCCAACAGAAGGGGCGAAGGCGTTTTTGTTTTTCGCATTATGACCGGAGAAGGAGGAACCCGTCCTGGAGGAGCATGTGGCAGCGATCGGAGACAGGATGACAAGATGGAGGGGAACACGATGACGCGCATGATACGGATCTTTGATACGACATTGCGGGACGGTGAGCAATCACCTGGCGCCAGCATGAACGTCGAAGAAAAGTTGATGGTGGCCAAGCAACTGGCTCGTCTGGGCGTTGATGTGATCGAAGCCGGTTTCGCCTACAGCTCTCCAGGTGATTTTGAAGCAGTACGGCGGATTGCACAAGAAGTGGAGGGCCCGATTATCTGTAGTCTTGCACGCGCCCGCCCCGAGGACATTGACCGTGCATGGGAAGCCCTCAAGGGAGCACCGAGAGTCCGTATCCATACGTTTTTATCGACCTCCGACATTCATCTGAAGTATCAGTTTCGAATGACACGAGAAGAGGCGAAAAAACGGGCTGTTGAGATGGTTCAGCTAGCGAGGAGCTACGTCGATGATGTGGAGTTTTCGCCGATGGATGCCAGCCGGTCCGATCGGGCCTATTTGTACGAAGTTATCGAAGCCGTCATTGCTGCAGGAGCTAGGACGGTGAATATTCCCGATACGGTGGGGTATGCAGTGCCTCAGGAATTTGGGGCCTTGATCAAGGGAATCTGTGAGAAAGTTCCTAATATCCATCAAGCGGTCATCTCAGTCCATTGCCACAATGATCTCGGCCTTGCTGTCGCCAATAGTTTGGCGGCCATTCTCAATGGGGCGGGGCAAGTGGAATGTACGATTAATGGCATTGGTGAGCGAGCCGGGAACACCGCGTTAGAAGAAATAGTTATGGGGCTTCGGACAAGGCGGGATTTCTACCAGGCCGACACGAGGATTAAAACGGAGGAAATCGCCAAAACCAGCCGACTGGTCAGTAAAATTACTGGTATGGTGGTGCAGCCAAACAAAGCCATTGTCGGGGCCAACGCGTTCGCACACAGCTCCGGGATTCATCAGGATGGGTTGCTGAAGGAAAAAACCACTTACGAAATCATGCGCCCGGAATCAGTTGGTGTGATCGAGAGTCGGATGGTGATGGGCAAACTGTCTGGTCGGCATGCGTTTCGGCAGCGGTTGGAAGAGCTGGGCTATCATCTGAGTGATGAGGAAATCAATCGTGCGTTCGAGCGGTTTAAACGATTGGCGGATCACAAAAAGGAAATCTTTCAAGAAGATCTAGAGGCCATTGTGTCGGAGGAACTGGCTAAGATAGGAGAGCGGATTGTGCTAAGGTCGTTCCATCTGGAAACCGGCACGGATCGAATTCCCACGGCGACGGTCGAATTGGAAATTGATGGCCAATTGGTAAAGCAGTCAGGAACTGGTGACGGGCCGGTCGATGCCGTCTACCGTACCATTGCGGTGATGACACAGACAAAAAGCACGTTGGTGATGTTTGCTGTCAATGCGGTGACTAGCGGGACGGACGCTCAAGGGGAGGTTTCAGTGCGATTGCAGGAAAATGGGCGAACCGTAGCCGGTCATGGGTCAGATACCGACATTATCGTAGCGGCGGCTCGGGCGTATATCAATGCCTTGAATCGGCTCGCCTGTTTGGCGCCCATACAGGCCGACGGTTCGCAGAATGTTCGTGTCAGGTAAGTGAGTGCTATGTGCGAATGTCGAAGGAAAGAAGTGGCGATGGAGTGAGGTGGTTTGGTGATGATCAAGATTACTCTCAACGAGTGTCCAGAGTTTTTAGCTGGAGACCATACGATCCTTCGTGAGTTGGTACATCCCGCAAAGCAAGAGGTGATGCTCCGGTACAGTGTCGCCCATGGCCGATTGGCGGCAGGCCAACGTTCGAAACGACACATGCTGTCCTCGTCGGAGGTCTATTATTTCCTGGCGGGCAGTGGCCAGTTGACCGTGGATTCGGAAAGCTGCTCGGTGGAGGCAGGATCCGTGGTCTATGTGCCACCGCGTGGGGTCCAATGGCTGGAAAACACTGGGACAGTAGACATGGAATTTCTATGCGTGGTTGATCCTGCCTGGACGATTGAGGACGAGACCATTTTGGAATAAAGCAAACGGTGGTCTTGAAACGATGGAATCCGAGGTAGGTGAGGCGCGAGACGGAAGGAGTGTATGCTGTGAACGCAACAATTGCGGTATTGGCTGGTGACGGGGTAGGACAAGAAATTGTTCCGGTGGCAGTAAAAATTCTAAAAGCAATTGGCGAAATCTATCATCATTCGTTTGAGTTTGTGTCAGCTGACATCGGTGGCCAAGCCATTGACAAGGTGGGGATCCCCTTGCCGCAGGAAACCTTGTCGCTTGCTCAACAGAGTGACGCGGTGCTCTTGGGGGCTGTCGGTGGGCCCAAATGGGAAGGACTCGAGTATGCTCGGAGGCCAGAGCGTGCGTTGCTCGGTATTCGGGAAGCGTTAGGGCTCTATGCCAACCTGCGTCCAGCGAAGGTCTATCCCAGTCTTGCGGATGCCTCAACACTTAAGCGTGAAGTGATTGAAGGAATCGATATTTTGGTGGTGCGGGAACTTACCGGTGGTATTTATTTCGGCAAGCCCAAAGGCATTGAACGGCTGCCCGACGGAAGTGAGCGCGGTGTCAATACGGAAGTCTATACGACGGGAGAAGTCAGACGGATTGCCAAGGTGGCGTTCGAGGCGGCGCGGCGGCGACGGAAGAAAGTCACCTCGGTTGATAAGGCTAACGTCCTGGAGTCTTCGGAGCTGTGGCGAAAGGTGGTCACGGAGGTGCATCAGGAGTATCCCGACGTCGAGTTGAGCCATCTGTATGTGGACAATGCCGCCATGCAGCTCGTGCGCAATCCTAAGCAGTTTGATGTCCTCCTCTGTAACAATATGTTTGGAGACATCTTAAGCGATGAGGCGGCGATGCTAACAGGTTCAATTGGGATGCTTCCCTCCGCGAGCTTGGGTGCGAGGGTCGGTCTGTTCGAGCCGATTCATGGCAGTGCACCCGATATTGCTGGCCAGAACATTGCCAACCCGATTGCCACGATTGCGTCGGCTGCCATGATGTTGGCCTACGCGTTTCACCTCGATCAAGAAGCCGAAACGATTGAACGGGCTATCGTGAAGACGCTGGAACGTGGTTATCGAACTAAAGATATCGCTGGTCCTGGCACCAAGATTGTTGGAACTCGGGAAATGGGAGAGGCGATTCTTCATCACCTTCAGTAGACGGATACATTCATCGTCTTCGTTGCATGTCGTAGACCATTCGCATGATGGGGATAAGGCGCTCACGGGAAGGGATAGCCAGGTTAGTTGCTCTTTTCAACAGGCCCAAGGAACTCAGTCAATCTCCTGAGGGGAGATGTGCTGAGAGTGTTGATGCAGAGAACCAGTCGTTCAGCGTACCGATCAGTTCGACAGCGTGATTGCAACTATGGCTGGAGTGGCTGGCTGGAGGCTGGAGAGTGGTGGTGCTCAAGACACCTGATGAAGGCCATGTTTCTGAAACGACAAAAGGAACAACAGACGTTCGTGGGCATCCGGCTGATGAGCGATACGGTCCTCTAGGGCTCTTTCGATGAAGAAGCTTGCTCTGGCAAGGTCTACCGGCGACGGCTGGATTTGAGCGCGACAGTTTGAGATGTCGTCGGACACAAGACGGCTGGAATAGAAGGGGTTGGGTGGGGATGCGCGCCAGGTCTGCGGGTCAGTTGAATTGTCCCCCGACAGCTTGGCGGCGAAAGAGGGAAATCTGTACCGTGTCGATACGCTTACCCATCAGATTCGTCTGTGATTGATGGGACAGGCGTTCTCATCACTCCCATAGCCGGTCTGGGCTATCCCTGATGGAGCGGTGATGGTGGGGCTTCTCTCTGCTGGCCTCTATGAACCGGCTGCCTTGGCCGTTGATGGGCAGGCAGTGTTGTACGTGGCTGGTCAAGGAAATCCCTGCGTTTATGGGGTGGGCTTGCGGAGGAAAGTGACCGGGATGGTAGTCGGGAGAAGGATTGCTCAGTACACCTCGGTACAATGGAGAGGACAGACTGGCCAGGGAAGTGGCCCCGGCTGAACCCAGTGGTGCGGCCGGTACCGACGACAGGCGCTCTGCCTTGCCGATCTCTTTACGATCCCTTTAAATGGGAGGATCTGAATGGTTGCGTGAGCAAAGGGGGGATTCGGACGGTCGCGGGGGAGGGGCGAATATGTTTTGATGGCATCCAAGCAAGGTTGCCCGTTAGCCTCTCAAAGTCGGTGGGTATGGCTGGTGATCGAGAAGGCAACACACGCATCACGATGGGGACCATCCTGTGATACGATGTTGGAGTTGGATGACGGGTGGAGTCGAATGACTGGTTTGGAAAGGACATGCGGTGTATTGAAACGATGCGGATCGGTTGTGGCAACGGCATGGAATGGTCCACTTGGCATGGCGGTCAAGCCCAGAGGACATAGTGTGATCGCCGATACGGTCAACCATCGGATCAAATAGTGACGCAGTACAATTGAGAGAAGGACGCGATGCTGAAGAAGAAATCCAAATATGTCATGGCGATTCTGGGGGCAACTGGTGCAGTGGGGAAGGAAACGCTGGAAATTTTGGAAGAGCGAAAATTTCCTTTGGAGTCATTGCGTCTTTTTGCTTCTCGGCGGTCGGCGGGAGATACCGTATCGTGCCAAGGGAAAGATTGGAAAGTTGAAGAACTGACGCCAGCGTCGTCCTTCGACGGTGTCGATATCGCGTTGATTTCGGCGACCGATGCGGTTAGCCGTGAATATGGCCCAAAACTCAGTGCTGCGGGAGTGGTGGTGATCGACGACAGTGCGGTTTTCCGGATGGAGCAGGATGTTCCGTTGGTTGTGCCGGAAGTCAACGGCGATGCGTTGCAATCGATGCCACGGGGGATCGTATCGATTCCCAACTGCACGACAACTCCTCTTGTGATGGCTTTGAAGCCACTTCACGATGCTGTGGGGATTAAACGAGTGGTGGTGACAACCTTTCAGTCCGTTTCAGGAACCGGCGCTGCAGCGATGGATGAGCTCGTGGACCAAACGAAGGCCTTGTTGGCGTTCCGTGAGGTTAAACCCAAGGTCTATCCCCATCAAATCGCCTTTAACCTGCTGCCCCAGATTGGTTCCTTCAAGGAGAGCGGCGACTGCTCGGAGGAAGTGAAGATCGTAATGGAGACGAGGAAAATTTTGGGGGCGCCGTCACTCCGTGTGACCGCAACGACTGTGCGGGTACCGGTGCTCCGTTGCCACTCCGAGGCGGTCAACGTCGAATTGGAGAAGCCGTTGAGCACGAATGAGGCGCGAGCGCTGTTAGCTGAGATGCCTGGTGTGGTTGTGTTCGATGATCCGGCCAGAAAACTGTACCCGATGCCGCTTGATGTGGCGGGAAAAGATGACGTATTTGTCGGCCGCATCCGACAGGATCAGTCAGTTGAGCACGGCCTCAATCTGTGGGTGGTGTCTGATAATCTTCGGAAGGGGGCGGCGCTTAACGCTATTCAGATTGCCGAATGGTTGATCAATCGAGTCTAGCGAGGCTACGCGAAGCTAAGCAGCGAACCACGAAGCTAAGGGGGCCGCTGATGTCACCGATCGCGTGGTGTAAGTTGTGGGAAGACCTATTCGGGATCCAAGGGGACCAATCTTGATAAGCGTCCCAGGACGAGTGACCCTGTGAGGAGGGATGAGACATGATGCCTGAGGTACCCGAATGGACTGCGATTGGCAAGATGATGATAGGGATCGGGCTTCTGATCATAGGAATCGGTGTATTGTTGGTAGCAATGGACCGAATTGCCAGCTTAGGCAATCTATTTGGTTGGCTAGGGAAATTACCGGGTGATATTGCCTATAAGCGTGACAATTTCAGCTTCTACTTTCCACTGGGGACCAGCATCGTCGTCAGTGTGGTCTTGAGCCTATTATTGTATGTATTGGGATGGTTTCTCCGGCGATGACAGTGTTCGCGGGCCTGTCTGTCCTGCGCATCCTTGGATTGCTCGTGGGGGGCCTGGCTCTCGCAGGGGGGACGGCCTATGCCGCGCCAGCTATCCGGGTATTGTTGGCATCGGATGTCCAGCGTGTTGAAGCTCGTGCGTCTCACGTGTTGTGGGTGACGGGTGAGAAGGGCAACGCCCGTGTGTATCGTAATGCGGCGGTCCGGATCGAACGTCACGGCCAGAACCTCTTTCTGGACGGTACCCGTATCGACGGCGAGCAGCTTATCTTGCGAGCTGGGCATCAAGAGCTTACCATCTGGTTGTCGCAGGGAGGCAAACAAGATCCCAAACCATCTTCTAGCCCCACTGATGGTTCTCTGAGCTGGCAGGTCAAGGGGTTTGTCCAGGTGATCGCTCGAGGGAATGGTCTGCTGGTCGTCAATCACGTCGATCTCGAAGAGTATGTGAAAGGGGTTCTACCGGGCGAAGTCAATCCCGCCTGGCATCTTGAAATGCTCAAGGCGCAGGCCGTTGCAGCTAGAACCTATGCGCTCTATCACCACATGTTGAGCGGTGCTCGCGATTATGATGTGGTCGCTGGCACGCAAGATCAGGTCTATCAAGGGCGCCGAGGTGTCGATGCTCGTGTGGAACAAGCAGTTGATGCCACGAGGGGGGTGGTTGTGACGTACGAAGGGGCGCCAATCTATGCAGCATTTTCGTCGACAGCTGCCGGTTTGACAGAAGATGCCGCGGTCGTCTGGTCCAAAGACCTGCCGTATTTAAAGGGCGTTGAGTGTCCCTTTGACTTGGAGTCTCCCTACTATCAGTGGAAAACGTCATTCAAGGTTGAAACATTGGAGCGGAACCTCCGACGGCAGGGAGTCGATGTTGGAACGATTGCGGCATTGACGCCTCTGTCCTACAGTCGCTCAGGTCGTGTTGCCACGTTGCGGCTCTTGCACTCTAAAGGGGAGTTGATTTTGCGGGGAGAGGAGCTGCGCCGAGCCGTGGGCTACACCGTTGTGCCTAGCACGCAATTCACCATTGATTCATTTGGTGACGAAGTGGTTTTGTCCGGTTATGGCAATGGGCACGCGGTCGGCCTCTGTCAGTGGGGCGCTAAAGAACTAGCCGAGTTGGGCTACTCCTATGGCAGCATTCTCCGCTATTACTATCCCGGAACGGAGTTGGGGCATGTGTCGTTGGCGAAGGCACCTCTGCCGCCTCCAATGGTGGCGGCGCCCGCCTTTTGATGCGGCTCTCAGATTTCGATTTCCCATTCGACCCGTCGTTGATTGCCACGCAACCGATCGTTCCACGCGATCAAGCCCGCCTGTTGGTCCTCGATCGGCAGTCCGGACAGATGATGCATTATCGGGTCAGCGATCTCCCATCTTTGCTGGTCCCCGGCGATGTGGTGGTGGTGAACAATACGAAGGTGTTGCCAGCTAGGATCGTGGGGATCAAACGCCCAAGTGGCCGACCGGTCGAGGTGCTCTTTGTCAAGAATCTCGCAGACACTGTCTGGCAGGTGATGGTCAAGGGCCGGTTTCGGCCCCAACAGGTGATTGAGTTGCCTCAAGGGGCACGCGCCACGATTCTTCAACGCGATGCCGAAGGCACGGTCGTGAAGGTGGATAGTCCGCTGCCCATTCGTCACCTGTTGCAACAGTACGGGATGATGCCCCTTCCGCCCTATATGAAACGACGCTCTATCCGTCAGGATTATGAGTGGTATCAAACGGTGTTTGCTGTCCATGAAGGGTCCATTGCAGCTCCTACGGCTGGATTACATTTTACGAATGACTTGCTTGCCCGTTTGGCAGCGCGAGCGATCGATGTTGTGGCAATCACGCTACATGTTGGTCCAGGGACGTTTCGGCCCGTCGTTACCGAGCACATTGAAGATCATCGGATGGAGGGGGAAACCTTCAAAGTAGAGGCCGAGGCGGCTCAGGCCATTCTGCGAGCCAAACAAACAGGTCGACGGGTTATAGCAGTTGGCACAACCGTTGTGCGGACACTGGAGACCGTGGCACTGAAATATGGCCGAATCATCCCTACCCAGGGCGAGAGCCATCTGTTTATCACGCCGGGATTTCGATTTTTAGCCGTCGATGCGCTCATGACCAACTTCCATCTTCCTAAAACGACTTTGTTGATGCTGGTCTCTGCCTTTGCTGGGATTGAATTCGTTCGACGCGCGTACGAAGAAGCGGTCAAGGAGCGGTATCGTTTTTATAGCTACGGCGACGCGATGTTAATTCTCTAGATGGAGGGTGTGGGTCTTGCTGAAGGAACCGAGGGGGGACAGGCCAGCCGGCGAAGGGCGAAGTGCGAGCCTCCCAGGTCATCCGCCCCTGAAACGACGATGATCCGAGAGAAGGTCCCCTGCTTCTCGTAGCGGCTAGAGCAACTCGCGGCGGATTTTGATGGGGATTTTAGCCTTGAGGGCGTCTTGGTAAGCAGCGAGCGCGCGTTGTTGTTTCTGGAGCAACATGTCCTGAACGGCGCGTTCTCTGCTACCAATCAGATCGGCGCCATCGCCGTTCTGACCTCTTGTGGTAAGAGCTTGGCTTTCCGCCAGCTCTGCAGGAGTGAGGGCGATGGAATGGCGAACCATCATGCGTGCCTTGCCGGCCAACAGTTCTTGTTTTTGGGCTGCTTCGAAGGCGGCGGGAGTCCAATGA
Organism: Nitrospira sp.; assembly: GCA_024330925.1. GTDB lineage: Bacteria > Nitrospirota > Nitrospiria > Nitrospirales > Nitrospiraceae > Nitrospira_D. Next base: position 43,037 of record JANDJK010000004.1, read on the forward strand.
TTGGCTGCGAGGAGGCGCCGATAGAGATCGGGATCAAACGCCCCATTTTTTTGGAAATCGGGAATTTGCAGGATCGCTTCGCGCAGATCTGCATCGGAGATCGTAATACCCATCTCTTGGGCGGCAATGACCCACAGTCGGCCTTCCACCAGTTGATCAATCACAAGTTGCTTAAAGGTTTCGTCGTTGAAGTCACCGCCACTTCTCTCTCTGTAGGCTCGGTACATTATCTCGTAGGTGCGTCGGAATTCATCGCGGGAGATGGTGAGGTCCCCAACCGTCGCGATTGTATTGGTTGATGATTCGCCAAACCCCCACCACCCCATTGTGATGACAAAGGCAATGGCGAGGATACCCATGATCGACTTAAGGAACCATGGGTAATTATGGGCAGCATTTCGAATCGCCTTGATCATTGTTTTGCAACCTCATTGCAGAATGACAACCCTCGTTTATTGTACTTGGCCGTCTCTCTCATGACAAGATGAGCGGGGGGCTGTTTGTGTCGGGATGGGAGGAGAGAGGCTCGCTGCGGCGACCTCGATAGGATGTCTTCAATGGGGCGAGCAAAACATCACAATTGACGTAGGGTAAAGAATGGTCTTTGTTTGAGCGAGATAGCGGTTTTTGCTATATTGCCACTGGGTTCAAGGAGATGCCTTGATAGGCGAAGAGCTGAGCTCCAAGGTGCTGGAACAGGCGGTTTATCCGAAAGCCCACGTGCTGAATCGGTTCGTTGCCAAGCTCATCGATCTATTCATCGTCGCTGCTGCGAGTGAAATGGCGTCGCCGGTGGGGTTTCTGTCCGGTCTGGCCTACATTTTGATTGCGGATGGTTTTGCAGGGGGAAAGAGTATTGGCAAGCGGCTGATTGGGCTTGAGACAATACGGCTGGACAAGCGGGAGCCTGCTGGGTTTAGGGAGTCAATTCTGCGGAATTTGCCATTTGGCTGTGCGCAGATCGCGTTTGTGATTCCATGGATCGGATGGCTTATGTCCTTAGCGATTGTGGCGTTTGAGAGTTTGTTGATGATCGGCAATGAGCAGGGGCGGCGTCTGGGCGATGAGGTGGCTGGGACCCAGGTGTTGGATGCGGGCCAATTAGTGGTGCCCGACTGACAAGCAAAACAAATAGAGCGGCTCGGCGGGAGAGCGTTCTCCGGAGAGGAAGGGAGAAGTGCTGTGGGGTTTCCAGAGAATGTATTCGGATGGTTCTCCGATGATCTGGCGATTGATTTGGGCACTGCGACCACCTTGGTTTATGTACGGGGTCGCGGCATTGTGCTTAATGAACCCTCCGTGGTGGCGGTCGAAAAAAAGACCGAAAAGGTGTTGGCTGTAGGGGCTGACGCAAAAAAAATGCTGGGTCGGACGCCGGGCAACATTGTCGCGGTGCGTCCCATGAAAGAGGGGGTGATTGCAGACTTTGAGATGGCCGAGCAGATGCTGAAACATTTCATCCGCAAGGCCCATAATCGCAGTGCCTTCGTGCGACCGCGCATCATCATCGGTGTGCCGTCTCGCATCACACAGGTGGAACAACGAGCGGTACGAGATTCGGCGGAGTTGGCTGGTGCACGGGAGGTCTATCTCATCGAAGAGCCAGTCGCTGCCGCAATTGGTTCAGGGCTGCCGATTACCGAGCCGTCCGGCAATATGGTCGTCGATGTGGGAGGAGGCACCACGGATATCGCTGTCATCTCACTCGGGGGCATCGTCTATAGCGAGTCAGTGAAGGTGGCTGGAGATCGCATGGATGAAGCCATCATGAATTACATTAAGAAAAAATATAACCTGCTTATTGGGGAACATATGGCAGAGCGAATCAAGTTTGAAATCGGCTCCGCCTATCCCTTTGAAGAGCGAAAAACCATGATGATCAAGGGCCGCGATTTGATTTCCGGCATTCCCCGCACCCTGGTGATTGACGATGCTGAAGTGCGCGAAGCGCTGCACGAGCCGATTACGACGATTGTCAATGCCATCAAAATCGCGTTGGAGAATACGCCGCCAGAACTGGCGGGTGATATCATTGATCGCGGGATTGTCTTGACGGGCGGAGGGTCGCTTCTCAAAGGTATGGATACGCGATTCCGTGAAGAAACTAACTTGCCGATCATTACGGTGGATGATCCCCTGACGTCTGTGGTGCTGGGAGTTGGGAAAATCTTGGATGAATTGGATCTCCTCCGCAAGGTATCGGTCATGTCTCAGGCCAACACTCTTCGATAAGGTCCATCCCGCGATGCGGATGGTCAATTTTCGTGCATCGTACAACACTGGCCGGTTAGTCATTGTTCTCGCAGTTGTGCTGCTGGTCGGTTTCCTTCTTGTGCCTACCCACTTGCAACAGATCTTTCAGCAAGTCGGAAGTCCTGTGGGATGGGTGATGAGCTGGCCCTTGCGTGCTATGGACGGGGTCAAGGACGGTCTGATCAATGTGTGGAACGGCTATGTTGCCCTGCGAGGAGTCGAGGCGGAAAACCGGGAGCTCCGCAAAGAGATCGAATATCTAAAGGGGCAGAATAATCAACTACGGGAAGCGGCTGCTGCCACTGCTCGGCTAGCAGCGTTGTTGGAGTTCAAGCAGCAAGCCAACATTCCAACGATCGCCGCCCAGGTCATCGGCCGTGATACGGGCAACTGGTATCGGGCTATTATTCTCAATAAGGGGGAGGCCGATGGGTTGCGGCCAGACATGGGAGTGATCACGCCGGCTGGCGTTGTGGGGCGCATCGTCAAAACGACAGCCGCCACAGCGGTCGTTTTGTTGGTGACGGATCCCAATAATGCGATCGCAGGAGTGGTACAGCGGACGCGAGATGAAGGGATTGTGGAAGGAACGGCAAGCGGGTTGGCCCGGTTGAAATATATCCCGATGTTGTCTGATGCACGGCCAGGGGATCAGGTGGTGACGTCTGGGCTTGTAGGAGAGTTCCCCAAAGGCTTAGCGATTGGAACGATTACCAAGATCCATAAGGAGGATGGCGGCTTGTTTCTTTCGGCTGAACTCACGCCGGTCGTGGACGGTGAGCACGTTGAGGAAGTCTTGGTGATTCAATCGCTTCCTGGGTCCGGCGAAGGAAAACGTCAAGGGACGTTCAAGGAGAAGCCTACGTCATGAGGGTGTTGATGTGGTCGGCGCTCATTGCTGTGTTGGTTCCTCTTCAATCTGTTTTGCTGCCCTCCGTCAAGATCGGAGGGGCAATGGCCGACCTTGGGTTAGTCGTCACGTGCCTTACGGGAGTATTGGGGGGCGAGCTCCATGGGCTGTTGATGGGGCTCGTAATGGGGTGGGTGATGAGCTTGTTCTCAGTCATTGACCCTGTGGTGGCCATGGGGATCAAGGGGGTGGCGGGATATGTGGCCGGTTTTGCAGGACGCTATCTGGTGGCTCTTTCGCCCATGATTGTCGCGATAGGAATGGGAGTGCTCTCTTGTGGTGCTGGATTAGCGACAGCGCTTGTGCTGTCACTCCATGACGTGCAAGATGGGTGGTGGGTCCTGCGGGTTGTGGTGCTGCCGCAGGCTGTGCTGGACGCCCTGGTCGGTGGTGTATTGTACTGGGGCCTCGCCAGCCGCTATGGCATAGAGCGATGGCGGGGAGAGTATCGGATATCGTGAGGGCATGGTGCTGGGTAGTTATTCGGAAGCGGAATATGGCGATTTCCAGCGACGGCTGCTCATCCTCCGAGCGGGCCTGCTCTTGGTAGTGATCCTGCTGGGATTGCGGCTCTGGCACCTCCAAATCAAGGAAGGTGCTTACTACCGGGATCTTTCGGAAAACAATCGCACTAGGAAAGTCTTAATGGAGCCGGCCCGTGGGTTAATCTACGATCGGCATGGAGTCTTATTAGCCAACAATGTGCCGAGTTTCAGCCTCTATGTAGCCTTGGAAGAAATCAAAGATCGGGAAGCCTTGATTCAGAAATTGTCCGATTTGTTGGAGTTGGATCCCGCATTGATCCGCAAGAAATTGGGGGGGAAGGGCGGAAAGCTGGTACCACGTAAGATCAAAGATCGGTTGACCCTTCGGGATGCCGTCTTGATTGAATCGCATCGGCTGGATCTCCCCGGCGTGATGATTCAGGTTGAATCGCAACGGAACTATCCTGGCGGGATGACGGCGTCTCATGTGTTGGGCTATGTCGGAGAAGTATCGGCCGAGCAACTAGAGAAACCTGAGTTTTCTGATCTCCATCAGGGCAGTATTGTGGGACAATATGGGATCGAAAAGTCCTTCGATCGGTATGTACGAGGAAAGGCGGGCTACAAACGAGTTGAGGTGGATGCTCATGGTCATGAAAAGAAATCGGTGGTCGTGGAAAAGCCGCACCCTGGTAATGATTTGTATCTGACAATCGATGTGCGACTGCAAAAATTAGCCGAGGATTTGCTGGGGCGGGAAGCTGGTGCCATCGTAGCGTTGGATCCAAACAACGGCGATGTGTTAGCTATGGCTAGCCGACCCGCTTTCGATCCTAACGTGCTGTCAAGAGAACTGACGCCCAAGCAGTGGGCCGAGATTGTGCAGGATGAGGGGCGGCCTCTGAACAACCGAGCCTCGCAGGGGCAATATCCGCCCGGTTCCACCTTCAAGGTGCCGATGGCGATTGCTGCGTTGGAGTCGAAAACGATCTCCCCGTCGAGCACGGTGTTTTGCAATGGCGGCTACCAGTATGGCAATCGAACTTTCCGCGATTGGAAAGCGGCCGGGCACGGGGTTGTGAATGTGCACAGTGCACTTGTCCATTCCTGTGACGTGTACTTTTATACGATCGGCCAGCGTATGGGTATCGACCTGATGGCCGAATTTGGCAAGCAATTTGGGTTGGGCCAGAGCACGGGGATCAATCTCCCTGCCGAACGAAGTGGCATCATGCCTTCGACAGAGTGGAAGAAAAAAGTCAAGAAAGAACCGTGGCTGCCAGGAGAAACAATCTCGGTAGCCATCGGTCAAGGATATGTGACGGTGACTCCTCTGCAGATGGCCAATTTGATTGCAACGGTCGCCAATGACGGCCTTCATTACCGACCGCGCTTAGTGTGGGCGGTGATGGATCGCAGCACGGGCAATTTGTTGGAACTGCCGGCAGTGCCACAAGGAAGAGTCAACGTCAAACCGGAAACGTTTCGTCTTGTTAAAGAAGCATTGGCTGACGTGGTGAAAGTCGGAACGGCGACAAGGGCGAAATCGTCGATGGTGACAATTGGCGGAAAAACGGGGACCGCTCAAGTCGCAGCGCTCCGCAGTGGCCCGGAAGAGTCGATCCCGAAAAAATCCCGCGATCATGCCTGGTTTGTTGCCTTCGCGCCGGTCGAGTCGCCGAAAATTGCCGTAGCAGTGTTGGTTGAGCATATGGGGCATGGCGGCTCTGCTGCGGCTCCTCTAGCGAAGGAGATCATTGAGGCATATTTCAAACTGAATGACGAGGTCTCTCTGAGCGGTTCCGAAACCTCCCCCGGTTTTTCTACTGCTCCATTGTCACAGGCAAGGCCGGACTCCCTATGATGAAGCGAGTGGCTGAGGGCCGCGCATTTGACACATTTGATCTCCGTTATGTGGGCTTGATCCTTGTCCTCCTAGGAATTGGTGTCTTGTCCATTCATAGCGCAACCCACACTCAAGCAGTTGGTGCTGTACCCTATTATCTCAAACAACTGGTATGGATCGGGATCGGTGCAGTGGCGTTTGTTGTCCTCTGGGCGTGGGATTATCATGCCATTGCTCGACTAGCCTATCCTGCGTATGCTCTTGTGCTCTTGCTCTTGGTGTTTGTTCTTTTTGAAGGACGGATGAGCAAGGGGGCACAACGATGGATTGCGCTGGGGCCGTTTAGTTTTCAACCATCGGAATTTGCCAAACTGGTGTTAGTGGTAGTCTTGGCTCACTACTATTCGAAAGCGCCTCGTGTCGGCTGGTTGCAGCGGGTGATTGTACCGGGGCTCTTGGTCTTGCCAGGCTTGCTGCTGATTCTAAAGCAGCCGGATCTTGGAAGTGGCTTGAGTTTTGTGGCGGTCTATGCGGCGATGCTACTGATGGTTGGTGTTCGTTCGCAGACTGTGGGCATTGTTTTATTGTTTTCGGTCATGTTGTTCCCTTTTGTGTGGGAAGGGATCTGGGGAGCGTTGCACGATTATCAGCGGCAACGGATCATGGCCTTTGTTGATCCGAACTATGATCCGAGTGGCAAAGGGTACCATGCTTTGCAATCGCGGATCGCGATCGGGTCTGGAGAACTGATGGGGAAAGGGCTGTTTGGCGGTACGCAAAGCCAGTTGAAATTTTTACCGGAGGGACATACCGACTTCATCTTTGCGGTGTACGCGGAGGAATGGGGATTCGTGGGGGTACTGGTTCTGTTGGCGTTATTCGTTGCGTTGATTTGGATGTCGTTGGATATTGCCTCGAAAGCCAAAGATCAGTTGGGAGCGTTGCTGGCAGTAGGCATCTCGTCGATGTTGTGCTTCTGTATTGTCGTCAACATTGGGATGACGGCGGGCATGTTTCCCATCGTGGGTATTCCCCTGCCATTGGTCAGTTACGGGGGGAGTGCCATGGTCATGTCTCTGGCATCACTGGGGCTCCTCCTAAACGTGAAGCGGAAGCGGCTGAGTTTATTCTATTGACGCTAACGTACATTGCGGACTGTGGCGAAGGCTGGCAGGGGTGACCATGATGGGCGCCGCCGGTTCAGTGGGAAGCCGGTATTGACGGCTTTCAGAGACACGGCTTTCACTCGTAAGGGGTTGCAATGGGAACCGAGATCGCTATTACGGTGACACGGGAGGAAACCCGTGTCGCAGTTCTTGACAACGGTGTCGTAACCGATTTGTTTGGCGACCGAGCCAAGCACAAAGACTATGTGGGAAATATCTACAAGGGGCGGGTGGTTAAAGTATTGCCGGGTATGCAGGCAGCGTTTGTCGATATTGGTCTTGAAAAGGCGGCGTTCATGCATGTGTCGGATCTGTCGCTCGATGCGGAACCTGCTGACATCGTGGTGGAGGCGGAAGAAGATGAAAAGGACGCTGATGTGCTGCGGCCGAAGCGTCACAGCGCCAAACCGATCGAGGAATTGCTGAGCGAAGGTCAGGAAGTGATGGTCCAGATTTCAAAGGGGCCGATTGGGACCAAAGGTTCGCGGGTCACAACCTATATTTCACTGCCAGGTCGCTATCTCGTCTTCATGCCGAACGTTGACCATATCGGCGTGTCTCGGCGTATTGCTCGCGAAGAGGAACGATCGAGACTCAAGGATATTATGAGGCGAGTGCGTCGTCCGGGTTGTGGTTACATTGTGCGCACGGTTAGCGAGGATGTCAAAGAAGAAGATCTCAAGTCAGATGTCGAGTTCCTCCATGTCCTTTGGCAGGACATTCTGACCAAACGCGAGCGGATGGCCGCTCCGGCCTTGCTGCACAGTGATTTAAGCCTGAGTTTTCGAGTAGTGCGGGACCTGTTTAGCAAAAAGGTGGACAAGCTCTGGATCGACTCACGGGAAGAGTACGAAGCGATCCGCAATTTTGTCCAACGATTTTCTCCCGAACAAACCTCGCGGATCCATTTCTACGATAAGGAGGAGCCCTTGTTTGACTATTTGGGGATCGAGCAAGAAATTGCTCGTGCCATGAGTCGCAAGGTGTGGCTCAAATCAGGCGGGTACCTGGTGATCGATCATACAGAGGCGATGACCGTGATCGATGTCAACACAGGGCGGTTTGTCGGAAAACGCGATCAGGAGGAAACGATTCTTCGCAACAATCTGGAGGCTGCTCGCGAGGTCGCCTACCAGCTCAAGTTGCGGGGGATCGGTGGCATCATCATCGTTGATTTCATTGACATGGAGCGTGAGAAAAACCGCGAGAAGGTCTATCATGCGTTGGTCGATGCCATGGCCGCCGACAAGGCGAGGACAAGGATTTCTCGTATCTCGGATCTCGGCCTCATTGAAATTTCGCGCGAACGGGTGCGGGAGGACCTGCTGCGGTCGCTCTCCGAGCCCTGCCGCTATTGCGAGGGGCGCGGCTATACCAAGTCTCCCACGACGGTGGCGTATGAAATCTTTCGCGAGATCAGGCGACTCGAATCGTCTCCTGATCAACGGCGCATTGTGGTCGGTGTCCACCCGGCGGTGGCTGAGCTGCTGCAGGATGAGGAACGGGCGAGTGTCGAGGCTCTGGAGCAGGAACGGGCTGTCAAAATTGTGGTGGTGTCAGACAGCCAATTGCATTTGGAACAGTACGACCTCGTTGTGGTGGAATCACGCGGCGTGGCTGTCCCGCCATAAATCGCGCAGTGCCGCGACTGGTGCACCAAGCCCAGTTGCCGACCATTTCCGAACAAGGGCCGAGGAACAATGGATCAAGAATCATTGGCGGCATGGTTGACCCTGCAGGCGACTGCAGGGATGGGGGATCGCACGCTGATTAGGTTGATTCACTGTTTTGGCTCGCCTCAGGCAGTCTTGGCGGCGGATGTCGCTCAGTTGGTTAGAGCGGGTTGTAACAAAACAGTGGCTGAATCTTTGCGTCGCGGTCTCACGCTCGAGCAAAGGCGGGCAATTGACCGGCAACATGCTATTATCCAACGGCTCAACATTCGGGTTTGTTCATTCATTGATCCGGCGTATCCCGCAAGGCTCAAGGCCATTGCCGATCCTCCGCCGTTACTGTATGTCACCGGCGATTGGCCAATGCCGATTGAAGCGGCGGTGGCGATTGTGGGTGGCAGGCGGGCAACGCCGACCGGGCGTGTGGTGACGGAGCAGATTGCGCAAGAGTTGGCTGCCACGGGAATTGTGATTGTGAGTGGGTTAGCGCGGGGGATTGATGCGGCTGCTCACTGCGGTGCTCTGGCTGGGAAGGGACGGACCATTGCGGTGTTGGGGTGCGGTATTGATCGGACTTATCCACCAGAGCACAGAAGGTTGCGGCGGAGTATTGAGGAAGCCGGCGGTGCTGTGGTGTCTGAACTACCTGTCGGAGCGCCACCACTCGCCCATCATTTTCCGCGGCGAAACAGAATTATCAGCGGCCTATCCTTAGGGGTACTGGTGAGCGAAGCTGCCAAGGAGAGTGGATCGCTCATCACGGCAAAATTGGCTTTGGAACAGGGGCGAGAGGTGTTTGCGGTTCCAGGCCCCGTCACTTCCGAGGCGTACCGCGGGTCGAACAGTTTGATTAAAGAGGGAGCAAAGTTGGTTGAAAGTGCGCAGGACATTGTGGAAGAAATTTTGCCTCAATTGCGTACCGGCCTCTTGCAATCACTTGCGCGCAGTCATAGGCCTGCGGTGTCTGGTGAGTCGCTCGGTAAGGATGATATCGCTGTGTACGAAGTCTTGTCGGCTGAGGCTCAGTCGGTTGATATGGTTATTGAGCGGACCGGGCTTGCTGCTGCCAAAGTTGTTGCCAGTCTTCTTACGCTCGAATTGTCCGGATGTATCCGGCAGTTGCCGGGCCAGCAGTATGTCCGACTGTAGGCGTCATCACAGGGTGGTCTGCCGTTCTAGTTGCAGGAGCCTTGGATATTTGGTACGGATGAACACAAGAGGTTCTACCGGTCCAAGAAGCGCGGGGTTGCCATGGCGAAGTCGTTAGTGATTGTGGAGTCGCCGACGAAGGCAAAAACAGTAACGAAGTATCTCGGTCGAGGATATGAAGTGTTGGCCTCTGTCGGTCATGTGAAGGATCTGCCGACCAACCGGTTGGGAATCGATCTGGAGCATGACTTTGCCCCTCAATACGTGACGATTAAAGGCAAGGCTAAAGTGTTGGCTGAGATCAAGAAGAAAGCGGAGAAGGCCGACAAAATTTTCCTCGCACCGGATCCTGATCGTGAAGGCGAGGCCATTGCCTGGCATATCGAGCGGGAATTACTCGAGAAGTCGAAAAAGAATACCGGCAAGATCTTTCGGGTTCGATTCAACGAAATCACAGAAGCGGCAGTGAAACGCGCTCTCCAGTCGCCCAGCCAGATCGACATGCGACTGGTTAATGCACAACAGGCGAGGCGCGTGCTGGACCGCATCGTTGGCTATCAGGGTAGTCAATTGCTGTGGAGCAAGGTGCGGCGAGGGCTCAGCATGGGACGTGTCCAATCCGTGGCTATGCGGCTGATTTGCGAGCGCGAGGCGGAACGGGAAGCCTTTCGCCCCGAAGAGTATTGGACGGTGGTTGCTCTTCTGGCTGGATCCACTCCTCCACCGTTCGAAGCCAAATTGCACAGCATTGACGATCGAGAAGCCTTGTTGGCGAACGAAGAGCAGGCACGTCGCGTGTTGGAGGCAGTGGAAGGGAAATCCTTCGTCGTTCGGTTGATCGAGCGGAGAGAAAAAAAGCGGAATCCGGTGGCGCCGTTTATTACGAGCCGCTTGCAACAGGAAGCCGCCCGAAAGCTGAATTTTTCGCCCAAGAAAACCATGATGCTGGCACAACAACTCTACGAAGGTGTCGAGATTGGAAGTGAGGGGCCGACCGGTCTCATTACGTATATGAGAACCGACTCGACACGTGTGTCGGAGGAAGCGCTCAATGAGGTACGTGCGCTGATCCGAACCAGATTTGGTCCGGAGTATCTACCGGAGACGGCTAATGTGTTCAAAACCCAGAAAGCAGCACAAGAGGCTCATGAAGCGATCAGACCGACATCGGTTGCGCGAGACCCTGAAAGCGTTCGGCCTTATCTCGACCGAGATTTGTATCGTCTCTACAAGTTGATTTGGAACCGGTTCGTTGCCTCGCAAATGGTACCGGCGGTGTTGGATGTCACGCGTGTCGATGTGTCACCGGTGGGGACACAGGCCACTTATGTTTTTCGGGCAACGGGGACAGTCGTGAAATTTCCGGGTTATACAATCGTCTACCAAGAAGATGTTGACAAGGACGTGCTAGCGCAGAAGCCTGCAGGCGAGCAGGAGGTGGGTGATGAAAGCGAAGGGCTCTTGCCGCCCCTTGTTCAGGGAGAACCGTTGAGGTTGGTTGAAGGGGAAGGGCAGACGGTGCCGGGTTTGGCTGCTAAGCAACATTTCACCCAACCACCTCCTCGCTATAACGAAGCTTCACTGATTAAGGAGCTTGAGGAGAAGGGCATTGGGCGCCCATCGACCTATGCGACCATCATTTCCACCATCCAGGAGCGCAAATATGTCGAAAAAGTCGAAGGCCGCTTCCGGCCGACCGAAATAGGGCGGGTGGTGAATGATTTTCTGGTCAAGGGGTTCCCTAACATCGTGGATGTCGGCTTCACTTCACAATTGGAAGCAGAACTAGACGAAGTGGAGGAAGGCAACAAACCGTGGGTTTCGTCGGTCCGTGATTTTTATGATCCCTTTGTGGCGGATTTGGAAAGAGCCAAAGCGATACCGGGTCCCAAGGATTGGGTTGAGCCGCCTACAAACATTCCCTGCGACAAGTGTGGCAGGATGATGGAGATCAAGTGGGGACGCAATGGGAAATTTCTTGCTTGCCCTGGATATAAAGAAGATCCTCCTTGTAAGAATACAAAAAATTTTGAAAAGCTGCCGGATGGCACTATCAAGGTGGTGCCGAGACAGGAAATCACGACGGACGAAGTCTGCGACAAATGTGGAAGCCCCATGGTTGTCAAGAGCGGTCGATTTGGCAAATTCATCGCCTGTTCGGCCTATCCTCGTTGCAAGACAACCAAACCGTTGGCATTAGGCGTGCAATGTCCTCAGCCGGGCTGCGGAGGCGATCTGGTGCAAAAACGAACGCGCAAGGGGCGCTCGTTTTTCGCGTGCAGCCGTTATCCGCAGTGTGAATTTGCCATTTGGGATCGGCCGGTGCCGAAATCGTGTCCAACCTGCCATGCCCCATTTCTGGTAGAAAAGGTCAGCAAGCAGAATGGGCGGAGTGTCCAATGCCGGAACGAAGCGTGTGGGTATCGTGAAGCGGGGTGACTTTGTGAGTTGAGCGTGGGCAGCGGTAGCCCATCCAGCCTTTGAGCGTATCCGGTGCGTGACTTGCTCTGAGGCGAAGGAACGACGCAGTGCTGGACATCGGTGGTGTTCTCTGACAGTTGCACGCTCCCTTCGCGGCCCCATTTTAGCGGGTGGGCAAGACGGAGCGGGGGAAGTGGGCTTAAGCTCTACCCTATTCTGGTGACATCGTCCCCCACAGACAAGGCTGACACAGAGCGTAAAGGGCAGGCCCTCTACCTGTGTGCAGGACGGCTCCGACAGCCCGTGAGACTGTTTCTGTTGCCAGGCATGGGTTGTGGAACTCGGGAGGTTCCTAGATTGCCGAAGGAAGCGGTTGGCAGTTCTTGGAACATGAGAAGTGGACGGTCCTGGTGAAAGGCAAGACAGCCAAGGTCATGCCGTCAACCAATGGGATGGCGAACATCATTTGTGAGCGGGAAACGAGGGGGCACCCTCTCAGGCTCATGGATTGTGTAGAGAGATGAGATGGAGGGAGCAAACCAACATGTGGAAGCAGGTGCTGACGGGACAGGTCGGTTGGCGGCTAGTGAGCTGGGGGATGTGTGTCGGCTGTGGGATGATAGGCTCGCTAATCAGTGGTTGCATGGGAATTGAACCCCGGGCGGACTTGCCAACGGTCTCCTCCGTTGATCTCAACCGGTATGCGGGAACCTGGTACGAGATTGCGCGGTTGCCAATGTGGTTTCAGCGCCATTGTGTGGACTCAAAAGCGGTCTATACGCTTCGATCGGATGGACGGATCGGCGTGCATAATGAATGTGTGACCGATGACGGTGGCACGGCCATGGCCGATGGTGTTGCGACCGTGGTCGATGCAAAGACCAACGCGCGCCTCGCGGTGGTGTTCGACAATTGGTTCGCGCGTTTGTTCGGATCGTCCAGAGAGGGAAATTACTGGATTCTCGCTCTTGATTCGGAGTACCGCACGGCGTTGGTGGGCGCGCCGGATCGGCGGTATCTCTGGATCCTTTCCCGTGCGCCTCGGCTTGACGACGAGATCTATGACACACTCGTGCAACGCGCCAAAGCATTGGGCTATCCTGTTGAGAGGCTGATCCGCGATCGACGCTCCGGGCTTTCGTAGGAGAGCGAGCCTGCGTTGTAATCACGCGCCGGGACAATTCCTCCGATTGTCTTGAAGGGGGCTTACCCCTTCTCCCGTTGCTTGTCATGATGCCGAGCAAGGGCCGCCCGCAGCCGTTCTTCCTGCTCCTTGCTGAGCGAAGTTTTGAGGATCGTTCCCTCGTATTTTGAGATTTTGCTCAGCAACTGATCTTCGTCAAAATGGATTAGAAGAAAAATCGCGGAGGTACCAGGCGCGATGGTGCTTCCAAGCGCTTTGATGAAAGTATCGGGAATGCCATAATCGCTCAAAATCCCGAATTCCTCGGCGGCCTTGGTCAACGCGCCGGCGCCCGCTCCGCCCGCGATGCTGCCTAGCAGTCCGGCGAGAGGATTCATGAAGAGCAGTCCCATGAGTCCGCCCCATAAGATACCCAGTGCAACCCCGTGGGCCGTCGCGCCTCCGAATACATCGACACATTGCTTGAGGTGAACTTTCCCGTCCTTATCCCGGACGACGATGACCGCATCCTCCAGATCCAGGACGTATTGTGATTCCATGGCCCGCAGTTCATTGAGCACCTGGTCGGCGGTGCTGGAATCCTTAAATGCGATGCAGACGAGTTGGCTCATGGTCTATCTCCTTAACCGGTTTGTGCATCCGAGGTTACGCCCGTGCGAATTGATTTGGATTCGGCGACTATCGGCTTGTGAATGTCGGCACCCCTGTTGCTACTAGTAGCAGCAGGGGTGCTCTGATGGCAAGAGACATTCTGAGACCCTGAGGCCGTTGGTCAATTCATCGATACGCTGTCACTTTGTCTCGCCTCTTGTTTTCCGTGCCTCGTTCCTCTTAATCTGAGCCGCTCTGTCAATGACGTCGATGGTGGCCGCTACGGTGCCATCAGGTGAAGAGAGGTCCGATCGTCATGTTGCAAGCCGTTTCGTTGAGCTGTCGGCGAGGGGATCGGCGGTTGTTTTCCGGTGTGAACGTGACGGTGCCTCCAGGCACTGTGCTGACTGTGGTCGGAGAAAACGGAAGCGGAAAGACGAGTTTCCTTCGCATATTGTGCAACTTGCTGGCTCCCGAGGAAGGAGCCGTTCTTTGGCAGGGGGTCGATATTCGCCGGCTCAAAGAACAGTATTACGCGCAATTGACCTATATCGGGCACCTCAACGGAATCAAGGACGACCTGACGGCGATGGAGAATCTCATGCTCACCGCCGCCTTGACCGGTGATCGTCCGTCTGACGCCTCCGTCCGGGACGCGCTGGAAGCTGTCGGCCTGAAACATCGGATTCATCATCTGCCCACCAGGGTGTTGTCGCAAGGACAAAGGCGGCGCGTGGCGCTGGCCCGCCTCTGGCTTTCGACCCATCCCCTGTGGCTCTTGGACGAGCCGTTTACCTCGTTGGATCAGGCGGCGACGGCCCTGGTGACGGAGCGGCTGCGGTCGCATGTGCAGAGTGGAGGACTCGCGGTCGTCGTGACGCACCATGAGGTGGCTCTTCCGTCAGAGATGGTTCAGCGGTTGAGGCTGGACGGATGACTCAGCCGAGTTTGTGGGAGACGTTGTGGGGGATTATCTGGCGGGATCTCCTGCTGGCGATGCGCCGTCGATCCGACGTGGCGATTTCGGTGTTGTTCTTGGTCATTGTGGCGAGTCTGTTTCCCTTGGGAGTGGGACCGGAACCGGCGGTGTTGAGGACCATTGCCGCGGGGGTGCTTTGGGTGGCGGCGCTCTTGGCCTGTCTCCTGTCGCTCGGGCGGGTATTCACGGCCGATTATCTTGATGGAGTATTGGAGCAGATGCTGTTAATTCCCCAACCGCTGCCGGTGTTGGTGATGGGGAAGGTCTTTGCTCATTGGATGGTGTCGGGGTTGCCGATAGTGTTGCTGTCACCGCTGTTGGGGTTGCAATTCGGTTTAGAGGGTGAGGTGTTGGGTACCTTGGTCCTCTCGCTCTTGCTTGGGACGCCAACGTTGAGTATGATTGGAAGCATTGGTGCTGCACTGGTGCTCGGTGTCCGCGGAAGCGGGCTCTTGGTTGCCCTCTTGGTGCTTCCTCTATACGTTCCGGTGCTGATCTTTGGAGCTGGTGCCGTCACAAGCAGCATGGCCGGAGTTGGCGGCGAAGCCAACCTTTCACTACTTGGAGCCTGTCTGGTCCTGTCTCTGTTTTTTGCGCCGTGGGCAACAGCGGCGGCGCTGCGCATCGCGCTGGAATAGCGCGGAAGGAACGCAATGAAGATCAATTGGTCAAAATACTCGGCACCGCTAGCGTTCTATCCGTTGGCGGGAAAGATGATTCCTTGGTTTGGAACTGTCGCTGCTTTGACGATTGCCGTCGGCCTGTATATCGGACTCCTCGTTGCGCCAACTGACTTTCAACAAGGTGAGGCGTATCGGATCATCTTTGTCCACGTGCCTGCGGCCTGGATGTCGATGTTTCTCTATGTCGTGATGGCGGGATGGGCTGCCGTGGGACTGGGGCTGAATGCCCGGTTGTCGTTCATGATGACACAGGCCATTGCGCCGACCGGTGCCATGTTTACCTTTCTGGCGTTGGTCACAGGTGCTATGTGGGGAAAGCCGACATGGGGTGCCTGGTGGGTATGGGATGCGCGTCTGACATCGGAGTTGATTCTCCTCTTTCAATATGCTGGGGTGATGTTGCTTCGGACGTCGATCGACGATCAGCGACGAGCCGATCGTGCGAGCGGCGTCTGCGCGTTGGTTGGGGTTGTCAACATTCCGATTATTTACTTCTCAGTGCAGTGGTGGAACACGTTGCATCAGGGGGCATCGGTTAGCATGACGGCTGCGCCGAAGATGGCAGCCATCATGTTGACGGGGATGTTGCTGATGACGTTTGGCTTTTGGATGTACAGCCTTGCGGTGATTTTAAGTCGTGTCCGATGCGTGATTCTTGAACGCGAGAGTGTCCAATTCTGGAGCAAACTGTCATCGGTGGCGGAAGTGGCGGAGGTGCGTTGATGGTGTATTGGAAAAGTGTAAGCGAATTTCTGGCGATGGGCGGCTATGGTCTCTATGTCTGGACGTCGTTTATTATCACAGCTTTGTCCATGGTGTGGGAGATTCTCGCCCTCTGGCGTCGCCGTGTTGCTGCTCTGGCGGAGAGTCGGGGCATAACCAGGAGTCTCGAATGACACCGCGACAAAAACGGTTTGCGGCCATCGGCCTTGGACTGGTGACCTTGGGAGCGGCGACGGCGTTGGTATTGAACGCTTTTCAAAGCAATCTGGTGTTTTTTTTCACCCCTACCCAAGTAGCCAATGGTGAAGTGCCCAAGGGACGAAGTTTTCGAATTGGCGGCATGGTTGAGGAGGGCAGCCTTCGCCGGGAGGCTGACGGGTTGACCGTGCACTTTGTTGTGACGGATACCGTCCAGCGTGTGCCGGTGACGTACAAAGGCATTCTGCCGGATCTGTTCAAGGAAGGGAAGGGGGCGGTTGCCCAAGGGCAACTGGGCGCCGACGGCACGTTCATCGCCAGCGAAGTGCTGGCCAAACATGACGAAAACTACATGCCACCCGAAGCGGCAGAGGCTTTAGCTAAGGCCAAGGCCTCTGGGGCGCAGAGCAGCAAGACCGTCATTGTTCAACCACAGTAGGACAAGCCATCATGATTCCTGAAATTGGTCACTATGCCTTAATTCTGGCCCTGTGTGTCGCGTTTGTGCAGGGAACTGTCCCCGTTTATGGGGCGGCGGTCGGCAATCCCAGACTCATGGCGCTTGCTATACCGGCGGCTCGTTCCCAATTTTTTCTCGTACTCATTGCCTTCGGGTGTCTCGCTTACGCATTTTTCATGAATGATTTTTCTGTTCTGTACGTGGCGGCGACGTCCAATTCGCAGTTGCCCTTGCATTACCGTTTGGCTGCAATTTGGGGGGCGCATGAGGGCTCGCTGCTTCTGTGGACGTTTATCCTTACCATGTGGATGTTTGCGGTGACGGTGTTCTCGTCTCATTTGCCGGCAGCGATGCGCGCTCGTATTTTGGGGGTTATGGGGTTGGTAAGCGTAGGGTTTCTTTTGTTTATGTTGAGTGTCTCCAACCCCTTTGAGCGGCTGATCCCCGCAGCAGTCGAAGGACGCGATCTCAATCCGCTGTTGCAGGATCCCGGCATGGTGCTCCATCCACCGATGTTGTACATGGGCTATGTCGGCTTCTCCGTGGCGTTCGCCTTTGCTCTGGCTGCACTCCTGGGCGGCAACCTTGATGCAGCCTGGGCTCGGTGGTCGCGACCGTGGACAACGGTGGCCTGGTGTTTTTTGACGATTGGAATCGCGTTGGGGAGTGGCTGGGCCTACTATGAATTGGGGTGGGGCGGATGGTGGTTTTGGGATCCGGTCGAGAACGCGTCGTTTATGCCGTGGTTGGCGGGGACGGCATTGGTTCACTCCTTGGCCGTTACCGACAAGCGCGGTGGCTTCAAGGTGTGGACCGTCTTACTTGCTATCATGACGTTTTCGTTGAGTCTGCTTGGGACTTTTCTGGTCCGGTCCGGCGTTTTGACGTCTGTCCATGCGTTTGCAACAGATCCGAAACGAGGCTTGTTCATTTTGTCATTCCTGGCCGTGGTCATTGGGGGATCGCTAGCATTGTACGCCTGGCGTGCTCCTCGTGTTGGTCTGGGGGGAGGATTTGCTCCGGTATCGCGGGAAAGTTTTCTGCTGGCCAATAATGTGATGCTGATTGCAGCGACTGGGGCTGTGTTGCTGGGAACATTGTATCCATTGTTTCTGGATGCGCTTGATCTGGGGAAAATTTCGGTTGGGCCACCCTATTTCGATTCGGTGTTTGTTCCGCTCATCACGCCGGTGTTGTTTTTGATGGGGATCGGTCCGCTAGCCCAATGGAAGAAGGCTGAGGTGCCGGCTCTTGCAAAACGGGTGCGTTGGGCTGCTGGCGTCAGCGTGGCCACGGCGTTGATTCTGCCCCTTGTGTTAGGCGAATGGACGCCGTTGCTCAGTTTGGGATTTCTGTTGGCAAGCTGGATTGTGTCCACTGCCATTGTATCTGTTCGGGAGCAGCTTGCACACATGACGGGAGGTGGGCTCATCGGACGCCTGGGGAGGTTGCCGCGATCCTATTGGGGCATGCTATTGGCTCATGGTGGTATTGCCATCTTCGTCATCGGGGTCACGATGGTCAAGGGATTTGAAACGGAGCAGGATGTGCGAATGAATGTGGGCGATACCGCGGTTGTTGGGGGCTATGTGTTTCGGTTTGATGGTGTGCAGAATGTGAAGGGCCCCAACTATACAGCGGTGCGGGGAACATTTCATGTCAGCCGTGCCGGTCGGGATCTAACCGTGCTGTATCCGGAGAAACGTCGCTATCTTGCCCAAAATCAAGTCATGACGGAGGCTGCGATCGACAGTGGGTTGGTGCGGGACCTTTATGTGTCGTTGGGCGAACCGCTTGAAGATGGGGCGTGGAGTGTGCGGCTCTATCACAAACCGTTTGTGAATTGGATTTGGGGTGGCTGCCTGGTTATGGCAGTTGGTGGCGTGCTTGCCGTTAGTGATCGCCGCTACCGTCCAGCATGGAGACGGGAGCCGCAAATGGTGCCAGCAGGTGCCCAATTGGTAGGACGATAACTCGCATGAATCGCTTTCTGTTGCCGCTTACCATTTTTGGCATTATTGTGGGGTTTCTCGCCGTCGGGTTGACATTGAACCCCCGGGAGATTCCCTCTCCGCTGATCGGCAAGGCGGCTCCGGCGTTTTCACTTCCTCAACTGCACGATGAAAGCAAAACGTTTTCGCTGGATGAGACGAAAGGCCAGGTATGGCTTCTGAATTTTTGGGCATCATGGTGCAGCGGCTGCAGGACGGAACATCCTGTGCTGATGGATCTGGCTCGGTCAGGAGAGGTGCCGATCTATGGAATGGATTACAAAGATCAACGAGGGGACGCATTGGCATGGCTTGATCGATGGGGCAATCCCTACCAAGTTGTGGCGGTTGACGCCTCCGGGCGAGTCGGGATTGACTACGGTGTTTATGGAGTTCCTGAAACCTATGTCATCGATAAGCAGGGTGTGATTCGCTATAAACAAATTGGACCATTGGATGAGGAGACCGTGGCTAAGAAGATCCTGCCGCTGGTCAAGGAGTTGCAGGCACAGTGAATTGGGTGATTGTTCTCCTGCTCGTCAGTGGATCGGCTTGGGCCGGAGAAGCAAGGCCCATGGGAGACAATCCTGCCATCGAAGCACGGTTGAAACAATTGGCCAGCGAGCTCCGTTGCTTGGTCTGCCAAAATCAAACCTTGGCAGACTCGAATGCGCCGCAGGCAGAGGATCTGCGCCGTGAAGTTCGGGAAATGATCGCTCAGAATATGAGCGATCAAGAAATCATCGATTTTCTGGTTTCGCGGTATGGAGATTTTGTCCTTTATCGCCCACCTTTCAAGCCCACAACAGTCTTGCTGTGGGCAGGCCCCTTTGTGTTGATGGTGGGAGGAGGCGTTGCGCTCGCTGTCACTTTGAGGCGCCGTCAGCATATGATTCGTGAGGCAATGATGACGGAGGACGACAGGAGGCGAGTCGAACAGCTATTGTCTCAGAGGTCAAAGGAATCATGACTTTGATATTTGTTCTGCTCGCCGCGATGTTGACAGTGGCTATCCTAG
Organism: Nitrospira sp.; assembly: GCA_024330925.1. Taxonomy (GTDB): domain Bacteria; phylum Nitrospirota; class Nitrospiria; order Nitrospirales; family Nitrospiraceae; genus Nitrospira_D. The sequence goes on from JANDJK010000004.1 coordinate 62,727, forward strand.
CAGTGCTGGTGCGCCCGCTTTTGAAGCAAACGGCGGCAGCGGTAGAGGGGGAGCAGGAAAAAACGTTGCCTGTCTATCGACAGCAGTTTGTGGAGCTGGAACAAGACAAAGCGAGCGGATTACTAACCGAGGATCAGTACCAGGCAGCGCGTCGGGAGTTAGAGCACCGCCTCTTGGAAGAAGTTGGATCAGCAAGCACGGTTGCGCCGATAGCTGCGCAGTCGGTGAACGTGCGGGGTGTCGCAGTGGCGCTTGTGTTGGTCGTTCCGACAGTGAGCGGTGTTCTCTACTGGGCATTGGGCAATCCCATTGCTATGACACACCCAGCGACCAATGGATTGGCTACGTCGGTAGGCGAAACAGATGACGGTCAGCTAGTGACAGAAGGGTTAAATACGTTGATCGAGCGGCTGCGGCAGAGATTGGAGCAGAACCCTGATGATGGAACAGGATGGACCCTATTGGCTCGTTCCTATATGGTCATGGAACGTTATGCTGAGGCGGTACCGGTTTTCGAAAAAGCTGTTGCGTTGAACCCCAATGATGCCACTCTGTTGGCTGACTATGCCGATGCACTTGGTGTCCATCAAGGACGGAAGCTCGATGGAAAACCAGAGGCCTTGATTCAAAAGGCGTTGAAGTTGGATCCCAACAATGTAAAAGCGTTGATGTTGTCTGGCACGGTAGCCTTTAATCGAAAGGACTTCGCTTCTGCGATTCGTGATTGGGAATTGGCGCGGGCCAACTTGCCTGCCGGAGCTGACCCAGAGTCTTTTGAGCAACTTACAGCTAGCATCGCTGAGGCGAAGCGGCGGATGGGAGGGGCTCCCGTGATGGCGGCAGCCAATGTGCCGCTGGCCCAATCATCGATGCCGCCTAATCATCCGCCGGTAGGTCAGCGAAGCGGCTCCCATGCTATCACCGGCACTGTTGTGTTGGCTCAAGGGATGGAAGCCAAAGCGTCTGGGGCTGAGACCTTGTTTGTCTTCGCGAAGGATCCCAACGGGCCGCCTATGCCGGTGTCGATCGTACGAGCCACGAGGAAAGATCTGCCATTTTCTTTTCGACTGGATGACTCGACAAGCCCGATGCCTTCTCGAAAGCTCTCTGATCTGGAGACAGTGGTGATTGTGGCACGTCTCTCAAAGTCGGGGACTGCCATGCCTGCGAGTGGAGATCTCGAAGGAGTGAGTCCACCGGTGAAACCGGGAACAGAGGGCATCACGATTGTGATCGATCGTCAACGACCATAGATAGCATGATCGATTGTTGACCCAACACTCGCATAACGTTCAGGAGGCCGGTATTAGTGACAACGGAAATATTCTTGACAACCGCCGAGATATTAAGCTATATGAGCGCGGCGCAGAAGGCGGGTGTGGTGTGCGATACCTGGTGTCACGAAGTATGAAACAATCTCAGTACGTACATGACCGCAAGGCGGAAGGTGCTCACCCATTTCAAAACAAAAGGAGCGTGACGATGAGTGCTAAGTTTGGGCAGAAGTTTGTTATGCTCGTCTGCGGCCTCTTGTTGGCCGCGCCGGCGCAAGCGGACTTCCCAACGGTGCCGAAGGAGACTTATGAGGCGCTGAAGCTTGACCGTTCGGCCTCTCCCAAGGAATTGTACGAGGCTCTGGTCAAACGGTACCTTGATCCGGAGCAGGGAGCTGGGAAAGGGATCTATGGGCAGTATTGGGAGCCGGTGACATTCAGTAAATATTTTGACCCCAATACCTTCTACAAGCCGCCCCAGGCAGTCAAGGAAGTGGCGAGCCGGGAGCAGTGTGTGAAGTGCCATACTGATGAATCCCCAGGATGGGTTGCCGCGTGGAAGCGCAGTACCCATGCCAATCTGGATAAGATTCGCAAACTGACCCCCAAAGACGACATTTATTACAAGAAGGCTAAGCTGGAGCAGATCGAAGAAAACCTTCGCTCGATGGGCAAGCTTGGCAAAAACGAGCAGCTAAAAGAAGTGGGCTGCATCGATTGCCACTTTGAAATCAACGCAAAGGGCAAAGCAGATCATCGAAAAGACATCAAACTGGCGACAGCCAATACCTGTGGAACTTGCCATTTGCAAGAATTTGCTGAGCGAGAATCTGAACGGGATACCATTGTATGGCCCAAAGACCAGTGGCCCAAGGGCCGTCCTTCGCATGCGTTGGACTACAAGGCTAACGTAGAGGTCGATGTCTATGCGGGGATGCCGCAGCGAGAAATTGCTGATGGGTGTACTGGTTGTCACATCAACCAAAATAAATGTGATACGTGTCACTCTCGCCATGAATTTTCTGTAGCGGAGTCCCGCAAGCCTGAAAACTGTGCTCAATGTCATAGTGGTGCAGACCACAACAACTGGGAAGCCTATTCCCTTTCAAAGCATGGGCTCAAGTATCAGCGTGATAAAGACAAATGGAACTTTAATATTCCGATTAAAGAAGCTATCTCAAAAGGTGGGCTAAGTGCACCAACGTGTCAGTTCTGCCATATGGAGTATCAAGGGAAAATCACTCACAATGTGGTGCGCAAGGTTCGATGGGCGAACTATCCGTTTGTGCCTGGAATTAGGGAGAATATCTCTACTGATTGGTCAGAGAAGCGGCTCGATGCATGGGTGAAAACCTGTACCAATTGCCATTCCGAAAGCTATGCGAGAGCGTGGCTGGAATTCATGGACAAAGGTACGTATGCTGGCCTTGATAAATATGATGAGGCTCACCATGTAGTGGAAGAGCAATATAAGGCGGGGTTGTTGACGGGACAGAAAACTAATCGTCCTGCTCCTCCACCGCCCGTCAAAGATGGTTTTGAGCAATTCTTCCAGATTTATTGGTCAAAGGGGAACAACCCGGCAGCTAACGAGCTTAAGCTGTTTGAAATGGCTGAAGACCATCTTGTTCAGTTGCATGTCAGCTTAGCCCATCAGTATTGGGGGTACACCTATACCGTAGGATGGGCTGCCATGAACCGGGCATATGTGGAAATTATGGATGATGATACCAGGCTGAAAGAAATGCAAAAGTTGCTTGCCCGTGTTGATAGGCTCGAAAATGCGCGGAAGCAATCACTTCTAGATCTCGATGAGACAAATGGGAAACTATCGCTTGGTGGTTTAGGTGGAGGGATGATGTTGGCTGGCACGCTGGCTATAGCTAGTTGGCGCCGACGAGAGAGGAAGGATCGTTGATCGTGGCATCGACGCTGAGCGAGCCTGAAAAGGCTCGCTCAGCCAGTAAACTCCTCCCGTCGCTAGGAATTATATTGGTGACGGGAGGGTTTTTTTTGTTCGGCTGGTTTCTGTATCTCTGGTTTCAGCCAGAGCCGTCACCCTATGAGTACCATCTCATAGAAGAAGGCTCCGTTGATAAGTTTCCAGAACTTGGCCTGGAGGGATATTCATCCCTCACTGTTCAAAAATACGAAATTCGAGTTAACTCTGTTGACCAACCACTTGCTATTGCCTACCGTGCAAGTCGTCCAGGTGTGGCTCCGGTGTTGTTACATGTGGAGAATCGGTTTCCGGAGCCAATCTTGTCCATGGGGGAGATGATCTCTGAGACAGTCGCTGTGGCCCAAGCCATAGCGAAACATGTCCCAAGAGATGCGGTTCTTTTTGCATGGTGGGATACGGCAAGAAAATTGTCGCTTCTTGCCGATCGTCCGTCGCCATTTGTGTCACATCTTGGGCGCCCTCTTATTGTGCCCTCCTATTGGAGGGATCGAGAACGAGGGATTCGACTATATGAAGAAGAATTTTGGGGAAAGCCAGGTACTGATGAAGAAAGGAGACAGTTTGACCAATTTGTTGAGGCCCTCATTGCGTATCCTCCCCAAGGTGCTGCGGTGTTACGGCAACTTGCTGGTTCCAATGAGGCCTATGTCATTGTCCATGTGAGCGATATTTATAAGCTTGGTCTGCTCCGTCCTGATCGGATGGATGTAGCTTTCAAAGACTTTCCGTTAACGGGCAATGTTCATGGACTGAGTGGGCAGGTCAAGTCTTGGCTCGTGGACAATCATTACAGTAGCTATACCCTCCAGGCTTTATCGGAAAAAGTGGTTCGAGCTTATTTTTTGAAGGAAAGTGGAGGGAGCAATATTTTACTCGCAAAAATGCTGCCGTTTTCCAATTCTAGGCCGGTTGACCTTGATGTTTTGCAGTTAATACACAAGGAAGGTGGGTATTGGATTTATAAAGTTCCACCCTCCACAGAGATCAAAGAGCACCAACAGGCTGCGAAGCCAGAAATCTGAGATGATAACGAAGGAATCATCATGATAAAATGGAATGATTTTGACGTGCAAAAAATAGATTGATTCTGCGAACAATACTGAAACTATTTTCTTTTATTCTCACATGTGAAGAAAGGAGTCGCCGTGAGCTATCGAGTACTATCTGCACTAGCCGCTGGAGCGGTCTTTCTTGCACTTGTTGGAACAGCGTCTGCTGAGGGCACGTTTGAGGGAAGGAAAAAATGCTACAACTGTCACAAAAGTCAGGGGGAGTCTTGGGAAAAAACGCTTCATGCCAAGGCAATGGAGTCGCTCAAGCCGAATACGAGGAAAGAGGCTAAACTCAAAGCGAAGCTTGATCCCAAAAAAGATTATACAAAAGACAAGGATTGCGTCGGCTGTCACGTAACCGGCTGGGGGAAAGAGGGAGGATATACGATTGAGGAGCCGGATAAGTTTCTTGTTGGGGTTGGTTGTGAGTCGTGTCATGGAGCCGGCAGCGAATATCGAAAGATCCATCGGAAGGCGGGAGAGGCTTTTGAAAAATCTCAAAAACAAACCCCACGCGAATCCTTGGTTGAAGCCGGACAAGATTTTGATTTTGCCGAAAAATGCAATGCTTGCCATTTGAACTACGAGGGGTCAGGGTGGAAAGGAGTCAAGAAGCCCTATACACCGTTTACTCCTACTGTGGATAAAAAGTACACCTTCGATTTTGAAAAATCAGTGCGAAACGACAAAGCCATGCATGAGCACTTCAAACTGGCTGGCACGTTCACCGGGCCGCCGACTCCAAAGTTCCATGAAGAGTTCCAGAAAAATGCTAAGCCACCCGTGAAGGCAGACAAGGGGGAGGAGGACTAATGTCAGGAAAGGCCGGTACTCTTGCTCTGGGTGCGGTGCTTGGTATCCTCGGCGTTGCTGTGGTGTTTGGAGGTGAAGCAGCAATCTCCCGCACCGAGTTTTGTGTGAGTTGCCATTCCGAAACCTATCCCTATGAGGAGCTCAAAAAGTCTTCCCACTGGGGAGCACTCGGAATGGATCCTGGCTGCAAAGATTGCCATGTGCCGCAAGGGTTTTTTAATTTTCACAAGGCTATTTATACGCATGTGGTGGACGGCGTACCATTTCTCATTAAAGAATTTACGACCGACTATTCCACGGTAGAAAAATTTAATGAACACCGTCCTGCAGCTGCCTTTCGAGCGAGGATGAAGCTAAAGGAATGGGACAGTCTTACATGTCGCGCGTGCCATAAAAATACCAAACCACCTGGCGCCTCCGCGAAAGCAGCTCATGCAAAGATGCAAACAGAAGGTGCAACGTGCATCGATTGTCACCAGAATTTAGTTCACAAAAAGGTTCCGGAACATGACCTCAATGCGAGTTTGGCCCAGGGTAAGCCGGTGCTCAAAGAGGTCAAAAAGAAGAAGGATGAAGATGAAGACGAGGAGGAGAATACGAAGGAGGAGTAAGGAGTAATTTCTCCTCTGCCGTGATAGCGGAAGCAATTTAAGTAGTCAGCAAAAAAGGGGAATCTGTGCGCTATCAGAAGATGGCGCACGATTCCCCTTTTTGTATGTCCGAGAACTTTTTCCTCTTTAACAGCAAAGTTGGCAGGAACAAACAATCGTTTTATCGTCTTATCGTGCCTCTCTTGAAATTGAGATCACTGCCACGATATTGTGTGCACCCGCTTTCCTGTCAATTTCCTGATGAGTAGTCACACCTAGGCGACCAGTTGCAGTTCCACGAGGTCGGGCCTCCACGCCTTGCCTCGTCCTGGCCGAGACGCGCCATTGTCCGGCTCAATCGGTGCGCCGTGCCTGCGTCCCGCCGCAGCCCACAACGGACCCCAACGGAATTGCCGGAAAGAACGGTATACAACGACCGATTGACCGCTGAACAGTTAAGCAACGCGTCGCGTTGATGGTCAGCATTCTAAAGAGCGAGACGTCTGTCGCGGAAGTCACCCGCAACACAGTCTGACCGTGGCCGAAGTTGAAGTGTGGCAGGAGAAGTGTCTTCTCGGCACGAAGAACGCGCTGCGTAGTTGGCCTCAGGATGCGGAGGTGCTCAAGACAAGTAAATCAAGCAATTGAAGCAGAAGATCAGCAACCTTGGCAGGACGACGATATTTTTAGAGCGGTATGGAAGTGCTAGCTGATAGCCTGTACTGCCTGCAAAAGTAGTTTGAGCTGCAAGAGAACAGGCGGACGACGCCTCCGGCATCTCTTAACCCAGGAGGTGGCCCCAAGCTGGATGGAGAATTTACGCCATGCACACGAGAGTACCACCGAGCGAACAACTGAAGTGAGTGATGGGGATTGTGTTGGAGCAAGGGGAGTGAGAGTAAGGAACATCCCGTGGAACAACTTCTCAAAGTGGGTGCGCGGTACATGCTGCCGGTGGTCTTTGAGCAAGAAGTGACGGCATGGGGGGCTGCGCACTCTCAGCAGGGCAGCAGACGGCGCGGCTAGTGGAACGGCTACGAGCTCAAGGGACTCAAGACGCCACTAGGGACGCTGCCCGTAGCGGTGCTGCCGGTGCGGGAGTTGAGGAGCCAGTTCCAGTTCTGGCTGTGTAGGTAGGGGCACGTGCTCGAAAGAGCTGGAATTTGTGGCAACCCGGATGTGGGGGTGGGACTCTCAAAGCCGAGAGGGGTGCCTATTGCTGGGGACGGTCGGCAGCCGGGTGATCTTTCATCCTAGCGTTAGCGAGGTCAGCCGCTACTTGCAAACCGACCGTGCGGTCTGGCTGCCGTGGGATTCTGAGCGCTTTGCGGGTGGTCTATCTGTTCTTGGACACCATCGAGTTGGCCGTGCGGCGGGTGCAGACGAGCCATCATGCGTGCATAGTGCACTGTGCCTAACCTGACGGCCTGTGGGGGGAGGCGCCCGTGCCGGTATCTCGGATAGTCAGTCTGGCCTGCGTCGGCGCTGTGAGCGGTGTTCTCCCGCGCGTTTCCCCAGTGCTGTTAGCTCCACAAGCGGCGCAACATCGTGGCTAAGCTGCCGCAGGTGGCCACGTATGATTAGAGGATGAAGCGGGGCGAGATGTTGCGTGGCTACTCTCGGCGGCAATGGCATGTTTGGAACAGGATCGGGAGACATGCCTAATCTATCTGAAATTTCCGGAAGACCATCATACGAGCATCCGGACGATGGACCTCCTCGAATGCATGTGGGGGAGGACGGCGTAGCACGAAAGGGATCCCGCGGCGTCCGATGGAGACGGCCTGTTGGGTGCTGGTGTTTGCCACGTTGCTCACTGCCTCTCGACGCTGGCGCGGATTGCGAGGACGCCGCACTTTCTGTGGGAGTTGGATCCCCTCTGCTGGAAGCGAGGTTCTGTGCAGCGTCAGGTAGCCTGATCATCCGAACCGGAGCGATCGCTACCCTGGCCACTTTTATGGGAAACAAGGACTTGACCTGTGAAGCAAGGGAGGCTGTAGCGATCTGATGGCGCTCAAAAGCGATTGAATGGAACGAAGGCGGCTGATGCAAGTGCATGCAATAAAGAAACGAGCAATAAAGAAAGAAGGAGAATCGTTCTTAGGTGACGACAAGGTTTCGGGAAGAGAACAAGGTCTATCCCATCTTATCCGGAAGGGGATCCTCTCTCAATTTGGGCCAAAAAGTCTTGCTGTGCTATTTCCTGTTAGGCCGTCAACAAGGCGTTTCCGCAACGTTTCTCGCCAACGCTCGCTGAGCAAATGGCAGTTGAGGAGAGCCCCTATCATATGAGGATCTGACGTGTGTGAGTGCATGACTCTGTTCGCGGTCTGGACTGTCCATTGTGGATATGGTCGTTCGATCAGGACAAGGGGGGAACCTGCCTCGACCACCCCCTCCTTCAAAACGCGGAAGTACCAGCCCGTTCGACCTGACTCCTGAACTTTGAGAGCAAGGTCTCGTATCCGCCATCTGCGGGAAAGTTTCCAACACGGTTGTCGAGGTTGGGAAATCTGAAAAACTACCTCGCCGACTTGGAAAATGTCACCAATACAGACGTTTTTTTCTAGACAACCTACGATAGTAAAATTTTCTCCGAAGGCCCCATAGGGCAAGTTTGTCAGACCAAGCGTTTGTTCCCAAAAGGCATAATGTTCCAAAGGATATACGTTGACAGCCTTTTCGGGACCTCCGTGGTTAATGAGATCTGCCTGACCATCACCATCCAAATTGCAACGACCGACTCTGATAGGTCCACGAACCGGTTCTTTGAAAAATCCGGTTGTCCACGGAGTATCCATGCGGTCCTTTGCCTCGGGTGTGCCAAGGGTTTGGGGTTTCCCCACTTGAATCGAAACAATCCTGCTCATCGGTGAGCACGAATCGGTTTGAGGGGACGAAAATGCAAAATGATCGCCGCTTCCCACTAAAGTACCTCTCTTGCTCTAACAGCTTTGACCTTGAATGGTGATGCCCGTGGTGTCCCGTGTGGTTGAGAGGCAAAACACGTTTCCAAAAGTTTATCTCATGTTGCAGGTAAATTTCTCGTACGAACCATTGATTTTGTCTCTCCTTATAAGGGAAGGCGTTTTACCTTGCTTGAGGGCAAGAAGAGATGAGATGAAAGGATGATAGCAAAAACAGCCTCTGTTGAATTCCAAGTAGGTACCGAATCATGGATAGAATGTCGCTATGCGACCGGATAAGGAGTCCTGGCGGTGGTGGCGACCAAACTGTTTGAGGCAGTCTTAGTGATTGAAATGCCTTGGTGTGTATGCAGGAGGTAGTCTTTGATGCCAAGGCTCGGGTGTTGACGATTGTCGCGAAGTTTGTCACGGGTGCTTGGTTTTGGTCTCCCGAAGTGACCGGTAAATCTTGCATCTACGACCCCCTGACGAGCCGTACCGTCATCTGAGTGTCTTCCAGCATGAGGGTGGTGCCGAGGCGCAGGTTCCGCATGTGATCCTGCTCGCGCGAGAGTCTGCTCGAGAGGGGCGTGTGCCAGATGAACCGCCTTTTGCTGGGAAGCATGCGGTTTCACGCTGCTCTTCGAGGTCTTGATTTTTACCTATTGCAGGAGCGGCGCTTTCAGCACTGTCTTGCGTGTGCGTATGATGGACGTCTGCATCCCCCGCGTGACGAGCCTATGCGAGCGCGATGTCGAGGTGGTGACAACAGGACCTCAGTGGGGTAAGCGACCTCGCCATCAACGAGGTGGCGCGTGCTTGTGACTATGACGACGTCATAGGTGCGGCCGACACTGCCTGACGCCCCCCGATTGCCATTACCGATGAGCGAGTAGCCTCGGAACGCAAGACCTGCGGAGGTGATTCCCATCCCACCGAATCGGCAGCGATCGACCTGTCGCCTGCCTTCATCACGGTTTGCGCTGAACACCTGCCCAAGGCCCGCATCGCCTTCGATACATTCCGCGGTATTGTCCATCGCTCGGCTGCACGTGTCTTACCCGATGAGCTGAGCAAAAGCGTGATTTGATAAAGGGCATGTGCTGGCTCCTGTTCAAGGACCGACACTATTTGAACACCGCTTCACGTGCCGGCCTCGATTGGCTGAGGGCCGAAGTTCCCACCTATTGCCTGCTGCTCATTTGGAATGGATCAAGAGTAGCTGGAGGAGATCCTCCATACCCATACGTTAACGCGTGTGTGTGGGGTGCTAATGGTGCACGAACGTCGCCCATTCCAAGCTGAGCCCAGAAGAGAGGTCGCCCGCCTCATTGCTGAGAACTGGATTGCTTGAAGATCAATCCGCATGTGACGAGACAATCCCTTTAGAATTCAGCAGAGACAAAAACAAAAGACGTGTAAGCAGAAAACGTTGCTCTCTGCGGGCTGTTTGGTTTTGGGGCACTAAAAAACAAATCAATCCCGACTCCAAAACTCTATACGTGTGGGGCAACCTGAGCTAGCCCACTAGACCCCAACGCCTAATGACCATCTGTAAAAGCCATTGAACGAGCACCACAGAGACCCTAATGGTTAGGAACCTATAGTCGCAAGAGCAGAAAGGCGTCGAGCGATGATTGCTCCCTAACTCGCTAAATAAACAAGAACACAAGGATATCACTCAATTGGGCTCTTTGAGGAGGTAGCTTGTCCTCTACTTGCCGGGAGCAGATATATTTTCACTTGACTCGCACTAGGGCTTTGTCAGATACTTTCCCGGGTTTGAGGGCGCCCAAAGCACTCACGCAGAGATTAAAGCAATAATGGGAGGGCGAATCCCTGAACGTTAGTGAAAGGAAGAGGCGAGAAGTTGAAAAACTGACGTCCAACCTAATTTTAAGCAAGGAGGGAAGATCTATGGCGGCAGAGCGGGGTTATGACATTTCGCAGTGGTATGATTCGCGGCCGTGGAAGATTGGGTGGTTTGCGATGTTAGCGGTGGGGATTTTTTGGGTATTGTATCAGCGGACGTTTGGGTATTCGCACGGGTTGGACTCGATGACGCCGGAGTTTGATGCGGTGTGGATGGGGTTGTGGCGGTTCAACGTGGTGGCGAATGCGATATTCTTTGCGGTCTCGGTGGGGTGGATTTGGGTGACGCGGGATCGGAACTTAGCGAATTTGGATCCGAAGACGGAGTTGAAGCGGTATTTTTACTGGATGGGGTGGTTAGCCTGCTATGTGTGGGGGGTGTATTATGCGGGCAGCTACACATTGGAGCAGGATGCGGCGTGGCATCAAGTGATCATTCGGGA
>JANDJK010000050.1 GCA_024330925.1 Nitrospira sp.
ACAGTTTTCCCAACAACGTAAAGGGCGACGAGGCGATCTTGCCCAGCAGATTCAGCAACGTCGACATGACGACCTTGCCGTATTTGAAATCCGGATCGTCCAGATTGCCACGGATCGGCAAATCGATCTCGATCAGGCCTGTGCGGTCCTGCAACAACGCCACCAACAAGGGAACGGGAAGCGAGGTGGCATTGGGGCTTTCGACCTTTTGGCCGAACGTCAATTGATCGATCGAGACCACATTTTCCGCTTCAAGCACCTTTTGGGAGACTCTATATTTTAGGTCGAGCGACAGCTTGCCTTTCGACAAAACGTATCCCGCATACTTGCCGCTGTACGGACTCGCGGGTGTCAAATCCATGCCTCCGAGCGTCACCACCAGATCAGTAAAGGCATCGTCGCTCAGCGGATTGATCTTCCCGGCAATTTTAAGCGGTGCAGCTCCATCAACCCGACCGGTGAGATCCACGTCCGCTTTTTTGAATTGTTTGGACGATAACCCCTTGATGGTCCCGCTCAACCCCACCAGACTGGTCCTCACCGACGGTTCGATCGATACATCTCGGAACACCGCCGACGCCTTGACCACGTTCACCTGATCAATAGCGATCGTCGGTTGAGCCGAGAGGGCAGCCGAGGGAACGGCCGATGTCTCTCCCTTCTTCTCGCCGGATGCCCTTTGCAAATCGTCGGGCTGTGACCGGACAACAAGATGCGACAGATTCAACGTGCCGTCCGATTCAAGAACGGCCTGGACGGCCGGTTCCTGTAGGACAATCTCACCGATCGTGATAGCCGTAGGCTCGACATCCAGCGCAAGACGATTCACGTTCAGCGCCTTCCACGAGAGCACCTCCTCGAATTCTTTGCGATCCGAAATGAGGAGGCGATCGACCCCGACGTCTCCCTGAAAGCGAAACAGCGGCCCTTTGGAGCGGATCGCAGCGTAGCGAAGCGTGCCAGCCAGATTGATCGTACCGTCACGGACATCCCCGTTCAGAAACCGGTCCAAATAGGCTTGGAACGGCCTGATGCCGATGTTCTTGAACGCCACCGCCACGTCGGCTGTTAGGGGTTCCACCGTCACCTCCCCTTTGACAGTGACGGTTCCCGTCTGATTGAGCGTCAGTGAGAGATCAACCGGCAACGCCTGTTTGAACGGAATACGAATGTCTTTCACCGTGACGTTCAGATTCCCGACATCGACATACTGGGGTCTGGCCAAGGTCCGATCTTCAAAGGCCGCGCCGTAATTCCGGAGCTCAACCTCGTCGATGGACACATTCCAGGGTTGATCCGAGCGTTGATCGGATGTCTGATCCTGTGTGGGCGTCGGCGGAGCAGCCGGCGTGCTTCCGACCGCCGGCGCAAACAATTGTTGCAGGTTCACCGTCCCGTCCGGATTCAGCCATGCCATCACGTGGGCGTCGGCCGAACGGATGGCGGCAACCTCCACGACCTGTTTGCCCAGATCAAGATCAAACCCCTCGACCTCGAAAAGCGGAACCTTCACAAGAGACTCCGGAAACCCCCGTTCTCCCAGGGACAGACGCTGAGCGCGCAGGTGCCCAGCCTTGACTGTGACAGTGGGAGCTTGGCCGCGCACATCGGCGTGATATTGAGCCGACAAGGCGATCTCGCCGTCCTGTACGTCAAAGCGAAACCGATCCTGCACTGCCTGATAGAGTGTGCCGACCTTGACCCCCGACAAATTCAGCTTGCCGTCGGACTCCAACGGTTCGAGCGACACGGTGCCCTCCCAGGCCAGCGACTCTCCTTGGCCGATTTCGGCGGTAAAGGCATAGGCGTTATCGCTTCCTTGGCCTCGGATCGTGCTGAAGTTGCGCAGGGTGATATGGATGGGGACAATGTCCATCGACACGGGCCTGGGCTTCGATTCATCCCGATACTCCACGACACCTTGGCTGATTTCGAGCAGCCCGATTTCCACCGGCATCGCGTTCTTTGGTTTCGCCTCCGACGGCGGGGCGGAGACCACGCCGGTATCGCTCTCCGGCGGAGGCACCAGCGCCAATAGATTGAGTTTCCCCTCTCGATTCACTCTGGCTGCCACAAACGGCATGATCAGCCGGATTTCGTCGAACCCCAGCTTCTGCCCCAGCAAGGTGGTGGCGCGGAGGTCAACGACCAATTCATCGAACCCGATCATCGGAGTGTGATCGGACTCCCGAACCTCCAGTCCTTTTACTTTGAGAGCAAGGACAAAGGGATTGAACGAGACCTCTTGTAAGACGATGGGATGTTTCAAGTGTTCGGCGGCGGCCGGCACCCCATACGTTTTGATGAGATAGGGCAACAGGACGAATCCGGCGAGTGCGTAAAACCCAATCAGCCCCAGAACCAGTCCGACCGCAACACGAGGGCGAAACAATCTGCGCATAGGGCGTCAATCCTTTATTGAGAGACAGCAGACAATAAGAAAGGCTTCCCTCCGATGTTCACGGGGAAATTGCCGATTCACTAATCGACTTGTGGGCGCATCTCGAAACCGGACAAGCAATAGATCACATGGAGGAGTCGGACAAGCCTGACGCGGGATGGTGCGCCCGGCTGGAATCGAACCAGCGACCCTCAGCTTAGAAGGCTGATGCTCTATCCAACTGAGCTACGGGCGCAGAAACGTGCGGCGTTCATCCGCGCGCGGTAATCACGATACCGCGACGACGAGCGCGGTCCACACGAAGTGCGGTGTCATCGGGGCGAGAAGATTTGGCCTTCGGCCCAGCGTCCTCGCTGATGGTCGCAGAAGACATGCAGCCTTCTCCGCCTCGCCGTCGGCGCTCAGCCGCTTCACATCCTCTCGACGGTCTAGTTTGATAGTCGTCTGGTCGGGGCGAGAGGATTTGAACCTCCGACATCCTGCTCCCAAAGCAGGCGCGCTACCGGGCTGCGCTACGCCCCGACTGTTTGGTCCTTTTCCGTATCAGCCTGCGGCCACAGCCTCCGGGCTGTGTATTCACACCAGGCTCTGCAACAGGTCCCGCAATTTCAAGAAAGCCTTGGCTCGGTGGCTGATCTGATTTTTTTCTTCCGGCGTCAACTCCGCCAACGTTTTCCCCAGCTCCGGAACATAAAACACCGGATCATAGCCGAAGCCCCGTTCCCCCCTACATCGATCGGTAATCGTTCCTTCAAGAACACCGCGCGCCGTTTTTATCTCCCCCCAAGGAGACGCCAAGGCCGCCACCGTCACGAACCGCGCTGTCCTACGCTCCCAGGGAATCCCGTCAAGCTCTTCCAGTAGCTTACGGCAATTGTCCTCATACGTCGCACCGAGACCCGCATACCGAGCCGCATATGCGCCGGGCCTCCCGTCCAAAGCATCCACTTCCAACCCCGTGTCATCCGCCACGGCGTAACGACCTGTGGCGCGGGCGATTTCCCTCGCCTTCTTGATGGCATTGGCCTCGCAGGTGGCCCCATCTTCAACGATGTCGGGCGCCTGGGGGAAATCGTCCAGCGTTCTGATCCAACACGCTAGCCCGCTCAGCAAGGCCGTCAACTCACGAACCTTGTCGCGATTCCTGGTCGCAAGCACGAGCTCGGTCATCGCGGCTCGATCAGTCAAGCGGCCCGATCAATTCTTTTTGAAGGGCCGTGAGCCCTTGGATGGCTTGCCAGCCGAGGGCGAGAAACTCGTCCATGTCCTGCTTGGCGAACGGCGTACGCTCGGCGGTCCCCTGCACCTCGACGTACCGTCCGCGGCCGGTCATGACGAGATTCATGTCCACTTCCGCCATCGAGTCTTCCGTGTAGGCAAGATCGACCATCACCTCTCCACCCACCTTGCCCACGCTCACGGCGGCCAGATAATCGGTCAACGGCAGGCTTTTAATCAGATCCTTTTCTTTCAGCGTCTGAAACGCATCGGCCAGTGCGATGAACGCTCCCGTGATCGAGGCGGTTCTGGTGCCCCCGTCGGCTTGAATCACATCGCAATCAATCCAGATCGACCGTTCACCCATCTGTGAGAGATCCGTCACGGCACGCAACGCACGCCCGACCAGCCGTTGGATTTCCAACGTCCGTCCCCCCTGTTTACCCTTGACGGCTTCCCGCGGCGTGCGCTCGTGGGTTGCCCGTGGCAACATTGAGTATTCTGCCGTCACCCATCCCGTTCCCTTTCCTTTGAGGAAGGGGGGCACCTTTTCCTCGACCGACGCCGTGCACACCACCTTGGTATCGCCCATTTCGATCAGGACTGATCCTTCCGCATGCTTAATAAAATGCCGCGTAATTTTAATGGGACGTACCTGGTCTTTCCGCCGACCATCAACCCGCACAAACTCTGTACTGACACTCATTGTGTCTCCTTTTGAGAGGTCAAAGGATTATAGTGAAGAGGACCACAAAGCGCAAACCAGCACGTAGCTGTTCCTTGAATTAGCCGGACTCCCTCATCTTCCCACCCTTGTTCTTCCCACAGGGGTCATTTCATTCGCAATTTGCACATCCTAACCTCTTCTGCACTCCTTTTATCCATTTATCCATACCGCTATGATCCAGAGCCACAGATCTCCTGACTACCAACAAAATGGCTGGATCGCCCCGTCTCCGTATCCTCGCTTCGCAGATCTTCTCGCCTTCTCCTTCCTAACATGAACCAGCTTTGCTCAATTCACCACCAACTGGTAGTGACAATCAATAACCGCCAGTGATGATGGCTCCCTGTGCACTTAGGATTTACAAAAATTGGCCGATACAGATCTGTCACGACAAACAACATCAACTCTTACCACTCATAGAACGACATGTCATCATGACAAAGAACCTCCTGTTCGATCACAACGCCAGACAAGCCCTGCTCGACAACCGAAACATTCTAGTGGTGGATGATGAAGAGCCGGTCCGCCGCTTGATCGGCTACCTGCTGCAGACCCACGGATACCCGATATTTTTCGCAGCCGACGCCCGCGAAGCGCGCCGGCAACTCAACGAGCAACCGATTGCCCTCATGTTATGCGATGTGAATCTGCCCGGTGAAACAGGGATGGACTTGGTCCGGACCACCCTTCTTGAGCATCCGGATACCGCAGCCATCATGGTGACGGGGCTGGACAGTCCAGTGCTCGCAAACGCAGCTATCGAAGTCGGCGCTTACGGTTACATCGTCAAGCCATTCAGCTCAAACGAGGTCTTAATCGACATCGCAAACGCCCTTCGCCGCCGCCGCCTCGAACTGGAAAATCGTTTCCATCGCGAACAGTTGGAGGAACTCGTAACGTCTCGTACGCTTGCCTTGCAACAGGCGCTCACCTGGTTGGAACGCAGCGAGAAAGAACTGCGTTTGTCACGCGAAGAGACCATTCAACGGCTGGCCATTGCCGCCGAATTTCGTGATTGTTCAACAGCTCAGCATATTCAACGAATGAGCCGTTACTGTGAACTCCTGGCCCGCAAAGCAGGTCTTTCCCGGGAGCAATGCGAACTCATTCGTACCGCCAGCCCTATGCATGATATCGGCAAAATCGGTATGCCCGATCAGGTGCTCCAGAAGCCGGGACGTTTCACCCCAGAAGAATTTGACATGATCGCCCAACACGCCGAAATCGGCTATAAGATCCTGTCAGGATCTGATTCCGACCTGCTCAAGGTGGCCGCCACCATCGCCTACACCCACCACGAATGGTACGACGGCACTGGTTATCCGCGACGACTCAAAGGAGAGGACATCCCCATCGAGGGCCGCATCGCCGCTATCGCCGACAATTTCGATGCTTTGACCACCGAGCGGGTCTATAAGCCAGCCTTCGATTTTGACCATGCCAAAGAACTGATGCTCAAGGAGCGAGGCACACACTTCGACCCGCTCTTACTGGATCTGTTTCTCGCAGAAGAGGAGGAACTGCGTCGCATCTACCATCAATTCGCCGACCATGTTCCAACGGCTTGGCCCCGCGCAGCATAATCCTCCACCAGTTCATCTTTTCAGTTCGCCTCCTCCCCTCTTTAAAAAATAGTTGTGCCGTTCGCCACTAATTCAAACAAACGACCGTAACTTTGCATGAGAGGAAAAACGCGATCGATGACCGGCCGAGGATAATCGACCCAGAAGAGCGCGTTAGGCCGGCTCATAGTTCAAGTTGGGCGCAAGCCATCGCTCAATGACTGAACGTGGCATCTTCTTACGGCGGGCGTAGTCTTCGACTTGATCCTTCCCGATTTTGCCCACAGCAAAGTACTTGGCTTCCGGATGAGCGAAATACCAGCCGCTCACAGAGGCAGCGGGCAGCATGGCGTACCTGTCGGTCAACGTGATGCCCGTGTGCATCTCAACGTGCAGCAGGTCAAAGAGGAGTCGTTTTTCCGTATGGTCTGGACAGGCCGGGTAGCCGGGAGCCGGGCGGATGCCCCGGTACCGCTCGCGGATGAGGTCTTCATTCGTCAGTCGTTCGTCTTTGCCGTATCCCCACTCGGCGCGCACTCGTTGGTGGAGAAATTCCGCAAAGGCTTCTGCCAGTCGATCGGCCAGGGCCTTGGCCATGATCGAATTGTAATCGTCATGGTCCTCGTCAAATCGCCGACAGAGGTCCTCCACCCCGATTCCTGCTGTGACGGCAAAGGCTCCGACATAATCCCCCCGGCCCGACTCCTTAGGCGCCACGAAATCCGCCAATGCGAGGTTGGGTTGCCCATCTGGTTTTTCGCCCTGTTGTCGCAGCGTGTGGATGGTGGTCAGCACGGTCGTTCGGGCCTCATCAGGATAGAGCTCAATATCATCGCCGACCGAAGCTGCGGCAAAGAAGCCGTAGACCCCCTTGGCCGTAAGCCATCGCTTGTGGATGATCTCGTCCAGCAGCCGTTGCGCGTCGTCGTACAGTTCCTTGGCTTTCTTGCCGATCGTTCGGTCGTCGAAGATCGAGGGATAGCGGCCCTTGAGTTCCCAGGTATGGAAAAAGGGCGACCAGTCGATATAGGGCACCAGTTCATCCAGCGGCTGATCTCCGATGGTACGAACTCCCAGGAATGACGGCCGGGGGATGTCGATGGCGGCCCAATCAGACGCCAAGCGGTTGGCCCGCGCCTGGGCGATCGAAAGCAGCGGCTTGGTCCCGCGATCCTGATGGGCCTGCCGCATCCGTTCATAGTCTTCGTATACCTGCCTTGCAAAGGTTTCTCTTTGAGTGGGATTGATGAGACTCCCCACCACCCCCACCGCCCGAGACGCATCGAGCACGTGCACCGTCGGATGTCGGTACGCTGGGGCAATTTTAATGGCCGTATGCGCCTTGCTCGTCGTGGCTCCACCAATTAACAGCGGCACCTCGAACCCTTCGCGATTCATTTCCTTGGCCACATGGACCATCTCATCCAGCGATGGAGTAATCAAGCCACTGAGGCCGATAATGTCGGCATTATGCTCCCGCGCCGCAGCCAAAATCTTTTCGCAGGGCACCATCACACCGAGATCGATGACCTCATAATTGTTGCAGCCAAGCACAACGCCGACGATATTCTTACCGATGTCATGGACATCGCCCTTGACGGTGGCTAAGACAATTTTGCCTTGGGAGCGAACATTCCCTCGCTGTTTTTTTTCGGCCTCCATGAATGGCATCAAATAGGCCACAGCTTTTTTCATGACTCGCGCGCTCTTGACGACTTGCGGGAGGAACATCTTGCCGGAGCCAAACAGATCTCCCACCACATTCATGCCAGCCATAAGAGGTCCTTCGATGACTGCTAGCGGAGTCGGATACTTCTGTCGCGCCTCTTTCATATCTTGCTCAATGTAATCAGTGATGCCTTGCACCAGCGCATGAGTGAGTCGCTCCTCGAGCGTCCCCTTCCGCCATTCATCATCCTTGATAACGGTCTTCCCTCTTTGCTTCACCGTCTCAGCAAAGGCGACCAAACGTTCGGTGGCATCAGGCCGACGATTCAGCAACACGTCTTCAACCAGTTCGAGTAAATCTTTGGGAATTTCCTCATAGACGGCAAGTTGGCCGGCGTTGACAATCCCCATATCGAGCCCCGCTCGAATCGCATGGTACAAAAAGGCTGCGTGCATCGCCTCGCGCACCACCGTATTGCCGCGGAACGAGAACGAGATGTTGCTGATGCCGCCGCTCACCTTGGCTCCCGGCAAGTGTTGTTTAATCCAGCGCGTCGCTTCGATGAAATCCACCGCGTAATTGTTGTGTTCCTCAATCCCCGTGGCCACTGTAAGCACGTTCGGATCCAAGATAATGTCTTGGGGGGGGAACCCGACAATCTCGGTCAGAATCTTGTATGACCTAGCACAGATCTCGATCTTGCGTTCAAACGTATCAGCTTGCCCTCGTTCATCGAAAGCCATCACAACGACCGCTGCGCCGTAGCGTCGGATCAACCGTGCCTGTTCAATGAACTTGGCCTCCCCTTCTTTCAAACTGATGCTGTTGACCACTGCTTTCCCCTGAATGTTTTTGAGACCAGTCTCCAGCACCTCCCATTTGGAGCTGTCAATCATGATCGGCACTGTCGCGATGTCTGGCTCAGAGGCAATTAGGCGCAAAAATGTCTCCATGGCCGATTTGGAATCCAACAGGCCTTCATCCATGTTGACGTCAATGATCTGTGCACCGCCTTCAACCTGTTGCCGCGCCACGGCGAGAGCGGCTTCATAGTCACCCGCCAGGATGAGTTTGGCAAAAGCCGGCGAACCGGTCACGTTGGTCCGTTCGCCGATATTCACAAAGTTGGAATCAGGCCGGATCGTAAGGGCGTCGAGTCCGCTGAGCCGTGTAAAGGGTTCAACCGTCGGGATTGTCCTCGGCGGAAGCCCTCGCACCGCCTCGGCCAGCGCCTTGATGTGGGCTGGAGTCGTGCCGCAGCAGCCACCAACGATATTGAGCCAGCCAGCCTCAACCCATTCACGAAGTTGCGGGGCAAAAGTCTCTGGTGTCTCCGGAAATCCTGTCGGCAACAAGGGGTTAGGCAATCCCGCATTGGGATGGGCGCTCAGATAGACAGGAGCAAGACGGGACAGTTCCGCAATCAGCGGCTTCATTTCCTTAGGGCCCAACGCACAGTTCATCCCGACACTCAGCAGCGGTACATGGGAGATAGAATTCCAGAAGGCCTCCACTGTCTGGCCAGTTACGCCACGGTTATTTCCGGCCTGAATAAATGTCACGGACGCCATGATTGGGACCCGTCGCCAGCCCCGGTCGAATCCGTCAAGAATCGCGAAGAAGGCGGCCTTGGCATTGAGCGTGTCAAAGATCGTCTCGACCAGCAACAAATCGACGCCGCCATCGAGCAGTCCGCGAACCTGTTCACTATAGGCACGGACCAGTTCATCGAACGTCGTCCCTCGCGCACCGGGGTTGTTTACATCAGTTGAAATGGATGCAGTTTTGGTCGTGGGACCGATTGCCCCAGCCACAAAACAGACGCGATCTGGCTCGACTGCCTGCACTGCAGCCACAGCTCTCCTAGCACATTCCGCCCCAGCCTTGGAGAGTTCATACGCCAGCGTTTCCATCTCATAATCAGCAAGCGAGATCGCCTGGGCATTAAACGTATTGGTCTCGATAATGTCGGCCCCTGCCTCCAGGTACTGGCGGTGGATATCTTCAATAATGATCGGCTGGGTAAGGTTCAAAAGATCATTGTGGCCTTTCAGGTCTTTCGGCCAATCCTTAAACCGCTCACCACGAAAGGTGGCTTCATCCAGGCGTCGCTGCTGGATCATGGTGCCCATGGCTCCATCCAAAATCAGAACGCGCTGCTTCAGCAAAGTCTCTATGGACGAATGAGCAGGGACCATAGCATTTCGTGATCACCCACGCTCTAGCGAGCGGGTCAGACCGGCCTTACAACTCGGCAGGATCATACTGGAAGGTTCCTGTCCCAGCAAGCCACGCGAGCTTCCTTGACTTGGATGGCCCTGCGCCGATAGCATGATGATTGATGCGGCCCTGGCTATTTCGCCTTGCTACCCTACGCCACAGGTGTATCACCTGTATCATCGCAGTTCTGGCCCTCGTGGAGGGGGGAATCAATCTTCCCCCGTCGGGAGCAGAACCGTATTTCGAAGACGGATTTCTGGGACTTACCCAAAAGGAATTGCATGACAAACTCGGTCTACCACAGGCGGTCCGCGACCGAAAGTCGGCTCTGCGGGTCTTCACCTATTATCCCATCACCGATTGGAAATCCTACTTCAGTAAACTCGTCTCACCAGAAAACGGTGAGGATGTCTACACATTTAAGCGGGACGACATCGACGTACGCTACTCATTCAGTTACGCGGTGGATCCCAACGATGAGCGAGAGGATCGGCCCCTGGTGGTCCGCCTGGTCGATATCGAGTTTTCCACTCCCGTGCCACTCAACCGCATTCCCTCACTAGTTCCTGAATTCGTCCCCTCCACCGACCCTACAAGCCCTGCTTTCCGTTCGAACATTTGGATTCTGCTCTTCAAAGGATCACCCTCTCCAGCGGCGCGCTTCATCGTGAAGGAACAGCGTAAAGAGCAGCTCGAGTGGACGCTGGCCTATCAACTGTTTTCCCTGCAAGGGCTGCCCGATCGACTCACTCCCACAGTCATGATCGACCGTTTAGAAATCAGTGCGCAGAGCCTGCAACTCGTGCAGCAACGACAACGACATACCCACGAGCCCACGCTCAATCCCTACTCCCCTGACTTTATTCGGCAAGCGGTAGAGCCTCCCAAAACGATGAAACCAGTTCCCGTTCCCAAGTACGCCGAATAAGAATATCTCAGCTAACAATGTGAACGATCGTTCGCCGACTGATAAGCACCAGCATCCTCCGCTCATCGCATCGCTGTGCACACAACCAGCACCCCTGTCTTGACTCACCGGCAAGCGGTTGTTAGCATTTTTACTCGTGCAGCATTCAGCAGCCATGACGAGCGATTCCTTCTCTTCTCAGCACGACCCACAGCCGGAGCCCACTTCCTTCATTCGACGCCCCGAAGTACGAATGATCATCTATACAGGGCTGGGGCTGTTCACCCTCATGGCTGTGGTCTGGCCGATGGTCACCCACTTACTGGACCCTGATTTCACACGCCACATCGCAGAACACCGCGTCATGGTCGGGATGACCAAAGAGCAAGTCTTGGAAGCCTGGGGCGGACCGCAAACCATTCATACCAGTTTCACTAAAGACGGAATCCGCCTCGAAGAATGGATTTTCGAGGATTGGGTCGATGCCGCAACTGTCCACCACCGGTATCTCTATTTCGAAGAAGGAATCCTCGTTGGGGGATGGTATCAAGGATCGCGCGACCGTAGCACTCAGAACTTTCCGGCTAGCAAGCCCAAACCGAAATCCGAGTCGTGATCCCCTTTGGCAGCAGGCCACTGGTTTGACCCCCTGCCTGCAGAAGCCGCATCGGCCAGCTTGGATTTACCAAGGTGGTGCTTGATTTCTTCTGGTGCCCCATGTTGCGGCACACGTTCTGGCAAGACGGTGCTAGCACAAACAGCAGGCACCCTCATGCGGAGGTCTCACGAATCGACAACCGCAACCGACTCAGCAAAATTTCAGCACGATCCCGGTCGACCTCATCAACCATAACGCGCCCCATACAAAACGGTACGCCAGGGTACAATGTACTTATATGCTCCCCATGAATGACATAGGTGATGTGGTTGCCGTCCAGCAAACTTTTAATGATGGCCAATTCCCCCGCATCTTGCACATGGGTGAGATGGACCATCTTCACCCTTGTCCTTCCATTCTGATTCACGTTCAACGGCCCTTGAGCAGACAGTATAGGTGGATGTCCACCTTTCCCCAACCTCAATGTTCAGGGCGTTTCCGTAATTCGAACACGACGCTCTTGTCCAGGGCCACCGGAAATGGTGAGCACCCGCTTCCATTCTCGAATGTGGTAGGTCGCCCATGCATTCGGCTTCCCCTTGTAAAAGGCCGCAGGATCTTCCCCGCTAGCATGGAGAAAAATCGGCTCGGTGAAGCCTTCGTCCAGAACGTACTCAAGCAACGATTCCGTCGTAAATCCTGTGCCCCGGAGTGTCACATCGGCCAGCACTTTGAAAATTTCCTCTGGATCTTGAACAGTGATCGGCTGCATTACGTATAATTTTCCATTCTAACGATGGCCCCAATGGAAAGGCAAGGTCTGTCGCTACACCACTGCTTGGCCGCTTTCATTCAAACGGAGCCTCCCCTCCTCCCGTCAAGGATGGCATCCTCCACCAGTGCTTACCTTCCCACAGGACCAACGAAAGAGCGCCGCACAAAAGCCAGTCGGGCAACAAAAGCCATGATCCCCTTTCTTGTGCTCACTCTGTTATTTCTTCCCTTGTCCGCACTCGGCTTGACGCCACTTGACGAAAGCGAGACCGTATTGATCCCCGCCGGTGAATTTTTCATGGGCAGCGCCAATGATGGAATTAGCTTCGACGATGAGCGACCTCAACGCAAAGTCTTTGTCAGCTCGTTCCGCATTCACCGCTATGAAGTCACCAATGCCCGCTACAAAAAGTTTGTAGACGCCACCGGGCACCCCCCGCCGCGTCATCACAAACCAGAATTAACTGTGTGGAGTCATGGCGTACCCCCACCAGGCAGCGAAGACCATCCGGTTGTCAATGTCAGTTGGGAAGACGCGGTGGCCTATTGCCAATGGCTCGGCATGCGCCTCCCCACGGAAGCGGAGTGGGAAAAAGCTGCTCGAGGAACCGACGGCCGTCGCTATCCATGGGGCAACGATTGGAATCATCGCTTGGCTAATAGTGCCAGTTACTGGGCCGATCGCACGATCGAATTCAAGGACGGCGAGGAGTGGAAAGCTTTCTGGATGACCGGTGACGGCGCGCGCATTGCCCGTGAGCGCGGGCTTAAGGGCGAAGTGCTCACGTTGCCGGTCGGAAGTTTTCCGGAAGGAGCGAGTCCTTACGGCCTCTTGGACATGGCGGGGAACGTATCCGAATGGGTGCAAGATTGGTATGAACCCTATTCCTATCTGCACGCACCACTCTCCGACCCGCCAGGCCCGGACGGACAGCTCCTGAAAGTTGTCCGCGGCGGGTCATGGCTCAAGCCGGCAAGAAACCTCAGAACCTCCGATCGCGACTACGGCGTTCCGACGGATCGCGCCACCGGTATCGGCTTCCGCTGTGCTCAAGATGCCTGGTAATGTGGGACGCCGCTCTCCATGCATGCACCTGGTTGCCCGGAGCTGAGCCTTGGTTGATCGTCTGTCAACCGGTCAACTGGGGCTCTGCTCACAGTCTTCTTCCTCACCACACCTTCGCACGATCTAAGGCGACCACCGGCATCCTCACTGCTTGATGATTAGCAACCAGTACACTACCGCCCCCCTCCACCCCCATGAGGAGCGGGATCCAGCCCCCGAAAGTCGAGACCTGTCAGTCCCTCCCTCGTCAATGCTCGTTGAAAAGATCTTCAGCCATGACAGCGCAAAAGCCCGAACTTGTTAGGGGCGAGACATCGTCCCCGAATCTGTGCAGCACTGCGAGCAACCAATCAACCTAGGCACCACCCGAGGGAGCAACGACAAAGAAGCGGTCGCGTGGAATTATCCATGCACTAGTTTAGAGCACAGGCTCCAGGTCCTCGGGGGTCACCACAGGTCCCGCAAGGTCCTGGTCCTCCCCCCGCCGTCCAGTCAGCCGTAGCCCCCACGCCAAATACGGAAAATTGCTTCTCCAGTTTGGTCGTGTGACATTGGGGACACACCGCCTGCGTTGTCCCTTGAACCAACAACTCAAATCGATGATTGCATTCCCGACACACATATTCGAAGATAGGCATACTCGCCTCCTTTCACGGTTCCATTATAAAAGTGGACACTAGATCATCGCAACGAGAGAGGACCCTATGTACCATGAAGAAAAAAAAGACGTTCGTGCTCCGATTTAGCCTTGAAGCTCACTTCCCTGATCATTACGAAGGTGAGGAAGATCACTATGTCTGGACGCATCTATGGGAATCGCGGCTGAAACCGGAGTTGCTGACATCCATTTTCCAAGTCGTGCGGCGAACCGGTGACTGGACCGTGCACACTCGAAATCGTGGCAAATCACCGGAGGATGAAATTGAAATCGTCCTTGAACGAGACTATGGTCATCCTTTCTCTCCGGCACCACGACCATGATCACCGAAACACCACGTTCGATGGGGGTCTACATCCACGTCCCGTTTTGCAGGCAACGATGCCGCTTCTGTGCCTTTTACCTCGAGATCGCCAAGCCTGATCAGATAGACGCGTTTTGCCTCGCATTGGCACAAGAGATTGCGCTCCATCGGCAAAACCAGATAACTCAACATCCCCTCCAAAGTGTGTATATAGGCGGAGGCACGCCGACCGTCCTGCCGGTTTCTCAATTGGTCTCGATCCTGCAACTGGTCCAGATCTCGTGGCCGACTGAACCATCTCTTGAAATCACGATCGAAACCCATCCTTCCACCGTGAGACCATCCGATCTCGATCGGTTGGTGGAGGCGGGATTCAATCGCCTTAGCGTAGGAATTGAATCCCTCAATCAGCAAGAGTTGGCCTCCCTTGGCCGCCCCGGTCGTGTTCGCGATGCCAAGCAAGTGATGCGAGCGGCCCGTGCCGCTGGTTTTCACAATATCAATCTCGATCTCATGTACGGACTCCCTGGACAAACGTTGCAATCCTGGACAGAAACGGTTCAATCAGCACTCGAACTCGAGCCAACCCATCTCTCCTGTTATGCCTTAACCGTCGAAGAGGGAACCGAGCTCGCCCGGGATGTCGCTCGTCATCTCATCCCGCCACCCGATGAGGCCTTACAAATCGAAATGGAAATGGCAGCGGAGACCATTGTCCAAGCAGCGGGTTTTGAGCGGTATGAAATCTCCAATTACGCCCTACCCGGCTTCGCTTGCCGCCACAACCTTCTCTACTGGACCGACGGAGACTACTTAGGCCTCGGCCCGAGTGCGCAATCGTATGTGGATGGATTTCGGTTCGGTAATGTTGCCGATCTGTCTGCCTATATCACAGCTCTCGCCGCTGGTTACTTGCCCCTGGAGGAGCGGGTCAAGTTAACGACAGACGAGCGGAACCGGGAGGCGTTGATATTTGGTCTCCGATTAGCCAAAGGAGTCCCTCACCGCCTCATCCATCCCAACACCTCCCAATATCGGACTTTACAGCTCCTGGCAACAAAGGGTTTGATCGAATGGCAAGACGATTACGTATGCCTGACTCCGCTTGGCAGGCGGTACGCGGACACGGTTATGGAAACGTTGTACCTGGCCCTCCCATGAGGAACCCTGCCAGTGAAGGCTCTGTCAAACTTTCAAAAAGATCGTGAGACAAATCGTACCAGCATGACGTCGCAGCCAACGTTTGCTACAATTTTCGTCGCCATGACTTCAATACCACAAACTATCCCGGAAACCATTGAGGACATTGAAATCGGAACCGGCAAAGGACTCGAGTCCCGTGTCGTCGTCTTCAATTGTGATTGCCACACGTATCAGCAGGTGATCGACCTGTTCTGCCGATATATTCCTGGCATGACCCCGCACAAAGCGTTTGAGCTGGCCTATCGTATCGACCACGACGGACAAGCCGTCGTGTACAGTGGACCGCTCGAACTGGCCGAAGACATTGCCCGCAAATTGGCGGGAGGAGGATTACGCGTAGTGGTTCAGTAGCTGATCCGAGGGAGTCGTATGGATCATTCGATCAAAATCGTGTACCACGCCTCCTCGTGAGCACTGCTACTTGCGCGTGGTTTTTTGCTTTTTCGCACTGTGAAGCTTGTTTGATTTTCGTTCCGATTGCCGACCAGACCGCCGCTCCGTCCGCTTTGAAGCCCCCTGTTTTACCACTCGTTTTGCTGACTCACCCATCGCCGAAGTGGTACTCGGGGTACGGGGCAGCCCTCCATCCTTTGAGCCCCGTTCCCCCTTTCCTGACAAGGCGGCAGCGGAAGAGGCTAATGTCCTATTCATCTTTGCAAGTTGCTCTCCGCTGAAAATGCGCACCTGATAGAGTTCGAACAACTTGTTGATGGCCTTAGTATCTCCTCGTCTGGCCGCATTGAGAAGCTTGCGGCGTTGATTCATTTCCTCTTCTTCTGTGTAGGAAGCCACACGCCTTTCCATGGTTGCCCTTCCTGTTTCGTGTCAGTATGGGAGTTTGCCTTTTTACTTAACCGAAGAGCCGGTTAACCGATGACCATCTCACCTTGTCGTCTTTGACGATCAAAGATAAAATTATTTAAGTATAGCACAATCAGTTTAAATGTTTCCGGCTCTTCACTCCCCTCTCTTTTCTTCCTTCTGCGGTCAAAAACGGAACGGACGGGGGCTCCCCAGCCCCATGCTGGCCCCTTCATGCACCATACGTACCTGGAACATCGCTGGTCGATTCTGGCTGTTGAGCCTCTGCTGCAACGATCTGTATAATTGTAATCATCCTGGTTTTTCCCTCTGCACAGGTCGCCTCAATGATGACTGAATCCTCTCATCCTTCAGCCAACGTATCTGACGACCCCAAAGCGCGCGATCTGCTTCGCAAGGCCTTTGAAGCCACCGCTCGATGGCCGAACGACTTCGCCGGCTTCACCGCCGATCTGACCGTCAACATCAACGGGAAAGAAATCGTCGGCTCCATCAAGGTCAAGAGCCCGCGGGAAGTTTTTGATCATACGGCGGCCACCGAGATCCAGAAGT
>JANDJK010000051.1 GCA_024330925.1 Nitrospira sp.
TGCGCCGTCCGCCAGTTTTTGCCGACGCCGAGATCGACCTTCAACGGAACCGAGAGGCCGAGTTGTTGTCCCACCGCTTCCATTTCGTGTTTCACCAGCCGCTTGGCTTCGTTCAGATCATGGTCGGGCGCCTCGAAGATCAACTCGTCGTGGACTTGGAGGATCATCTTCACATGCGGAAGCTCTCGATGAAGGGTTCGATGGACGTTGATCATCGCTACTTTGATCAGGTCCGCCGCCGACCCTTGGATGGGACTGTTGACCGCCATCCGCTCGCCGAAGCCACGTTGGACGGGATCGGTGCTCTGGAGTTCCGGAATCGGCCGTCGACGTCCCAGGATAGTCGTGGTGTAGCCCTTCTCTCTCGCCTCAGCGATGTTGCGGTCCATCAATGCACGGACGGCGGGAAACTTTTCAAAGAAGGTATCGATGTACTGTTTGGCCTCGGCCTGGGAGACGCCGATGTTCTGTGATAAGCCGAAGGGACTGATGCCATAGACGATGCCAAAAACCACGGTTTTCGCCGCGCGTCGCATCTCTCTGGTGATCTGGTGAGCCGGTCGGTTGAAGATCTCCATGGCCGTTGCCATGTGGATGTCTTCCCCCTTGGCGAAGATGGCGAGCAGACGGGGATCTTGCGACAAGTGGGCCAGGATGCGTGGTTCGATTTGGCTGTAGTCCGCGCAAAGCAGATGGTGGCCCTTGGGGGCGATGAAGGCTTCGCGGATGCGAAGGCCGTACTCGCCTTTGACAGGGATGTTTTGCAGGTTGGGGTCGGTGGAGGACAGTCGCCCCGTGGCCGCGACGGTTTGGTTGAGCGAGGTATGCAACCGTTTCGTTTCCGGATGGATCAATTCGGGCAGGGCATCCACATAGGTGGATTTGAGTTTGCTCAGGCTGCGGTAGTTCAGGATCTGGGCGGGCAGTTCATGCTGGGTGGCAAGCTGCGTGAGCGTGTCCTCGTCCGTGGAATAGCCGGTTTTGGTTTTGCGGATTGGCTTGAGCCCCAGTTTGTCAAAGAGGACCGCTGCCAATTGTTTGGGCGAATTGATATTGAATTCGCCCCCGGCGAGGGTAGCGATCGTGTGCATCATGCGGTCGAGTTCGCGTTCGAGCTCCTGGCTCAGTGACCGCAAGGCTTCGACATCGACCAAGAAACCGTTCCGCTCGATCTCGACGAGCACGGGCACCAGTGGCATTTCGACGTTCTCAAAGAGCGTCAGACTGCCTTGTTCTTTCAAGTGATTGAGCAGGATCGGTGTGATCTTCGCAATGACCGACGCACTCTCCGCCGCCTGTTTGCTCGATCCGGTGGTTGATTCGAAGAGCGACGCGGGCTCGGCCTCTTTCTTCTCGGGTTCGCTCAATCGGTAATTCAGCAGTTCCAGAGCCAGGGTATCGAGTCGGTGATCGCGGCGATTAGGATGTAACAGGTAATCGGCCACCATGGTGTCGAAATAAGGGGGGGACAGCGTAATGCCGATGCGGTGGAAGGCGAGCAGGGTGGCTTTCAGATCGTGGGCGGCTTTGACTCTGGTCGGCTCATGAAGGAGTGTCGTGATAGGTCTCATGTATTCGTGAACGTCGAGCGGGATGTACGCCGTGTGGTCGCCGGTGGAGAGCGCGATTCCTTGCACGTCGGCTTGCCAGCCGGCTTCGCCGGCCAGCAGACAGTGGACGGCCAGCGGAGCTTCCGGTGGGAGAGCGTCCACAAAGGTTTGCGCTGTTTGTTCATTCTGAATGGAGATGAGAGCAGGCTGGGTTATTGGAGCGGGCTCGTCTGATGCCTGGACCGATTTGAGCAGGGAGGTAAATTCTAATTCGCGAAGCAGGGCGTTCAATTGGTCCGCATGGGGCGGCTTCAATCGAAAAGTGTTCGGATCGAATTCGATGGGGCAGTCGGTCTTGATCGTGGCGAGGCTTCGACTAAGCCGTGCTTGCTCAGCCTGCTCCATGAGCAGAGTCTTGGTTCGTGCTGGCGTGACTTCGTCGATGCGGCGCAACAGTTCGTCGATGGTGCCGAACTGGGCGATCAATTTTATGGCGGTTTTTTCGCCGATCCCCTTGATGCCCGGGATATTATCCGTGGCGTCACCCATCAGTCCCATGATCTCGACCACACGCGCTGGTTCGACGCCGAATCGCTCGCTGCACTCTGCCTCGCCGAACCATTTGTCCTTCACGGGATCGTAGAGACGGACGTGCGGAGAAAGGAGCTGGAACATGTCCTTGTCGCCGGTGACGATGACGACGTCATAGCCGGCTTGTTCGGCTTTCCTCGCGAGCGTGCCGATCACGTCGTCGGCCTCGTAGCCCGGTTGCCGCAGGACCGGGATGGCGAGGGCCTCGACCACGCGGTGGATGTAAGGAATCTGTGTCTGCATCGCATCGGGCATGGGAGGGCGTTGAGCCTTGTACTCCTTGAATGCTTCGTGCCGGAGTGTCGGTCCCTTTTCATCGAACGCGACGGCGATGCCGTCCGGCTGCCGTTCGCGAAGGATTTTGAGCAGCATGGTCGTGAAGCCGTAGATGGCGTTGGTTTGCAGTCCCTTGGAGTTCCTCAAGGGCGGCAGCGCGAAGAAGGCGCGATAGACGTAGGCGCTGCCGTCGATCAGATATAGCGTGGGACGTGGGTCGGTGGGCGACGTCATGCGATCACGGCGAGATCATGGGTCCGGCGCGATGACCAACGGCGGCTTACCGAATTTTTCGCGCATGGCATTGATGGAGTGAAGGACGGTCGGCCGTCCGATCAGAAATGCCTCTAGTTTCCGTTTGCCGGGGAAATCGAGCATGGAGATGCCAATCAACATGGTCAGAATGCCTTGCCCGGGCAAGAACAGCATGAGAAAGCCAACGAAGCAAAAGATGGCGCCGATCGCGTTTTTGGCAACCAGTCCCAGCATGCGCAAGAAGGGATGGTGATCTTTCATCCAGGTACGGGGAACGCGAGTATCAAAATAATCAGCCGGGAGACGCACCAAGATGAAAGGGATGGCAATCAGCGACCCGACAAAGAATACAATCGAGAAAACCGTCAACAAGACTAAGGTGTCGGCCGAGACATACTGTTCAACAATCGCCAGCAACCGGTCCATCGGGCCGGCATCCTAGCATGACCTTCCTGCCCCCTCAAGGCAAGAGCCTCTGTCGTATGATTTACCACACATTCAGGGAAGGCTATAATGCGTCTACGAGGCCAGTCGGAGTGAGGGAACATGCGTGGCTGGACACTGAGCGGGGGGGTGGTTCTGTGCCTTGGGCTGTTGTCCAGTGTCGGCCAGGGGCAGCAGGCACCAATGCCACCGCAAGAATTGCATATCGAGATTACGAAGAAAGGAATGGGGAGGCAGGTGGTCATTACGCAGGGGGCAAAAGAGTGGTTCCTATTGATCGATGTGACACCAGAACATTCGGTGGTGGTCCGGCAAGAAAAAGAGCAGGATCGCTATCTGGTGGATGAGAGTGAAACTCACGATCGCCCAATGACCGAAGGGGAAGTGGAGGCCGCCATCGACGCTTACATCAACAGTGTGAAAGTGCGGCTCAAGCGACAATAAGAAGAATACACTGACGATAGACCATGGCACCGACAGCTCAATTTGTGATCTTTGCCCATAATGCCACCTATGACAAGTTGCATCAAACCGCCACTCTAGGGCTCACGGCTGCTGCTATGGGCAAGGATGTGATCGTTGTTCTCCTCTTTTGGACGATCAAGAAGCTGGCAGAGGGACGCCTCGATGAGGTGGATTTCCCACCCGAATATGCAGCGGCCTCTGACATCGTAGCTAGGCTGCTGAAGGAAAAAAAGGTCCCGACTATCTCTGAGATGTTCCAAGACGCCAAACGCATCGGCAAATTTCGATTGATCGCCTGTAGTGCTGGTCTAGAGTATATGGGCGTGGACAGTCAGGCAGTTGAGCGACAAGTTGATCAGGTGCTGGGACTGCCTGCCATCCTCAGGTTGACTGAAGGGGCGGAGACCAAACTGTTTATCTGAACTTGGTGTTCCCAAGGGGGCTTCTCTTGCTGAGCGGTTCTACCCACTTCGCTGTGCCATCATCCTAAAGCCTAGCGACTGGTGGTCACGCCTCTGCGGTCGCAATAGGGAAGGAGCTTACACTGGCTGCACCGAGGAGAGACCGGCAGACACAGGTTCTGCCCATAGGGGACGAGCAGGTCGTTATAGGTGATCCAATAACGCCGCGGGAGGATACGCCTGAGTGCCTGTTCGCTTTCTTCCGGCGTCTTGGTTTTGATGTAGCCCCAGCGGTTGCTGATGCGGTGCACATGGGTATCCACACAAATGCCGGGTTTGCCATACCCGACTGTCACGACAAGGTTGGCTGTCTTCCGTCCGACTCCCGGTAACGTGAGCAGTTCATCGATGGTGTCGGGCACACGCCCGTCATATTTTGTGAGCAGGATCTGACAGATTCGGTGAATCGATGTGGCCTTCGTGCGGTAGAAGCCGACCGGATAGATGGCTCGTTCGATGGTTCTGAGAGGCAGTTTGAGCATGGTCGAAGGCGTACGGGCTAAGGAGAAGAGTCGATTACTCGCTTCGTGGGTGGTCTGGTCCTTGGTTCGTAGACTCAACAGGCAGGCAATCAAAATCAAAAACGGATCGTGATGCGATGTGCGAGCAATGACACCGACCACTGGCTCTTTCCAGCGGCGAACCTCACGCCGAACGATGCGTAACACGGCATGGATGTGGTGGGGACGCATACGGGAGGGGAGGTACTGTGAGACCTTTCCTTAATAATTAAACTAAAGCACTTTTCCAAACTAGGTGGGCAGAGCAAGGGCAGGAGAGACTCTTTTAGTCCAGCTTTCGTTTGGCGAGCCACTTCTGGCGACGCCGTTGGGCTTCCCGTTGTTTGGCCTTGCGGCGAACGCTGGGCTTCTCATAAAAACGACGACGTT
Source organism: Nitrospira sp. (assembly GCA_024330925.1). GTDB lineage: Bacteria > Nitrospirota > Nitrospiria > Nitrospirales > Nitrospiraceae > Nitrospira_D. The sequence goes on from JANDJK010000051.1 coordinate 4,933, forward strand.
TGAGTTCACGAAACAACCCTTCTCCCGCTAATTTTTTCTTGGCGACTTTGAGCGCCTTCTCAACATTGTTGTTAAAGACTTTGATTTCCATGAGCTGTGACTGTGTCAGTCTCCTTTGGTTGGCACGCTTTTCTGTTCGGACCTTGTCATCAATTCAGGGAAGCGGAGTGTAGCACAGCGTTCGTAGTTCCTCAAGGCTTTCGTGGGCCTGTTCGAGCTTTTTGAGAAGACTTCTCGTAACCAGTTGATTTTTCATTCGGTTAATGTTTGTGCGCGCCGTCAGGATAGCGGAAGCGGCGGCGGCAAGAGCTAACTGCATACCAACAGCCAGATCTGAACGTATCAATGTCTTGGCCGAGGAAGAGAGTTCGTGTAACAGGCGTCCGGTCTGGCAAGAGAGATTGGCAATGTCGAGGGGGATCTCGGTTGCTTGGTGGAGGGCCGTCGCCATAGCGTGAGGGCGATGGGGGTCCTCTTGAGCAGCCTTCGCTACTGCTTGCAGCTTGTCGTAAGCGTGGGCATCGGATTGGACCAACTGGTAGAGCTGCTGTTGCAGTTGCAACAGGGTGTGTTCTGTATCCGGACGGTTGCCAAGACGTGCGCCCATTATACCTAATGAAGCGGCTAGCGCTCCCACATAGGCCGCTGCGCTGCCTCCGCCCGGAGTCGGCCGGGGCGCGGCAATCGCCTCAAGGAACTCCTTGAGGGGCTGGTCGGGGTGCCTTGCGTCCGCCCAAGCCTTCGTAACCGCGGTTTCGAGCACGTGCCCTTCATGAAATCTCTGAAGCCGCAGGGTTGTGCGCATGGTTTGGAGAACTGCCGCTTGAGGTACGAAGCCAACGATCTCGCTACCGGCAATCTCGACCCCGCGTTTGGCTGCTTCGATTTCGACGGCATGGAACGCTTGAGAGAGGGAGGTCACGTGGTAATCGGTCAGGTTCATGGCTACTTGCACCAATCCTCGGCTGGTGAGCGGAACACCGATCGCTTTAAGGCACGGGAGGCCACCGTTTGATTCCCTGATAGATCGGGCGATGTCTTGGGCGATAGACAGAGCAGTCGTAGCGAGATTGACATTGAAAGCAATGAGGGGCTGGCGCGCCCCAATGGCGATGGCGCCTGCGGTCTCATGCAAGTGGAGGGGGCCAAAGTCTGGTGCCCAGGCTTGATCCTGCGCCATGCGGGAGGCCAGGCCCTTGAGCCCTCCGCGACGGATTGTTTCGAGCTTGTGCCGCATCGTGCTCGACGCTGCCTCTTCATAAAGAAAGACAGGAATGTTGAGGGCTGTTCCAACCCGTTCCCCAATCCGTCTGGCCAGTTGTACACAGTCGTCCATGCTGCTGTTTTGGAACGGAACGAATGGCACGACGTCTGTGGCGCCAATGCGAGGGTGGACACCCTGGTGGTGTCGAAGGTCGATCAGTTCTGTCGCCTTGACGATGGCCCGCCACGCTGCCTCACCAACAGCTTCGGGAGGGCCCACGAATGTCAAGACCGATCGGTGGTGGTCTGGATCCATGGTGTATCCCAGCAGCCGTACATCCGCGACGGAGGTGATGGCGGCCGCCAGGGATTCGACAATGGCTCGATCGCGACCTTCGCTAAAGTTGGGGACACATTCAATTAGCGGCCGCATCGTCTCGTGAGAGTGAGAGAATAAAATGTCTCGAATGTGAGCGAGACAGTGGTACAGGTGTGGATTCCCCCCCAACAAGAGAGGGAAGGCTGGTTGGGGTAGAGGAGTGCGCCTCCTTACTTTGTCTTCTTGATGTAGGCTTTGTAGATACGACCCGAAGCGCTCTGTTCTTCTTCCAGGCCGAGCATCTCATGGCCCGTGGTTTCGCACCAGGCTGGCATGTCTTTTTTGATCCCTTCATCATCGGAGGTGACTTCAAGGACCTGGCCGATGGCCAGTTCCTTGATTTTTTTTGAGGTCAGGATAATTGGCATTGGGCAAAAGTAGCCCAGTGTATCGAGTTTTGCATCGGCATGCATGAACCGTAACTCCCTACCGTGTGCGGTTTCAGTGGAAACATCAAGCCCCCAACGAACGTCCGGCCTTGTCGTTCGTTCTCATGGCCAGAACGTAATGAGCGTTACCTGTAGAGTTAGATAAAGAGGTTGACGCTACTTTGTTTCGCCTCTGCCAGGTACGTGGTGACGCCAGCAAATTGATCGACTCCCTCGATCAAAGTGTCTTTTGTGATCCCCATCAATCCCATGGTGGTGGTGCAGGCGATGAAACGGACACCAAGGTCCAACGCCGTTTTCATGAGTTCTGGGACTCCTGGCATGCGGTTTTGCTTCATCACCTTCTGCATCATTTTGGTCCCCAAGCCCCCGAAGTGAAAGCGGGACAGGGGTAGAGTGTCGGCTCCTCCCTTGTTGAGAAAGCCGAACATCCGGCGTAACCAATCCTTGGCGGTACTGGGTGCCCCTTTTCGCCGGATGGCGTTCAATCCCCAAAAGGTGAAAAAGATGGTGACTTGCATCCCCATGGCAGCCGCTCCTGTGGCGATGATAAAGGCTGCCATCGCCCGATCGAGGTCGCCGCTTAACAGAACGATCGTCACTCGTTCCGGTTTGGTGGCTTCAAGTTGGGCTAGCACGGAAGCCGCTTCACTCTGCGTGGCGTTCACGGTCTCCCCTCACCTCCAGTTGACTTAAATCAGGAAAGGATGGGTACCGGTCCCACCTTCCGAACAGAAACTGGTTGCGAAACTGAGCTACTGAACAGAGAATAGTATGAGGTTTGTAAGAGTGTCAAGAAAGCCTTCTGGGCTCTTTCGTGTAAACGGCTGCGCTTGACCTCAGCGCCCTCGGTCGTTATAGTCACATACGATCGGATGCCGGCCTCGTCACCCTCTTGTTCCTCCTGAATGAACACGTACCTCGTACCCGAAGTTGTCTCGTCTCGAAGCGCGCCCCTCTTGGGGTTTTGGTATCCGGCCGTGCCGAGCGAGACCCTTTCCTCGGGAACAATGAAGGGACTCCAAATGGCAGGCTTCCCCATTGTCCTCTGTCGGGATCGGCAGGGAAAATTGGCCGCTCTGCGAGATATCTGTCCTCATCGGGGTATGCCGTTGTCGTTTGGGCGATTTGATGGAGAGCGAGTGGAGTGTCCTTACCACGGCTGGCAATTTGATATGCGAGGTCGCTGTTGTTGTATTCCCGCCTTGCCGGACGGGGCGCCGTTGCAGACGGAGAAGGTGGGTATCGCCTCCTATCCTGTTGAAGAGGCGGACGGCATGATTTGGATTTATCTTCCGGATGAACGGGGAACCACGATCCCTTTGCCCCCTGTTCCCCGTATGCCACTCCCGTCGGAGCCTAAGCAAACGTTCCACATCTCACTAACCTACACGTGCACGCCAGACGACGGTGTGATCGGACTCATTGATCCGGTGCATGGCCCCTATGTCCATTCATGGTGGCGGAACCACAAGCGGATGCAGGAAAAAACCAAGGTCTATGAGCCTATCCCCAACGGTTTTCGGATGACCCCTCACCGCCCGGCCAAAAACAGCGGACCATTTCATTGGTTGGAGCGAATCTATGGAAGGCCATTGACCACCACGATCGATTTTCTCTTGCCGAATCAGCGTGTCGAACTCATGCAATGTGGTACGGCCTGGTTAGCTAATCGGTTGATGGCCACGCCGATCTCTGAGATGCAATGCCGCATTGATTTCTCAGCCTATTGGTGCGGCCTTCACTGGATTCCCTTCAGCAACTGGTTGTTTCGCACGCTCGCGAAACAGTTTCTCAGTCAGGATGAGCGGGCTATGAAGCGTCTGGCCGTGGGACTGCGTCACAAACCTCCATCGATGTTCGTTGGCGATGCTGATATGCCGGCTCGATGGTATTACAAGCTCAAAGCGGCCTATCTCCATTCGATTCAAACTGGTCAGCCGATGGAACACCCGCTCAAAGGACCGGTCACGTTGCGATGGCGAAGCTGATGACACAGACGACCTTTGGGAGGAGGCGTCAGTCGCTCTGATTCTGAAACAGGAGGAACGCCATCGCCCGCCGGATCTGTTCACGCGTGCCTAATAAGACCACAATATCGCCGACGAGCAGCCTCGTTTTGACTGACGGCTTGGATTCGGTGACGCCGTTTCTAGTAAGGGCGATGATTGAGGCGCCGGTGTGTTGCCACAAGGCCAGTTGATCGATGGTTTTGCCAGCGGCTGGGGAATCTTCTTCGATGCGGCAGGTTTCCACTTCCACCTCACTCAACGTACCTCCCCGGAGATGGTGGGCGAGATCTGGCAAGTCATTCCGGCGCAAGAGCGCGTATCCTTCGCGGCGGATCTGCTCGGCTTTGCGCATCACGAAATCGGGGGGCATGTTGTAGGTCCGGAGGACCAGTGCGAAAATCTCAATCGAGGTTTCAAACTCTTCGGGCACAACGTCATCCGCCCCCAGGTGGTGCAGTTCTTCCAGCTCGCGCAAGTACCGCGTTCGGACGACGATATGAATTTGAGGGTTGAGGGTGCGGGCAATCTGGACGACTCGCCGAGCTGTGAATGGATCAGGAATAGCCACAACGAGCACGCGCGCGGCCTCGATCTTGACGTGCCGGAGAATGTTGGGATTCGTTGCGTCGCCATAATAGAGCGGCACCCCCAGTTTCGATTCCCGGCGCACGGTGTCTCCGTCCAAATCCAGGACAATGTAAGGGATTTCGGTGTCGCTGAGAACCCGAGCGAGGTTTCTGCCGTTTAGTCCGTATCCAACGATAATCACATGGTCACGAATGCGTACGTGCCGGCCTTCCATCTCCAGCACATGGGCGGTCGTCTGGCCTGGCAACCACCGATGGAGTCGCTGGACTGCTTCAACATACCGAGCCAGATGAGGGGAAGCCTGCATCAAAAACGGTGTAATGATCATGGAGCAGACAGAGACTGCCAGAAAAATTTGATAGGGCGTACCACTCAGCAGACCGTGTTCTTGGCCGACTTTCGCCAAGATGAAACTAAACTCTCCGACTTGGGCCAACGCAATCCCTGTCATCACGGCTGCCCTCGGTGGTATCGCCGTGGCCAACACTGCTGCGGTGCCGGAGACAAATTTGATGAGTAGTACTACCAGGAGAAGGCCTGTGACGATGCCAGGATAGTGGAGCAGGATGCGCCAATCCATCAGAATGCCGATGGACACGAAAAACAAACTGTTGAAACTGTCACGAAACGGCAACACTTCTGCTGTGGCTTGATGACTATATTCCGATTCGGAAATCACCAGCCCCGCGATGAACGCTCCTAATGCCAGCGACATTCCGCTGAGCGATGTCAGCCAGGCGATGCCGAGGCACATGACAATGATGGTCAGCAGGAACAGTTCGCGACTGCGGCTGCGGACGATGTGTTCCAAAATTTTGGGTACCACGTACCAGGCAGCCGCGACGATGAGGGCGACGATGACGAGGGATTTGCTCAACGTCCAAATAATGGAGGTGAGTGCGTCACCGCTTGGGCTGGCCAGAATCGGCGTCAACAGAATCATGGGCACAACCGCCAGATCCTGAAACACCAGAATGCCGATCGTTGCCCGGCCGTGGACTGAATCGCTCTCGCCGCTTGCCGAGAGGGCGTTCAGGACGATAGCCGTGCTGCTCAAAGACAGCAAGAAGCCCCAAAAGACAGCCTGCGAAGTCGGTAAGCCAGCGAGAATTCCCCCCAGCCAGATTAAGGCAACCACTCCCCCGACCTGAATCGGTGCGGCCCAAAGGAGCACGTTTCGCAGGGATGTCATCTGAACTAAGGAGAACTCGATGCCGATGGTAAACAGCAGGAGCACGACTCCGATCTCGGCCAGAGTTTTCACTGTCTCGATGTTGGAAATCAGGTTGAGGCCATGCGGTCCAATCACGACTCCGGCCACCAGAAAGCCAGCGATTGATGGCAACCGAAACTGGTGAAACAAAAACACCACCACAATGGAGACAGTGAAAATGATAAGCAGATTTTCGAGTACACTTTGATCTGTCATGAGGGTGGAGAAAAAAGAAGAGGCTGAGGGGGCCACCCCCCTTCGCCTGTTAGGGCCTTGTGTGCGTTGCTTTCTATCATGAATGACGAGAGGAAGATACCCTACCCTTTAGGATCGAACAAGAGATGGGGCACAAAGGGGGTATGCTCCTTTTGCCCATTGCCATGCCAGGAGGGGAACGGGTTATCCCTGTCGTAGCTTGCCTGCTTTGATGGCAGCCCCTTGCACTGCCGCAACTGCTGATCACTCACTGGGTGGCTGTTCAAATTTGTTTGCTCTCAACCGACTTTCGCACGGCACCCCTCGAAAGCGGCATAGACGCTGAGGCCAATCGTGGCGTAAGGTAAGGGCAACAACGCGACAGTACGTGGAGGGATTCAGTTCTGTCGCGAGTTTGACTATGGAGGTCTTCTATGAAAATCATACCGGTTGCCCTATTGACCTGTGGGCTAGGTGCGACGGTGGCGTTTCCGGTTTCAGCGCAGATGGAGTCCCCTTCGCCAGAGCCGGCGGACATGTGGGAGTGTCCGATGGAGGACGGGACATCCCTCTATACCAATAAAGAACGGCCCGGTTGCCGGGAGGTGCTGCTGAAGCCTCTGTCGGTTGTTCCGTCTTTGGAGCATCTGTCGACGGCGCCTCCCTCGTCAGCCAGGGGTGAGGCTCAGGACGACAGGCCGTTGTATCAGGATCGTTTTTCCGGCAGGGGAGAGCAGGCTGTTCCAGATTGGGCGCGCGAGTGGCACGCCAGCGTTGCGCCATCGGAGTTGATGAAGAACGAGGTCTGTTCCCTCTATTCCGAGTGGCTACACTTGGCGCAGAAGACCAGAGGAGGGGTCTTCTTCGGCGCGGACCCATCGTACGGTGGCGATCGTTCGGCTGGAAACCAACGAGGCCCCAGCCATTCGTTTTACGATAATGCCCGTTGGGTCACGCTTTTGCGCCTGTTTGGGACGGGCTTTGTACCGGTGGGGTGCCCGTAGGAAGAGCGGTGGAAAGACCGACGAGGTCAGATTCGGTAGAATTCCCGATACCACTTTACGAACCGGGGAATGCCTTCTTCGATCGAAGTGGAGGGGGCGAATCCGACATCACGCGCGAGATCGTCAATGTCGGCGTATGTGGCTGGGACATCGCCGGGCTGGAGCGGCAAGAACTTCTTCTCCGCTTTTTTGCCGATCGCCTGTTCCAGGATTTCGATGAAATGCAACAGGTCAACCGGCCGGTGATTGCCGATGTTGTACACACGGGAAGGAGCCGAGCTGGTGCCGGGGTCCGGGTGATCACCTGACCATGAAGGATCCGGCTTCGCCGGTCGGTCGAGCACGCGGATCACCCCTTCCACGATGTCGTCAATGTAGGTGAAATCGCGTTTCATCTGGCCGTGGTTGAACACCTCGATCGGCCGGCCTTCCAAAATCGCCTTGGTAAAGATGAACAGCGCCATGTCGGGCCTCCCCCACGGACCGTACACGGTGAAAAATCGTAGACCGGTGCAGGGAATTCGATAGAGGTGCGCGTAGCAATGGGCCATTAGCTCGTTGGCCTTTTTGGTTGCCGCGTAGAGCGAGACTGGGTGATCGACATTGTCATGGACGGAGAATGGCATGTGCGTGTTGCCGCCATACACGGAACTGGAGGAGGCATAGACAAGGTGCTCCACCTTGAGTTGCCGGCACCCTTCCAGGATGTTGATGAACCCTTCCACATTGCTTTCTGTGTAGGCGTGGGGATTAATCAGGGAGTAGCGGACACCGGCTTGGGCGGCGAGATGAACGACCCGCCGGATCGGTTCTTCGGCAAAGAGATCCCGCATACCCTGGCGGTTGGCCAGGTCCAGCTTGAGGAACCGAAAGTTCCGATAGGGCGTCAGTTGGGCCAGCCGCGCTTCTTTGAGTTGCACGTCGTAATAATCGTTGAGGTTGTCGAGGCCGATTACAGAATCGCCACGGTCCAACAAGCGTTTGGCAACGTAAAAGCCAATGAACCCCGCCACGCCCGTCACTAAAACCGGAGAGTTCGTTGCATTCATAGTAAAATTCCCACTGTTAATGGTTACAGCCTTGCCGTGGTGAAAGGCGGCTCGCCGTGATCCAACCGGTACAGGTTCAAAGGGGCTAGCGTCTCCGCTGTTGAAACCACCGAGATCGTTCTTCCCTTGCTGCGCCGAACAAGGTCGAGTGCCTGGGCGTCATGATAATCGCAATGGTGGATAGAGAGAAGGGCTTTGAGAGTTTCTCGTCGTTCCCAATGGGCTGTGAGCAAGGCTGTTCGCGCTGGGTTACGGCGGTTGAATACGAACGAGAGGTGATCCGGATACCAGTCTGCTCCCCCGGTGGCGTAGGAAACAAACAACTTGGCTTTGGCAGTCCGGCACAGCTCGCTCAGGTAGGTGTTCGAGAGATAGCCGTTTTCGCCGACATCCAGCCACTTGCCCGGGTGGGACAAAGGCGCGTAAGCGGCATAGCTCCGTAATTCGAGGAGCTGTTGTTGCGAGGCAAACACTACGTCGATTGGACCATAGCGGGTGACCAGATGCTCGATCATGCCATCAGTGAGAGCCGAGCGCCCGTTGTTGGTGGGACCGCTGTCGGCATGGACCAGAACATTGTAGCCCCGGTCGCTGATTAAATAGCAATTTCTCGCCATCTCAAGGTCGCACGGATCTTCACCATAGAACGGGACGGAGACAACGACACCGCCTTCGAAGGACCAAGTTTCACCGTGTGCCAGTTCAATGACGTGCCTGAATCCCAATTCGCCTAACAGGGACAGGTAATCATAAAACAAGGTTTTCCGGTTGCGTCGGCTAGGGACGATGATGGGGGTCTCCTTGGGTAAGTGAAGTAGGGTACGGGGATCGACGTGGTCGTCGTGATCGTGGGTAAGAAAGACGGCTGCAGGTGTGGGAAGCAACGAAGGCCAGAGCGAAGGCGTCGGTGATTCGGCGAACCATGGCAGTAGCCACGGGTCAAACAGAAACACGTCGTTGCGTTGCCGATAGAGGAGTGCCGCATGGCCGAGGTGTACGGTGTCTTGATCCTGGACGACCTCAAACCATTGTTGGCGAATCGAGGTCTCAGGCGAAGAGACCACGCAATCGTGTTGAGTGAGCATGTCCAGCAGACGAGTGAGAAAGGTGCTCACTTCGAGGGGGACGGCGGCGAGCGCTGCTTCGACTTCGGCTAGACGATGGGTGCCGTCCAATAGACCTAGAAGATGGCCAACGGCCGGTCCGAACGGTCGCCGGTTGAATCCCATGGAAATTGTCTGCCGTTTGATGGCATGGAACACGCGCATACCGCTGTTGGTGACGGTGGATGATCGCGTGGGATCGGTTGGAAACTGCCAGCGAAAACTGCCGTCACGGTCTCGGCCGCAAGTAATATATTGGTGCAAGGAAGGGCGGGAATGAACAAGCTCCGCATACGCGTCTTCCAGCCTGCGTCTGCGATCGGGATCGTCGAGTGGTGCCCGCTTCGAGAACACATCGCTGATGGCCGTGTCGATGGAGCTGGCCAGTAGACTATGAGCTTCGTGGAGCGCGGCTGCAACTTCTGGCGCGACCCCACCGAGAAAGGGAAAGGGTCCGGGTGGTTCATCGCTCTCTAATTGAATCCAGCACCAGGGCACCAGACTCACATAGTGGTTGCGAGGGAAATGGTGGAGGATGCTCATGGCCGTAAACCGCGAGTCGCAAGCTGGTTGGTACCATTCATCGGTTCGGTCATGGTTGCTCGTTCACCCACTGGATGCGGCTGATCGTTGGCTCGTAGAGAGCTTGAATTACATTGCCGTCGGGGTCGGCGAAGTAAAACGAATAACTTCCGTCCCGATGTTGTTTCGGCTCTTGGACAATGCGCCCTCCGAGAGGTGGGATCAGTGGCGCAAGTTCCTGATACATCTGATCGACTGCTTCAGGGCTTTCCAGAATGATGCCAAGATGATCGAGAAACTGTGCACCAGGTGGCTGAAAAGTGGACAGATCATTCTGGGGAATTTGGTGTAAGGCTAGGTTGTCGATGCCAGAACTGAAATAGACATTGTCGGGATCCGGTTCCCAGACTGCACGCATGCCGAGGATCTGTTCGTAAAAGTGACGTGAGCGAGCAAGGTTCGTTACGCGCAGGGCAAGATGACGGATTCCGCGATGACGTCGTTGGACCATAAGGTATGCCTCGTTCTTTGAACGTCTGCTGGGTTTACATGTTTTCTTCGGAGTATGGATAGGGATGTATAGTAGGAAGGAGCGACGGGTTCGTCAAACTGAATCGGCTCCACCAGCATAATCGGCCCCTGATGGGTTCCCTCGGCATTTCAAATGTGCAGCACCGCTGCGCCTTGAAACGAACCGGCCTTGAGGGCTTGCAAGGCGAGGTTGGCGTCTTCCAGGCGAAACCGCACCGTGTGGGGCTTAATGGGGATGGCGGCTGCCTCGCGAAGGAAGTCTATCCCGTCTTGTCTGGTGTTGGCTGTGACGCTGCGGATGACTCGCTCGCCAAATACTTCGGAGTCGTAGTCGAGCGGAGGAATCGGGGACATGTGGATGCCGGCCAGGGCCAGGGTGCCGCCTCGTTCGAGTGCGCGCAAAGCCGGCGGAACCAATTCGCCGGCCGGTGCGAAAATGATCGATCCGTGCAAATGGTCTGGTGGCATGTCGGACGCCCCGCCGACCCAGACGGCTCCCAGTTGCGTGGCCAGTTCTCGATGCTCGGCTTTGAGCGAGCTGACGTAAACCTGGCAGCCCCACTGGCGCGCGATTTGGATCGCAATATGGGCGGCGGCGCCGAACCCATAGAGCCCCAGCCGTTGGCCCGGCTTGATCCCGCTTAGGCGGAGCGCTCGGTAGCCAATGATTCCGGCGCAGAGCAGGGGGGCGGCCTCGTCATTGGAAAAGACCGGTGGAATGGGATACGCGAAACGCGCCGGGGCCA
>JANDJK010000052.1 GCA_024330925.1 Nitrospira sp.
GGAGAATGAACCCGATGGCGGTCGCCAACCCGATGAGGATGCCGGTGAGAAGATCGGTCAGCACGATGGCGACGACCGTCACCACAAACGGAAAAAACTGAGATCGTCCTTCGTTCCACATCTGTTTGACCAATGCGGGGCTCGCAAGTTTGACGCCGGTCACCAGCAGAATCGCCGCCAAGGAAGAGAGGGGGATTTTGTTGAGCCACGTCGGAATGAGTGGAACAGCCACCAGGAGCAGGACTCCATGGATGATGGCGGACCGTTTCGTTTTCCCGCCGGCCATGACGTTGACGGAGCTGCGCACAATGACCGATGTGACGGGAAGCCCGCCGATCAACCCGGAGACCACGTTTCCAACCCCTTGGGCCAGCAGCTCGCGATTCGGTGGAGAAGTGCGTTGTCGAGGGTCAAGCTTGTCCACGGCTTGGATATTTAAGAGGGTCTCCAGCGATGCAACCACCGCGATGGTGAGGGCCGCGGTGTACACCGCCGGGTTTCCCCACTGTGAAAAGGCCGGTGGTGACAGGAGGGACAAGAATCCCCGAAGGTCCTCGGCAATGGGAACTTGGACAAAATGGCTCGACGTGATCAGCCAGGGATCGCCGAGGTGCTCAAACCACAAGCCTATTCCGATGCCCAGCATCACCACGACCAGAGGAGCAGGAACCAGTGATTCCTTCAGCGGTTTCCACCTGTCCCACATCACCAAGACTGCGAGCGACAGCAAGCCGATGACGGAGGCACCCAATTGAAAATCACTGAACAGACCGAGCAACTCGGAAAACGTCGTTTCTTGATCCGGTTGAAAGAACGACATCTCCCCTTCAGGATCGACATCGTGCCCCAAGACATGGGGAATCTGTTTGAGAATGAGGATGGCGCCGATCGCTGCGAGGAGTCCTTTAATGACGCTGGAGGGGAAAAACGCAGCAATGAACCCCATCCTGGCCAGGCCCAAGCCTATTTGAATCAGTCCCGCAACGGCCACTGCCAGGAGAAACGTCTCAAACGAGCCGAGCGCGGTGATCTGGGCTGCCACGACAGCCGTCAAACCAGCCGCCGGTCCGCTGACGCTCGTGTGCGATCCGCTCACCGCTCCTACGACGATTCCGCCGACGATGCCTGCCAACAGTCCCGACATCAGCGGCGCGCCGGATGCGAGGGCGATTCCCAAACAGAGAGGCAACGCGACAAGGAACACGACGAGCCCCGCCCTCATGTCGGCCGACAGCGTGGCTGGAGAAAAGTTGGCCATCGTCGTGTTCCTGTCCGCCAGTTAGCCTATACCGCTCCCTCCGTCCGGCTCAAGCAATGTGAATGACGATGAGGAAGGCGTCCAGGTTCTGCTCCAATCGTGTGCTTCCACGAAAGAGGAAACAAGCGTGGTTACGTTCAAGAGACGATCCGACGATCACGGATGGCCGATAAGCTTGCAATTCCAAAGGCCTCATCTGTATGCTCTACCCCGGTTCAAAAAGAGTTCGGACAATGAACGAATATCAAATCGGCGGCGGTCTCAAGCTGCTGACAGCGGTGGAAAAAACCGAAGCGTTTGCGGAATTCCTGAAAACGCGCATGGTTCGGGCGTTGGAAACGGAAGATCCCACCGAACTGCATTATCTGCTTGCTCAGCTCGACGACTATCACTCCTATCTCTGGCGTTATTACAAGAAGTTGGCGCAGGATCGGGCTCAACGAATGGACCCCGGAGTATGACTTCCTTCAGTATCTTCTGGTAGGCAATCGCATGCCAAGTCTTCAGTCTTCATCGCCCTCTCGCCGGTCAGGGTTGCGCTTTGCGGCGGCTCTCTCCAAACGATCAGATACGGAAGCTGCAGCCTGTGACCTTGCCGATGAAATTCGGTCCAAGCTGGAAACCGCCCCGATCGATCTTGCCTGCCTGTTTTTCTCCGCGCATCATGTTCGGCGTGCCGCGCGATTGGCTTCGACGATCCATCGGTTGCTCTCCCCGCGGTTGCTGATCGGCTGCAGCGGCGAGGGGGTCATTGCCGGAACAGAGGAGCTGGAGACGATACCGGCGGTTGCGCTGTGGGCTGCGTCGTTGCCGGGCGTCACGTCGGTGCCCGTTCGTCTGTCCTTTTCTCCGCTGCAAGACCGATTTCGATTGCAGGAGTGGCCTGAGTCCGATGAATCTTCCTCCGCCCTTCTGCTTTTGGCCGATCCCTTGACTCTGCCGATGCAGGAGGCTCTAAAGTTTCTTGCTCAACGGTATCCTGATGTCATGGCGATCGGAGGACTCGCGGGAGGAGGGAGCGAAAGCGGCGAGAATCGGTTGATCCTGCAAGGAGAGGCTCTCACGGGGGGGCTCGTGGGAGTGCGGTTTTCTGGATCATTGGACATTCGTCCCGTCATATCACAGGGGTGTCGGTTGGTAGGAGAACGGTTTGTCGTCACAAAAGCCGAGCACAATCGCATCCATGAACTGGGAGGCGTTCCTGCGCTGGAGCGGCTGCGAGACCTTTTAGAATCCATGTCGGAAGAGGAACGGGAACAGGCCAAAAGCGCGCTCCACATCGGTATCGCCGTCGATGAATACCGGGATCATTTCAAACGGGGGGATTTTCTCATCCGTCATCTGATCGGAGTTGATCAAGAGGCCGGCTCGCTGATGATCGGCGATCTTGTGCGAGAAGGCCAGACTGTGCAGTTCCAACTGCGGGACGCACGCTCGGCCGGCGAAGATTTGAAAGCGTTGCTTGATACCGATCGGCTCGGGCATCGCCAAGCGCCTCTTGGAGCCCTGTTGTTCAGTTGTTGCGGACGCGGGCGGGGGCTGTTCGGGAAACCCCATCACGACGCGCGCACCGTGGCGGATCGGTTGGGCGGAATACCCGTTGCCGGATTTTTCGCTCAAGGAGAGATCGGTCCCGTGGGAAGACACAACGTCCTCCACAGTTATACGGCCAGCATGGCCATCTTTGCCGAGCCGGAACGCAGAGCCCCCATCGGCGGCCGCTTGTACGAAGAGCAGCGAATGTCATAAAACAAGTTATATTTTCAAAATGGTTAACGGCTTCGTTGCCCCATTCTTCTTATGATTCAGCAAACCCCGCTCATTGCTCAACATCGAGCCGCAGGCGCCAAGCTTGTCGCCTTCGCCGGTTGGGAAATGCCGATTCAGTACAGCGGAGTGGTGGACGAATATCAGGCGGTGAGAACCAAGGGAGGATTGTTCGACGTCAGCCATATGGGCCGCATTATGGTTGAGGGGCCGTCCGCCGGACCATTTCTTCAAACCGTCACCACCACCAACATCGCCGCGCTCGAGCCGTGGCACGCGCACTACTCGATGATTTGTAACCACGGGGGGGGCATCAAGGATGACGTCTTCGTCTATCGACTGGGCGATCCCGATTCGTATCTTCTCTGCGTGAATGCGTCCAATCGCGCCAAGATTCTGTCGTGGTTGCTGGAACAGGCGCAACGTGGCGTCGATTGTCGCATCCAGGATCGATCGGGGGCGATCGCTCAAATTGCCTTGCAAGGGCCTGCCACCAAGGAGACTGTCGCAAAACTTGGAATGCCGGGGCTGGAGAGGGTGAAGCGAAGGGAAGCGGCGAGAGTGATCATCGGAGGCGTCTCGTGTCTTGTCGCCCGGACCGGTTATACCGGTGAATTTGGCTACGAGTTCTATGTGTTCGGTCCCCCCGCAACGGTGTGGACGACTCTGTTGGAAAGCGGGCGGCCCTTCGGCGTCAAGCCGGCGGGGCTTGGGGCTCGCGACCTGCTTCGGTTAGAGATGGGGTACTTGCTCTACGGCAACGATATCGATGAGGGCACGACGCCGCTTGAAGCAGGGGCTGAATGGGCGATCGACTTCGCTAAAGGAGAGTTTATCGGTCGGGCCGCGTTATGGTCCCAGAGGCAGGCCGGACCAGCACGTCGCCTCATCGGCTTTGAGTTGACGGAGAGAGCCGTTCCCCGGCAAGGATTCACCATTCTTGATAGGGCGACCGGCCAAGCGATCGGAACGGTCACCAGTGGGAATTTTTCCCCCATTCTACAAAAGGGGATCGGTATGGGATACGTATCTTCCGCCCATGCCGACCCCGGAACCCCCGTCGCCATTGATATTCGAGGAAAGGTGATCCCGGCCGTCGTTGTGCGCCCCCCCTTCTATCGGAAAGTTTCTGGGAACTGACGACGAGGGATGTGTGAAGGAAACGTTTTGCAGGACGCCTTGGTAGGCGTAAGGATCGTCTTCGATGGTAAAAAATATCTACAGCGGCAGAGTCGTTACTCTGAATGTCGAGAGCGTTCGCTTGCCCAACGGAGAAACGGTGGATCTTGAAACGATCCGTCACCCGGGAGCGGCAGCCGTCGTTCCACTCAAAGAGGACGGTACTGTCGTGCTGATCCAGCAGTTTCGCCATGCGGCGGGGGGATTCATCTATGAGATTCCAGCGGGAAAGCTTCAGCCGGGAGAAGATCCTTTATGCTGTGCCGAGCGGGAGCTGGAAGAGGAGGTGGGCTATCGGGCCTCGTCGTTGACGCTCCTCTGCAGCATCTTCACCGCTCCCGGCTTCGCGGACGAGGTCATTCACGTCTATGAGGCGACGGGGCTGACCAAGGGACGCCAACAGTTGGATCGTGACGAAGTGCTCGACGTCATCGAGATGCCGCTGGCAGAGGCCGTGAAAAAAATTCGTGAAGGGATCATTCGAGACGCCAAGACGATTGTCGGCCTTCAAACATCGTATCTTCTCGCTCATGGAGGATAAACGGGAGACAGGCTCGGGGCACCCATTGATCATGAGTGCCCCGAGCTTTGCTTTCAGGAAACAAGAAGAAAAAGAAGACTTCACTTGCCCGGCTTCTTTTCCTTGTCGGCGTCGGCAAAGGTGTCGGCATGGCCGCCCTTCTTTTCCTCTTTCTTCTTCTCCTCGCCGTAAACCACGACGTGACCGCCCTTCTTTTCTTCCTTTTTCTTCTCCTCGGCAAAGGCCGGAGCAAGGAACGTGACCGATACCGCGACTGCCAGGACCGCCATCATGATTTGTTTCATAACGAAACCCTCCCTCGAATAAAATTTTGATTAAAAGAAGACCGCTGACAATTCACTTCCTCATACACCTCAAGCAAGCTCAATGCCGTGCTTCTAAAGAGCGGGACTCAAAGGAATATGCCATACATTGATTCGTTCATGAGTCGTTTCTCACGAGGAATCGAATGGATACCCCTTCAAAATCCTGTGGCGAAGTGGCCGCGCAACGGCAAAAGCGCCTCACGAAACGGCCTCCTGCAGAACGCCAAGTGTAGGCGGTTCCCTGCATTTCCTACAGCTTGCCAGGGCCCAGCGTTTCGTCTTGCGAGGAACCTCATTCACAGCCACGAAAAATCATGTTATCTTCGGCCCCCGTCATGTACCATATCGTCTTTCATGTGAAATGGTCGGCGGCCCCCGCATGCGTTCATTGCGGAGGAGTTGACGAGTGACGGAGAGGCGACGAAAAGGGCGAGGAGTCGTCATCCATAACAGACCGGTGCGCCGAGAGGCGAAGGGGCGTGCCAACGAGGAGCAAAAACCATCATGCTGCTGAATGGAAAAAACGGCGTCATCATCGGCGTGGCCAATAAACACAGTATTGCTTGGGCTATCGCCCAGTCTGTGGCAAGTCAGGGAGCCCGGTTGCTGTTCAATTACCAAAATGAGCGATTGAGGCAAAACGTTGAGGAACTCGTTGCAACTGTGCCTGGCGCCAAGGCCTTTGCATGCGACGTGGCGAATGACGCCGAGATCGAAGCGTTGATGCACCATGCCCAAAAAGAGCTGGGGCGAATCGATTTCGTGATCCATTCCCTGGCGTTCGCGCCGCGTGAAGAACTCACAGGGCAGTTCGTGAATACAACGCGCCAGGGATTTGCGACCGCGCTCGACATCAGCGTGTACTCCCTGGTGGCCGTGACCCGCGCGGCCATGCCCTTGATGACCGAGGGGGGGAGTATTGTCACGCTCAGTTATCTTGGTGCGGAACGGGTGGTTCCTCACTACAACGTCATGGGAGTTGCGAAAGCCGCGCTCGAAAGCACCGTCCGATACCTGGCCTATGATCTCGGCCCCAAGAACATTCGCGTCAATGCTATTTCAGCGGGCCCGATCAAGACGCTGGCGGCTCGGGGTGTCTCTGGTATTACCAAGATGATCGATATCCATAAGGAATTTGCCCCTCTTCGACGGCCAACCGAGCAGAGCGAAGTCGGCGATACCGCACTGTTTTTGGTCAGCCCGCTGGGACGCGGCATTACCGGGGAGGTCATCTATGTGGATGGTGGTTTCCATATTCTGGGTATGATGGCGGCTGGAGAGTAGATGTCGGCGGTCAATCATCAAAATGAACAAAATGAAAAACATGGCGGTTGCCTGGCAAGCCAACGGGCCGCTGTTTCTCTGGGGGCTAGCTTTTTTGCGGTAGCTAGTTGATAGCTAAGAATAGCAGCGAGAGGAAAGTGCGCTGCCCGTTGAACCTGTTATACTATTAATTTGGTACTAATTGGCTGGGCAAGGAGACAAAGGGTATTTCGCCCATGTCTTTAAGGTACAGGCTGGTAGGTGGTGGATGGCTGGTGATGATGGCACTGTTCGTCTCTGGCGCATTGGCCGATGATACCAGTGTTAGTCTTGCTCGCCAGTCGTTGGAGGAGTGTGAGCGAGGCCGCGCGGCGACAGATCGCGCGACGCGGCTCGCTCATTTTGAACAGGGGCGGCTGTTGGGTGAGCAGGCCGTCGAAAAGAATGAGTTGAGTGCCGACGCGCACTTTTCTCTGTTCTGCAACCTGGGTGAACTCCTGCGGATCGATGGCGAGACTCTCACCTCCCTCTTCGGGTTCCGTCGCATGATGAAGGAGCTTGATCGAGCGCTCGAGCTCGATCCCGACCATATTGATGCCCTTTCGGCAAAGGGTACCCTGCTTGTCAAACTACCTGGACTGTTGGGAGGTGACTCGAAAAAAGGAGAGCAAATTTTAGAGCAGGTTGTCCGTCGGGCGCCCAAGGCGGTGAATGCAAGACTGGCCCTTGCCAAGGTTCGCCATGAGCAGGGACGCCACCAAGAAGCCATGACATTGGCGTCCGATGCGCTGGCTATTGCGCAACAATACAAACGAACCACCTTCGTTTCTGAAGCCAAAGCCATCCTGCAGCAGCTCCGCAGAAGCGGGACCGCTTCCGCCACGGCGAGCTACACACCTCGATTCTGACAGCCGCGGACGATCACCATGCCGTTCCCCTCGGGATTCCTCGCGAGGCTTCCTCGCGGGAGAGAAACGGGGAATAAGTATTAAGACCCGCAATGACTCCAACTCCTTTCGTTGAGACCTCAAGCGCCCTCTCCGTTTCTTGCTTGCGATCCGCCGTTCACGGGATGGGTTGGTGGGGAGGTGGGTTTGCGCTTTGTTCGCGGAACGATCGCTTTTCTGGATCAAGGCCAGCAATCTGGCGACAGCCTGCTGCCGATTCCGTTCGCGGGAACGGTGCTCCCGCGATTTGATCGTCATCACGCCGTCGCTTGAAATTCGATGGTCCCGCAGCTCCAACAACGTTTGTTTACAGGAAGGTGGAAGCGGGGAAGCTTTGATATCAAATTGCAAGTGAACGGCGGTCGACACCTTGTTGACGTGCTGTCTTTCGGCTTCTTGATCGCGCACGGAGTGGATCTCGATTTCGGAATCCGGGATGGCGACGTGGGACGAAATACGCAACATGTTGAGTAGCTACCACCAGAGCCCATCCGGCACAATGCCTGGCCCAGCTCCTGTTGACGGCGCCGTGGCGACGATTCAAGCCGGCCTCCGTAGCAGATGAATTCGAGACGCGCAGAGGAAGGTCTTGCGATTTCTGAGGGGCGAAGAGTACCCTGTTGCGCTCAAGTGGCCGGTTCAGGCTGGTCGCGTTTGCACGTATCATCCGCGCACGACGGTCCTACCACGGTGAACCCAGGCGAAGGCCGATGCAAGACGATCAACCTCTCTCGGAAGGAAAGAAAATGTCTATGGAACGAATAGCGGGGCAAAGACGGCACCATGCGGCATATGTGGTTTGGGTTGTGACTCTGTGGGCGCTGATCGTATTCGGTGCGTTTCCTGCGCAGGCCTACACGGAGTTGGGACCCAATACAAAGTCGGACTTTCGACTGTGGACGCCGGTTTATCTGACCGTGAAGTTGCCCGCCTCGTTTCTCGCCTATATGGAGGTCAACCCTCGTTTCGCGGACGATGTCACGAATCTCGATCAATTGTTGCTCCGCCCGGCGATGGGGTATCAATTAACGGACCATGTCTCCATCTGGCAAGGCTATGCCTGGGTGGGCAACTATAATCAGCCGGCGGCTCCCCGATTCTTCGAAGAGAATCGCATCTATCAGCAGGTCAATTATCTCCATAAATTCTCGCATCTCAAATTCCTCAGTCGAACCAGATTGGAAGAACGGTGGATCGAGCATGCCGACGGCACGGCCGTGCGGTTTCGCCAGATGTTTCGAGCGGATGTCCCGATCCCACCAGCCCCTACCTGGGCGGTCGTCGTGTACGACGAAATTTTCGTCAATCTCAACACGGTCGGCACAATCACGAGCAAAGGACCGGAAGCCGGGTTGGACCAGAACCGATTCTTCCTCGGCGTCAATAAAATCTTCAATCAGCACCTGAACGTCGATCTCGGCTACCAAAATCAAATGATCAACAACCGAAAACTTGAAGGTAACGCGAACCTCATCAATCATATGCTCCTTGTGCAGCTTTGGATCACGTTGTGAGTGAACCGGCGCGCTGTTGTGCTCCTCACAGAGAAGCAGGCCATCGCTTCTGAAGGATATGTGTTTCTGGTGGCGGGGAGGGATGGGCTATTGCAGTTCAGGGAGGCGATCGATAATGCGCAGATGCACGTCGTTGCCGAGTTGAATCTGTACCATTTTGGTGGCAAGGTTGTCACGCATCTGTCTGATTTCTTGAAGAGAAAACCGTATTTGTCCCCCACACCGTTCGACCAGGTGATAAATGAGAAGAGCGGTCAAAAAGTGAACATCCTCGTCGCTGGCATGTTCGCTCAGGTTGAGAATTTGAGCCATAGGTGATCCTCTCTTTCTGCACGGAATTATTTCTTGAGCAAAGAATTTATGGCTCATTGAAGGATTGCTCTGCAATGCCCCAAACGTAGGGGGTGGTTTCGGCTTAGGTGTGGGGGAGAAGAAATTGAAGACGACTCTCCCGGAGTTGTTCAGCCAGGCGTATCAGCGCCTGGGCCTCCTCGAGGCGTCTTGAGTCTCCGCGTGCGGAGGCTCAAGATCGGCGTTTATTGCAGGGCGAAGGCGTGGGACTTCGCAGGAAAGGTTATCCAGTTGCCGACCGGCTCGTAGCGGACAAACTGACCTGTGTGGATATCCAGGACAATAAGATGGAGCCACCGGTTGTCGAACAGATGGCGCAGATTCTTATGCCGTTGCACGATGGAGCTGACGAGAGCAGGGCGACCTTCGACAACGAAGGTCAGACGCATCGGCTCATGCACCCATACCATTTGGAACGGGAGGCCGATCCGGAGATCGCTCTGAGTTCCATCCATCACACCAACGAGGCCGCTGACGTTGTGCGGGACCTTGGTCCCACTTCCATAGCGGACGTTATCAACACGTGAGAAGTAATATTCCAGTCCGATCCCGGCACACACCGGCCCCACGGCGGTCAGGATACGCTCCAGAATCACGCCGTTGGGGTCGTCAAATGCATTGTATGATTGGAGGAAAGTGCGGCGATCGAGATTTAATCCTTTAGAGAGCGCGCGGCGGCCAACGATCACGGATGCATTGGTGGCATGGCCCCACTCAGGATGAACCTGGCTGAAATCAACGGATCTACGCTCCACATGGCGCAGCGCCCGAGCTGGATGTGCATTCTTTGGCGCTAATGGCAGCAATCGACAGCGTTCCTGGGCATTCCGCGCGCGGGCTTCTCCGAGGTCGCGAACAAGATGGGAAAATTCCGCACGGTGAGACGCGGGGATTAGTGCTGTATCAAAAAAGGCAATGTTGTCGGACGCGGTGTCATGTTGTGCACCGAGGAAATGCGTGTCATCCGGAATATCGATGCCACGGTCACGTAAGGCAGCCCGCACTGTCGGTTTGTTTGCCATGGCTGCTAAGGCACGGGCATTGGGTCCACCGTGCTTTCCATCGCAGGCTCCGCAGTCGTGAGCGGATTCATGGGGGTTATTCTGGCTTGTCGATCCGTGTCCAAGTATGACCACCAACCGGGCGAATGTTTTCGTCAAGCCGATCAAGCGTAATTGACCTTCCACAAGGCCGACCTGTTGCTCGAGGGAGAAGCCCAGTTGTTCGGGGTGGTGACCCGACGTCTTCGTGGTGGGAGAGGTGTCGATCGTCAGTCTGGTTCCGATCGGCTGCACGAACAGATCGTGAAGGCGACGTACGGCCAGCTCGAATCTTCGAGGCAGCAACGTCTTCCCAAGCAACACGATGGCCATCACGGCTGCCGTGAGATCGATGACGAAATACGACGTCAGGAAATTCTTTTTGAGCGATTTGAAGAGGTGTTCCAGGAATGCGAGCCAGCGTCGCCGGCTGAAGACGCGCTCCCATCGGCCAACTTGATCCGGCGCCGGTTCCTCTTTTACAGAATGAGTCGGGGTTACCACGATGGGACACAGGGGGGTGACCGTGTGATCCCCTAGGGACGAGTAATTCATCACAACGCCGAAAAACCCTGCCGTTCCAAAAGTCTCGTAATCCGGGTTCAGTGACTCAATGTGTCGTCTGATACTTTCTTCCCTCTCGTCTATGCAAAAGACAAGCTGGGCATGGGGGCGATCCTGCGGTCCGGGCGGAAGAACCTTGTTCTGAGCCAAACGGTCAAGAAGTTCGCGTTGATACTGCCCCTCGTAAGCGGCCTGCCAAATCGGCCCATGGGCGGAGGACGGAAATTCATCGAGCATCGCCAGTAAACGATCTCCGTCACTGGGCGAGAGTTTTCGTAAGTTTCCTGCGGAGAGCCCAAGAAGTTGACTCAAGTGGAAAAGCCGCCAGGCATGTTGACAAGCCGTCGGGAGCGGGTCCCGTCCCAGAGCGGTGGCCTGCCGATATTTCCATACCATTTCCGCCGTGCGAATCCATCGATCACGCTCATTCTGTGGGTTGGCCCGCAACAAGGATCGACAGCGGGATTCCAAATAGTCGGGGAGTCCTCCTCGGAAGAACTCGCGTCGCAAGTAGAATTCATAGGGATGATCGCGAAGCAAATCATGGAGCTTGGGGACCGTCCCCTCAAGTCCCCATATCTCTCGGCAAGCCCGCTTGATCAGCATCGATTCACAAAATAAACGGACGGCCAGATACTCGACAAAATCGATGTGTTCCTCAATCTGTTTGAAATGCAGGGGGTGGTGTTCTCGCCACTTTACCAGCGCGGCCTATCCGGATAATTTGAGCAGGTGCTGACTCAGGTAGGGAGTGTGATGCTGCTCGGGAATCTGCAGCGACCGCAGTGTGTGGAGAAGGCAGTCTTCCGGCCGTTCGGGCAGGTTGAGCACGGCTTCGTGCCAGCCGTCCACTTCTCCAAGCCCCAACGAGAGTTCCTCAGTGGCCAGCTTTTTCCACGCGCGATAAAAACCCAACTGCCGATACGGCATGGACCAACCGGCGATGCCTTGATCGAGGAAGGCTCCGCACCACTTGATCATATACCGGTTGACGCATTCCGTGATGTCGACGCCTGTGATGTCGTACAGAAGCTCACTCAACGTCAAGCTGTGACCGATGCGCTCCATCGTGGCGGTTAAATCTTCACGGGAATGTCTGACGAGCCGCTCGCGGGGATCGAAATGGTGGAGATCCGCGAGCAACTGACGACAGGCGAAAATTCTGTTGCGGTGCTCGAGCAAGCGTCGGAGCGCATCGTAGGCGGACCGAGTCAACTCCGTCTCACGGAGCCCTTCTCGGACGGTGCGGCAAAGCATGGCTTCATGATCATCGTAAGAATGGTCCGCCAGCAGAGCGCTATCCCACTCACGCACCTCTTCCTGCAAGGCTTCCCACGCTGTGAGCGTTAATCCTTCATCGGTCAGCCCGCCAAGGATGCGGACACGGCGGGCTTCAGCTCGAAGATCGACTCTGGGGGAAGAGAATTCGGCTTGAAGAGACGACCGGATGGTATCCGTGATCCGGACCCGTACATGGTTGCTGAGAAAGTTCCTCCACGGTTCCTCTTCAGCGCTGACGGATGGGTTGATGAACAAAGGCCGGTCGCAGATCTGCTTCCATGTGCGCCAGTCGAATCCTCCGCGCACGCGAAGTTCCCCTAAGATCCGTACAAGACCGGCCGGCGAGCTGATATCGCCCTGGCGCAGTTTTCTTAACCTGGACTCCGCGTCGGCCGTCAAGGTCAGAGGCGGAAGGTCGTGATGAGAGTTGCCGGCTTGGCGGGGGTGAACGAGACCGAAAAAGATGGCTCGGCGCCGCTGCCGTTGGTGTTCGACGCCATTCAGCTCTTCCTCGATGGCGGTGCGAATCTCCGCTGTGAGGGGCAGAGGGGCTCCTCCGTCCCGTTCAACGGCGAGAATGCGGCGATAAAGGGCATCCCGTCGAGCGGCGAGACAATCATTTTCGATGAGTGTTTCCGGATCGGAGGGAGAGAGCGGATCATCCAATCCGCGTGCGGCAAGCGCGGCATGCCAAAGACTGATGGTTGCGTAGGCCTCCAGATGCTGCTCGCAGGCCGTTCGCATGCTGGTATACGTCCCAGTTACGCCAAGATGACGGGGGACGACCTCTCGCAGGAACTTCCACTCCAATTGCAGCCACCGAATTTGCAGAATCTGTTGAAAAGTCGTTGAAAAGAGGCCGATGTTATACAGATGACGATTGATACAGCGACGGTATCCCTCTCGTCGTTCAGGAGGAATGTCCAGAGACGCGAACCAGCGCTCCAACTCAACGGCAGTCGAGGTATCTGGCTGCCTATACACGGTCTTGGCGTCGGAGCCGAATTCCTGGAGGAGTTGTTTGCGCACGCGGCCGGGAAGATCGATATGACAATGGATGTGCACCCACTCCGCCAGAGTCCATTCACGACCGACTCGATCCAAACTCAGGCGAAGCTCGCTCGCGGCTTTGGTTAAAATGGCGGTTTTGACGTCGGACGGCAGATAGGGACGAAGACGTCTCGTCGCTCCTTCGCGATGAACTTGCCAGGAAAGGTGGGCCGGATCCAGCGGTTCAACGCCATACAAAAGATGCAGACGCGCCACATCCTGTAATCGAATGATTCGGCCGTCCTCAACGAGGCCTCCGTCCAATGCGTCGGGATCGCCAAAAGAGGCCAGTGCTTCGGCCAGATCACGGTTGGTAATGCGACCGTGGCGATACAGCCGGCGGAACTCTTCGTTCGGCAGGTATCCGCGTCCCCACGCAATCGTTCGGCGGTTGTTACCGCTTGGTCAAAAGGAAGATGCTCAAGGCTGTGGAGGGGATTGGTGTGAACAAACGTGCTGATCGGCCCCTGCTTATGCAGCAGCTCGGCGGCATGTGCGACTTTGGAGCGAAGGCGTTGTCGATCTGTGTCGTTGATAGTGCCTGAAGAGTGGGGAGAAGAGGAACTTGCGTCACTTGAAGACCCGCTATCGATTTGTGATTCATCCATAGGAGGTCGCTAGTAGCTACGGCCTCGGTTGCCTTGGTTCTCTGAAGGCAACGGATAACGGCGGGGGATTGTAGCACTCCAATAGGACCGGATGTTAATGAGTTGCATCCGATTATTCTCGATCAGTCGTTTTTCTAAATTAAGGGGTCTTGGTCACCTCCTTCCGAAGGCCTATACGCAACCTTTCATCACGCAGGACTCTTAGTTCGGTAAGACGGATGAATGATGGCTCGTAATCAACCATTGGAGGCCGTCCCACTTGAAGACGATACTGTATCGCGCGTTCACGATGCGCCCGTTTCTTTGAAAGGTGTAGGTATAGAACCCTTCATTGATCGCCGTATTGCAATCCAGTTCGATGGTATGGGAGTTGATACGGACCACTGGCTTGTCCTTGAGCAATTGTCGGAAATACTCTTCCTTCTCGTCGAGCGTCATGAGGGGGTGCATGGAAGCGAAGGGAAGAAGGACGGACTTAGATGCGTAATGAGTCATCACCTTGTGAGGATTTCCGCTCTGGATCGAATCCCTCCACCGATCAAGAAGAGAGTCGATCTCCTTTTCACTGATGGCCACGCACACTTCTGCATGCTGGGCAACGGAATGGACAGGCTCGGCCAGCGGGGTTTGTTCGGATGGCAACACCGATGAATGGTGGCTCGTGATCAGCCATTGTTTACCATCCCATTTGTAGGTGAAGGTATAGCGGGCCTTTGCAATTGCCCCGGTCTTCTTGAAAACAAACGAGTAGAGCCCTTCGTCGATAGCCGTGTTGCAATCCAGTTCGATGGTACGGGAATCGATACGGCCCTCCGGCTGATTTTCAAGAAAGTGGTGAAAGTAATCGGCCTTCTCCTCGGCGGTGAAACGAGCCTTGCCTGA
>JANDJK010000053.1 GCA_024330925.1 Nitrospira sp.
CGGTTTGTTGAGATGGCGGATGCGGACCGGTGCGCCGGCGGCGCAGGGACCTACGTGGTGAAGGACTACGACACGTCACAAAAAATTTTTTCAAGGAAAGCCCGCGCCATCGAACAGAGCGGCGCAAACATCGTCGCGACCAGTTGTCCGGCCTGCATGATTCAATTGGCCAACGGCTTGCGGGGACGAGCCACAGTCAAACACGTGGCGCAGCTTCTTCAAGACGCCTACCACGCCGCTGACAAGAGCAAACCGAATGGGGATCCTGGCAAGGCGTCTGGTGCGTCGATGGGCACTGAACAGTGAACTGTGAAGAACCAAGGGTGATTGTGCGTATGGTGACGATCGTGGTGCTTGGCTCGACGCTGCGCGAAGCGGTAGGAGCCAGCGAGATGACCGTCGAGGTGTCCGGGCCGACTACCGTCAAAAAACTGATCGAAACGCATCAGGACCGAATGGGGGGGCTGCTTCCCTACCTTGCGCGGCGGGAAGCGCTGATCACGATCAATAAACGGGTCGGAACAGTGGATTCTCTCGTGAAGGACGGCGACATTATCAAGTTTGCCTTTCAATCTCATGTCGTCTATGAAGGGCCGCGAGATATTCCGATTTGACCAACAGGGGGCTCTATGGAGGCGTGAAGGTATCATCCCACGTTCGCACCCTATCCTTAGAAGGTTTGTGGGGGGTGAACGAATGGGCAACGAGATGTTTTAGGGGATAGGGACTCTTGTTGTTCGAGCACGAGGGACAGTTTCTTATGGAGATGAAAGGGGCATCTCGATACTCCGCTTGTGGAAGAGTAACGATGAATAGTCGGTGTTCATCCCCATCTTTTGGGGATAAGCTTGTGGATAAGTTGGTTATTTGATTAAGAAAGTTCTGTCCACGATAAGCGATTTTACAAATTGCCTATTTTTTAAGCGTCCGCTACGAAAATGCTACTCCACAACTAATAGTGGCCCTCTGAAGATTCTATCGCAATTGATGACAGTTTTTGCAAAAACAAGCTTGACAATGGCAATCAGTTACCGGCAAACCGCTGCCGTCTTCTCACGACTATTTGTTATCCACAAGCCAAATTGTTTTGAAAGAGAAACGGTGAGGGATAAGCCGAAAACGTTCTTGCTCCATCCACAACTGGTCACCGATGCCAGGCGCCGAGCGACCAAGTCGGCTGCACTGTTGGTCGGCAGAGTCTGGTGTGATACATACTGTGGCAGACTCGTGAACCGTGCGCAGAACTCATGTGGGAATTGGATCGGAGCACCAGCAGCCATCCAGAGTTGATGACAGCGTGAATCCCTTCGAACGCGAGCCAGCTACCATCAATCACAGGCTAGTGAACGCCGAATGTTTTGCATGACGACACCTTAAAAGAGCTGTTGCCTATGTCCCTAGGTAATGGAGTTTCAATAGAGGACTGTTTCGCCTCTGAGCGAATGACCCGGTAGGGGGCTCAGCAAGGTCTCAAGCTGGTGGTCATCAAACGTGGCGACATGATCATCATGCGGAGATCTTCGCGGAAGAGGCAGTAAGGCTTCATTGTCAGTGCTAAGTCTACGTCGGCCGCATACGTCGTTCGTGGAATTCGTCAAGAGGACGATGCCGTAGCCCGGCAAATGTGAGGTCTGACCAAAGAATGGTGGCAGCCCCTCGGTCGCAACTTCAATGCTGGTGCGCGGCCGATGGGTGTCTCGAACCCCATGCGATGCTCTCCGGTCTCTCATCCCTGTTCTCCCAACAGCGGGGATGCGGTCGCAATGGGAGGGGGTGCCAATCGGCGAGGCTCCAAGAGCGGAGGGTTTTGCGGGCAACCAAGGCCCATCGAGGCGGCAAGGGGGATCTCGGCGCTGGGCTCTGCCATGCGGATGTCGCGATATTCCGTGGAAGTGCTTGGCGCAAGGACGGAAGAGCTTCTACAATACAATAAGAACAATAGGCAATAACAATAGGCCAGAATCATTCATGATGCCCACTGTAACAAAACGCTGCGAAGGCTGGAAGTGAGGTGTACGACTATGTTGAGATGGACGACGGCAAAGCCCACTGTGCCTGGATGGTATTGGTTTCGTGGTGAGACACACGAGGCCGATCCGTTTATTGTGCTGGTTGATGCCTCGGGCGAATTTCAGTGGCCCGATGGGGGGTATCAGGAGGTGGCCCTTGCCAAGGGCGAATGGGCTGGGCCGATTGAGGAGCCTGTTGAATAACCAGCCCCCTTGCTGACAATTCCTTTCCGGGATGCTCTCCTCACAGAATCTGCTGTAGGCATACTCTCTTGGCGCGCTCAGCGTCTGCTGACGATGTTGATAAACACAACCGTTTCATGCAACATCAAACGTCTGCCTTTGTGGCAGAGTGCAGAGCCATTGGGGCTTGCTTTCAATAATTTTGTTGATATGTTCTACCGGCAATACGGCAAGAGTATGTCCGGGGAAGGTTATGAGAGAGAAATGATACGTGGCAATGAGGAGGTTCATTCAGAATTGCCGGTACTGATCGGTGTCCACGTTCTTGTTTGAGCTTGCCCATTTGCCCATCGATGATCGGCGTTGTGGTCATGGGGCGAGCAAGGTAGTCCCGCCGTTTCGCACCCTCCTCAGGGCTACGAGCAGCAGCCAGGCTGTACCTCTGATCGGGTTGCCTCGATCGTGAGGAACTTCTTGCCCTCGCTCAGATAATGCTCGACGTGTGATGCATGTCCTGTGTCGGTGGCCAGGTGGCACCAGTGCGCAGCCTCTTTGAGGCCTTGTGGTGTTTCCAGCCCACGATCAGTGAGAATGCAGAGGCGATACGGGGCGTCCCTGTGGTGGTGTTGAGTGGCCAATCGATACCATCGGACAGCTTCGGGCATGTTGTGGGCGCAGCCCTCCTAGTGACGGCCCAATCGGTACAGTTCATCAGAGAAACGCTCGTGGGTAGATGCGAGGGTAATGGCTGGACGGAACAATCAAGTCATGAACGTCGAGATATGGTGCGCTCGGATAGTCAAGGCAGCCGGGCAGGATGCTCAACAAAACAGTGATGCTCCATAACCTCAGGACAGTCGGCATGGTTCCCTCTGTCGTTGAACAGTATTGGTTCGTTGACGGTCTTGGGCTCTATTAAGATGGTGTGTTGTCCCTATCTACCGTATCCACGAGTCATGCACTGATGTGCGGGTGGTAGCGGGTGGCTATCAAATCGTTACCGTCATGGTGGGTTCATTGTGGTGTCTGAATCTCCGTTTGCACAACGACAGGGGAAGCAAATCCCTCGATGGCGTCTTCTTTCCCGTCATGATGCCTCTCTCGTCATGTCGAAGCGAGGCTGTTGGCTCTATACTTTGCAAAACAGATTAAATCGAGGTGATCATAGTGATTGGGCAGTAACGATTCAGGTGTATACCCAAGACTAAGAAAAAACAAAATATTTCTAGGGGTGCGCAACATAGTGCAAGCATAGAGCTTGTGGGCACCGACCGAGCGGCGTTCGACCTCTCGCATTAATTCTTTTCCGATCCCCTTGCCTTGATAATGTGGGTGCACTGATAGCAATCGGATGATGCAAACCCCACCCACGATCCAGAAACGAACCGATCCGACAACTGTTCCCTCTAACTCGGCGACGATGATGTGTTTGGTTTTGGCATCCTCTTTTAGATCGTCGAGGGTCTCCGTTGTCCAACTGGAGACCGAGTAGATAGGAGCATAAGCGCCAAAGGCAGCCTGTTGAACGTGTAAAAGAGCCATAAAGTCATTCTCAGTAGCTGGGCGGATATGAACCATCGCAGAACCTCGAGGATTAATCCAGTACGGTGGAGCCCTTGTATGAGGGTGACTGATGCATGGCTTTGTGGTGGTCTCGATCATGCGCATCTTGGGAAAGGGGGGCACGCTGTTGATGTGCAACCTCGGTGAAGGCCATCGTTGATTCACCCTCGACCAAAACAATGCTGTCATGATACGCCTTCATGGGGCACTGACCTCAGACAGTGAGGACCACCGAGACCTGTTTTCTTTGACCGACTGGTGACTGTATTCAGGGGGGTGAAGTGAGTCGCGAAACGGCTCGGTTCTAGCCATGATCT
Source organism: Nitrospira sp. (assembly GCA_024330925.1). Classification (GTDB taxonomy): domain Bacteria; phylum Nitrospirota; class Nitrospiria; order Nitrospirales; family Nitrospiraceae; genus Nitrospira_D. The sequence continues at coordinate 4,073 of JANDJK010000053.1, forward strand.
GCTGGGAAGCCACATGCAAACTTCCCACTGGGATCCATGGAGATCCTGGCTGATCCAGAAATGTTAATAAGGCGATGAGGAGCAATCCGCAAAGAAGCCAGATGAGCCCTTGCTTCCATTTTCTCTGCGAAAAAGAAAAAAGACTCATAAGAAGGACGACTCCTCCAATCAACCCTGCTATCCCTGTTCCGAACGCGCTCATACCTGTCTCCCGACTCCTATACGATCAAGGGAAATGACCAAGGCTCTAGCTTCACTATCCATCATAGTTCTTCTCTCCATGAGCGCGTGGTCTAGTCTACGATGGCAGTATTGTACAGTATTGTAGCGAGAATGATCGATCACCAGGGTGGGTAAAGGGGATCGTGTTGCAGAGGGTTGTCACAAGGGGTGTGTGGTTGAGTAGTCGAGAGAGCAGCGGCTTCCGCTGCTCACAGGAAAGCCGCTGCCTAAAGAAAGACGGTCAGATGCCTAGTTGGCATTCATGCTTGGCATGGGGGAAGGATCGCGACGGAGCGCTCCTTTAGGTGCCTTGACACTGACCAGGTTTCGGATTTTGTCATAGGTCTTCCCTTTTACGATGTTGCGAGTTTTCAAATCATCGATGGATGTATAAGGACGTCCCTCGACGATTTTTTGAGCAGTCACGACTCCCACACCAGGGAGCGCTTGTAAGTCGGCAAGTGTGGCCGAGTTGATATCGATGGGGTGTGAGGGTGAAGGTTGTTCCGAAGTGGTGGGCGACTTGCCCTTCGTGCTTGGTGTGGCACTAACGATAGGTGGTACCATCATAACAAGTGCACAGATGATTACCGCAGGCATAACAAGATTGATGCGCGACAACATGGTACTTCCTCCTACGCTTATGGTTAGCTGACGACACACCAATGTTTCACACCGAGCACTCGGTTCCTTTCTCTGCCGGCACCGTGTCTCTAGCGAGATCTGTTCCACCCATGAACCAACGAAAACACATCGTCAACTTCGCAATGACTGCCGGCTGACGTATCCAGTGTGTTCACGACGTATCGCGTGGGATACACTAGGGGGAAGGGATCCTTAGCCATGCCTGGATTGACGAGAACTGGCTAGAGGAGCGAGTTATGAGAGGAAACGTCTTTTCGTCTTTTTAGTGGGTAATCAGGGACAGGTCACTAGACCGATGGTGATTGTGTCACTCAATCAGTGCTTGGTAGCAACGTTCTTCTTCGGTCAATGCTTTCCCTGCATAAGGTAGGACGTCCGTTGCTCCGCTAGCGAGCGCAAGGTCTGGCCAGCCACGGACTGCGCTACAGCTTCATCACGTCGCCGGAGTAGTGTTTCGAGGGGGTCGTCTAACGATTGCCTGATGGTTGCTGATCCTGGATGACCATCTCGAACGATGTCGAAGATTTCTTTGATTGTGATGAGTTCCGGTGGCTTGATCAAACTGACGCCCTCTGGTTCCTTGACCAAACCGACGAGATTGACCTGAATCAGTCGGTTCAATTCCTCGGCGACCAATTCGTCCGGGAGGTTCAGCTTCATAGCAAGATCGGCAAGACGGAGCGGAGGGCTCCCCTTGAGATAATGGCAGGCCAGTGTGAGCAACAGGTTCAAAGTGACACGCTCACGAAAAGCCGGTGTGCCCTGTTGCCAGAGTTGTCGTGTCAAATACGCGGTCGGATACTGGTGAAAGAACGAAAACTGAGCGCCAATCAGAATGATCATCCAACCAGTGTATAGCCACAGGAGAAATAAAATGAAAACGGCAAAACTCGAGTAAATTGCACTGTATTTGGTGGAGACGGCGACAAATTTTGCAAAGATTTCTCCCGCAAGGCCCCACAAAATGGCGGCGGACACGCCGCCGACCAGAGCAGATGTGACCTGTACGCGGGTATAGGGAATAAATTTGTAAAAGAAAGTGAAGACACCGCAAAGCACGAGAAAGGGGGCGATCTCAGCAATCCAGAAAAATAGTGAACCAAAGGGTTGTTTAGCCAAGAGCCACTGAACGACCGTATGGCTTTGGAGCGAAGCCAGGACTCCAAAAGCTGTAAAGATGAGCACGGGCCCCACTAAGACGACGCTCAAGTAGTCACTGAACTTTCGATTCCATGGGCGTCCCTGGCGGACCATCCAAATGGCGTTCAGAGCCTGTTCAATTTTATCGACCAACGAATAACTGGTGTAGATGAGGCTTGCAACGCCAACAGTGCCCAAGATGCCGGTCTTTAAATTATCAACAAATTCGACGATACGACTGGTGATTTCCACGCTCTTGGGGCCAAGTGGCTCCAACGTTTGGGCCAGCAAGGGTTCAATCTGATGATGAACACCAAACGCTTTGAGTACGGAAAACGTGACAGCCAAGAACGGCACTAGCGAGAGCAGAGTGGTAAACACCAACCCTGCCGCTCGTGCATCAAGTAGCCGGGGCCGAAACTCCAAGGCTACGGCAAGAATAAGCTGGAGTGTCTGCCAGGCTGTCCGCTGGGGGCTCGGCAGCATGGTGAGATCCGTGTGCCACAAATCACGGGTGATGAACCGCTTAATGCGGCTTGGATTGGTGGCCATGACGACGGTAACCTTCCGCGAGTTCTCGCACCCTTTCTCGGCAAAGAGCTTCAAGTTGTTATCTACTGTAACGCGAAGAGGGCGATTTGTGAACCGCAAGAATGTGCCAGAGCTGTCCAAATTGTAGGCCGATAGGGTTATGGACGTAGACAAAATAAGGGCGGCCCAGCTAGCCCAGCTAGGCCACCCCGTTGTGTAACAGACTATTGCTGCTACGAAACGTTACTTTAATTGTGTGCTTCGTCGTGTGAGAGAGCGCACCTGGAGATTTAACGGTTTGGGGGGCCGAGTTCTCTGCGGTGCGCTTACGGTAACTGTGACTGGTACCAAGACGCTTGAAGCCCCAGCCGCGCTTACCATGATGGTGGCGGTATAAGTTCCTGCTGCAAGCGAATCAGTGGTGGCACTCACCGTGATGGATCCTCCTTCTGTTCCTGCTTGAGGACTGTGAGTCAACCAGGGGACATTACCGGTAGCCGACCAACTTAAAGTACCTCCACCCGCATTGCTAATGGTCAAGGTCTGAGGTGAGGGATTCCCGCTTCCCTGCATCACGGTAAAGGACAGGCTCGATGGAGTGACGTGAATAATCGGAGGCGAAGGGGAAGCTGAGGGCGGAGTATAGGTTGCGACATTGCTTTCAAGCGATTCATTGTTACTGAGATCATATGCCGTCACGATGTAATGCTGAACCGTTGTTGGAGTTCCAATGTCGAGACTGGTGACAGGCCCCAACGTGACCAACAGGACGGCTGTCCCTGCCGCTCGACTACAGGGAAGCTGAGTGCACTGATAGACACGATAGCCCGCGAGATCCGGTTCGGTGTTGGCGTTCCACATCAGCGTCGCCGCCTGAGAAACTGCGCTTCCTAGCACAAGAGAGCAAGTTGTTGCGATCGCCAAGCGAAACATATGTTTCCCCTTTATAGATGGAGCCTGAGCGCCTTGGTCAGCCGTGTCTCTATAATAAAATGGTATTGGAAACATAAGTCACCATGACGGGTTGAGATTTGTGTTACGCCGAGGAACGTCACAAGCTTCCATTTCACCAGGGGAAGAGGCAAGTCGTATGCCGCCATACCATCCACGATCTATCGATCAGTGATGAGAGAAAACGAAACGTATTCGACATTCTGAGTCACGTTACGGTGCCATCATTCTGTACAGATGCTGTACTAGAAGGGGAGCAGGGTGTACCGGGCGTGAACAATTAGAACGGAGAACGACCCCCAACCACCAGCTGTCCCGGTAAGCTCGTGGCATTGATGGCGAGGGGCAAGGTCTGCCAGTCCTTTATATCACCTGTTCGCAAGGCAGGATAAAGGCATGCAAAGGGACCGCATGACCGCCGTGTTGCGAGATGTGCTCGTCCCGAAAGTGTGTCAAGCCTGTGATAAGACGATGAGCGATGTCTTCGGGAACAGCGGCGAGAATCAACCGGTTGGACTCGGCTGACAGCGAAAATTGGACGGTAGGGCCAGTCAAGCCTCGTCCTGAGACATTATGTAATTCAGTAAATGCCGTGACTCCGTGGTGTTTCAGCAGCTCATGGATCCCGGATGCCATCGTTTCACGAAAGATGATCAGCATCATTCTCATGATGCAACAACTCCTGTCTCTATCTCCCCAATACGAGGAAAACTCGACTACAGATCCGATACCGTTCTTACGGAAGAGTCACCCAAAACACAAGAGGGAACACAATGTAGTGTCCACCACCCGGCAGGCCCAGCTCTGTGGCGGGGTCGATGGGGACGAAAGAAGGCTTGGTGAGTGAAAAGCTATCCGCCCCCCATTGAGTGGCAACGAGGTTCCTAAACGGGATAATGAAAAGGATAGTATTCAGAAAGGGTTTTCTGTATGGTGCTCTGACGGTCTCTCCCGCACTGCCTGGGAGCGATCGGAGCAGATGAGAGAAGATGAACCACCGCCAATTACACCGTGAATATTGGCAATGAACGATCACTGGTCTTTTCTCGGGATAGATCGCGTCGCGCAACGTTACAGGTTTATCGTATTCATGAGTCTTTTGATCGGCGTAGGCAGCTATCTGCTTTTGCCGTTGGGGCTGTCGTATCTGCTTGCGCGAGAACTGACCAAGCGTGGCTATGACCATGTCATTATTCACTTAGGCTACCCCCGTTGGGGAGGAATCCGAATCCCCGTCGTTTCTTTTCAGCAAAAGTTGGGAGAGGAAACTCTTTTGATGTCGGTCATGAACGCTGAACTGCAATACAGTGTGCCAGCAATCTTGGAAGGCCGCATCGATCGGATTCTGCTCCCCGACGTTGCTGTGCAGATTCTGGCAACTGCTCCGCAAGACCGCGATCATTCCAGTCGAGTCGATCCTACTGCTGGCGATCCTCCGGGCGAAGCTGGTGAAGCTGGAGTAAGCGGATTGCCTGAATCGGCCGAATTCGATGGTGTAAAGAAGGAGCAAGAAGGCGCGGGGGTGTTGTGGGGGGTATGGACAGTCAACGATCTTGTGCAACGATTCCCGATTCTTCCCTTTGAGGACCTACGGCTCGACCGAGTCTCAGTGTTTCGAGAGAAGGCTACCGGTCCCCTCCGGCAGGTAACAATTTCGGGATCAATCACCTATCGCCAAGGGGATTTGAATGGCCATCTGTCGTTTCAAGGGAGAGAAACCCTCTCGTACGAATTGACGGTCATTGGACGTTCTTCAGTCTCGTGGACCGTCACCCTCATGTCTCATCGTGTTCAAACTGTTCCGATTGTTTCGTTGGAATCACTAGTCAATTCAGAAGGCCCCTCCATACACGTCAACGGAAAATTTGATATTAATGTTCGAGAGCTAGCACCATTTCTTGCTTTGGTAATACCCATCGGGCCTGATTTGGAAAAGGTTACGGGACGGGTCACGGTCTCTTGGATGGGTACGACGACAGCGACGACGGCCTTGGCTTCTCTGTGGCGCGACCCCCACACCCGTCTTGAAGGAAATGTGCAGGCTCATATGACGTTGCCTGTTCTTCACGGCATAGCGAAGGATATTGCCGTGACCGTTCGAGGATCCTTTCGGGGTAACGCGACGGAAATGATGTGGACGCTTGAGCCAGGGGGGCACTTAAGGGCTACCATCAGTCATCGGAAGATGATGTGGCCCGGTATAGTGCGGACAGTGGTTCCTCACGAGGAGCAATTACTACGAGTCGAACAGGTTCGACCGCTTCATGGCGTGCTCTATTGGTCAGCAGCGCCGATGCAAATCACCCTGGCCGGTCCGCTCCGTCTGACCTATGGTCAGGGCAAGAGTTCATTGGTCGTGGAAATGGAAGCGTCCCAAGCCAAGTGGATTGGACAGAAGCTTGAGGTCGCGGAAGGAACCTATCGCGTGATAGGAACACTGCCCCAAGGGATTGCCGGGACAGTGTCGGCGCGAGAGATCACGGCTGATATTCGAGGAGATTTCCAGATCAAGGGGGCCAAGGTGCGAGGGACAGTCTTTGCACCCTCTTCTATGCAGGTTCGTCAGATCGACCAGGAGACTGTCGTCATTCCTAGCGCGACGTTCCAGTTACGAGACCCTGTCACCGTTCAATGTGACCGATCCAATGCCTCATGCCGAGGGGGACCCATGACAGTAGCCATTCCGGGGGCTTCGGTGAACATTCTGGGGCATGATGTGCTCTTCGACCAGACGCTGTTGGTAGCACAGCAGATCGAATGGTCCCGATTGGCATGGCAGGTGCAGGGACAACTGTCGATTCAGGGGGTCTTTGCCGTCTTGCCTCCCTGGAGAATGCAGTTGACGGACTGGACGGTGCGATTTGGAGTGAATCAAGCTGGAATCAAGGCCGTTCTCTCCATTCATGCTTCCCACCGCGATCGGCTAGTCTCTATGGAAATCAACCACCCGTTGCAGGCTGGCGAAGGGATGTTGCACGCCACGATTGGCCCCCTGGAGTTTGATGATTTGAATCGACGGCTCAGTCACCTCGTACGCAATCCCTTCTGGCCTCTGGACCTGACCGACGGCCGTCTGACCTCTACGCTTGATCTCTTGTGGATCGGTGGGTGGGGCAGAGGGGCGCAAGAGTTTCGAGTGATGTCGGCAACCGCAACTGTGATGGCGGAGAAACTGAGTGGGAAGTATGAAACAATAGCATTCAAGGATGCCAGCACAACCATGACTGTTCGCATGAACGGACTTCACTCCCTTGCCTTGGCTGAGCCGGCTCAGGTGACGGTGGCATCGCTTCAAACTGGTGTCGCCATTGCTAACCTATCGTTCAAAATAGGAGGAACATGGAATCTAGCTGAGAAGATGCCTCTCGTGGAATTATCTGACTTTCGATGCCAAGCATTAGGTGGGACTATCCACAGTCCGCGATGGGTGGTGGATTCAACCCATACGCGGTATGAGATGACCGTCTTTTTAGATGAATTGGACCTAGCCAAGGTTTTAAGTCTCGAGCGTCATCGAGCTTTGCAAGGAAGTGGAACATTGAGTGGAACCTTGCCGGTTATTATTGAATCTTCGGGCATTACTATAAAAAACGGTCTGTTGATTGCCTCGCCGCCGGGGGGAGTGATTCGCTCTACCAGCTCAGAAGATTCTTTAAAATCGCTCCTTGGGGCGAACATGGAACTTCCGATGGCAGCGCAAGCGTTGAGCAACTTTCACTACACGGTGCTCATCATCAAAGTGGATGTTACCAACACAGGAGAATTGCTACTGACAGCACGAGTAGAGGGAAAAAACCCTGACTTTCCCGCCGTTCCGCCGATTCACTTCAACCTCACCATCCAAGAGCATGTTCCGTCGTTGCTGAACCGTCTTCGCCTGGGTGAGGAGTGAAAGCAGGGAGTGAGAAAAAGGTTTGGGCAGTCCTGATCACGAAACGCTCTTCCCTTTCTACGGTCCCCTGCTGAGGGGCGACGCTCTGGGGTCTAGCAGTGCTGCTCACACCCCGTGCTGGCACGCCCCATGTTGAGGTGGCGGCACCGGAGCCATCGATTATCATCGACCTTCACGTTAAAATTGATCATGAAGTTCGTGTGAATGTTGAGAAAGAATTGAATAAAGTTTTGTCGGAAGCAAGCGGCCTTTTTTAGTTGGTTTGGCAGAGGTCAGTAAGCGGTGAGTGATGGGTCAATGGACAGAGAGAGAAACAAGATGGATAGCCGCCATGGCTGTGATGAGTTTCTTGATCTGTCCTGCAATCCTGCGTGCTTTCTCATCTGTACGAAACATCTCGGCTTTTCATAGGCGCCTCGCGTAATCGATCTCCCCGGTGCGTGCAGCCCTCTTCGCAACTATTGTTCACTTCGCCTCCAGTGGTAACCTCCATTCTTTTAACTTTTCAATCGTATACTGGCCTGGTTGTTGCCCGTCTGTGGTGTTCAACCTTGCTCGTGTCATGACTCATCGAATGTCTTTCGCGTTGGAGCCATGAGCGCTAAACGGCTAGGGCGCCGGGGGCCTCACGTCAAAACCGGGATTTATGGACAAGCGACAGGATCCTGCTAGACTGAACGTACAGTCCTGACGATTAGAAGAAAGTCGGGGGACGAGAAGGTCAGGAAATCCGACGGTCAACTTTCAGCGAGATCAACCGAAACAGAGACCACCGGCCCATCATCATTTCCCTTATCCGGGAGGTCAAACTATGCGTTCCTTTTCCCTTGTCTTTCTGCTCATCCCCTTGAGCCTTGGTTGTGCGACGCAGGGACGATCGCTAGAAGTATCGACGCTTGAATCCACTCCAAAATCCTGTCTGTCCCATCGGTCTTTGGCGAACGCTCCCGTCCAGCCGACATCACCATGCAAACCCCAACATGCCTGGTGGGAGCGCTTCGGAACCGCGCTGGATGGTGCGGCGACGGCGCTGCGGGCTCCAAATCAGTAATTCTTTCGCACGGGGTTCCTTGTCTATCCACGGCAGCTAGGACGGTGTTCCCGGTGGAGTGTCTGTTGTGTGATGCGAGGCTCAAATTCTTAAGCCAGACAATCATCACAAGAGTCGAGGTGACTCAAGGCAACATCGGCCGGGGGACTTCATTGACAGTCGTTCGCATAGTCCTTCCATGATATGATCAAATCGCAGCAAGACAGCGTGAGATATCAAGCAGATGGTGGAGCGAGTCACGATTTCCCCAAAAAGCAAGGTTGTCCTCGCCCTGGGGATCGTCTGCGTGATCGGAATGGTGTATGGCTTTGATCTGGGACGGTACCTGTCGTTGGAAATCGTTAAGGAACATCGTGACCGCCTGCTGGCTTTCACTGAACACCGTTATCCAATTGCCGTTATCCTATTTATTCTGACTTATATAGTGGTGGCAGGGTTTGCTCTTCCTGGGGCCGCGATCTTGACAGTAACCGGTGGATTCCTCTTTGGGAGTGTGTGGGGAACCCTGTTTGTGAACATCGGTGCCACGACGGGCGCGACGTTGGCGTTCCTAGCCGCACGGTACCTGTTGCGGGATTGGGTGGATGAAAAGTTTGGGGTGTGGGTGGCGCCGCTCCAGGATGGCATTGCTCAGAACGCCTTTAATTATCTATTGACCTTGCGTCTGATCCCGATCGTTCCGTTTTTCGCGCTCAACCTCGTCTCAGGGCTGACACACATGAGCTTGAGAACCTACGTGTCGGCCACGGCACTGGGGATCATTCCCGGCTCGTTTGTCTATGCCTACGCAGGGCGGCAACTTGGTTCAATCAATTCGCTGCAAGAAATTGTCTCGCCTGAAGTCGTGACCGCCTTTATCTTGCTGGGGCTTTTGGCGTTAGCCCCCATTGTTTACAAGAAATGGTCAGTCAACAGGGCGAGTCCAGGTCAGCCGACAAGAGGCTCTCATGGGACTAGGTGAAGGGTTGTTTGTCTTGCCAGACGACGAACATGACCAGCAGCTCATCGCCAATGTTGCTCCCTCCGATTGGATCAATCCGCAGCCGCAGGGCCGCTACAACATCGCGGTCCTTGGCGCGGGAACGGCCGGGTTGATTACCGCAATTGTCGCCGCGAGTCTTGGCGCTAAGGTCGCCTTGATTGAGAAACGAGCCATGGGTGGTGACTGTCTGAACGTCGGTTGTGTGCCGTCTAAGAGCCTTCTTCGCGCCGCCAGGGCCTGGGCGGATCTCCATCGCGCCAAAGACTTTGGCATCCACGTTCCGCCGGGTGCGACGTTCGATTTTGGATCCGCGATGGCGCGCATGAGAAGACTGCGTGCACGTATCAGCCGTAATGACTCGGTGCACCGTTACACGAAGCTCGGCGTGGACGTGTATCTTGGTACCGGTCGTTTGGTGAACAGTGACTCGCTTCTGGTGGAAGGACCGGCCGGCGAGCGGACGATCCGTTTTCTCAAAGCCGCGATCTGTACCGGAGCCCGTCCCTCCGTCCCACCGATTCCGGGGTTGCTGGAAGCCGGCTATCTGACAAATGAAACGGTGTTCTCGTTGACGGAGCCGCCCAGACGGTTGGGGATCATCGGCACCGGGCCGGTCGGCTGCGAGCTGGCCCAGGCCTTTGCTCGGTTCGGCAGTCAAGTGTATCTGATCGAATCGCTCCATGGCATCCTCCCAAAGGAAGATCGAGACGCGGCGGAGATTCTTCATCATCAGTTGGTGCGGGACGGCGTGCAAATTCTCTGTTGCAGTCGGGATTTGGCTGTCGAGAAGACGGGTGCAGGCAAGCGGCTGGTGCTCACCTC
>JANDJK010000054.1 GCA_024330925.1 Nitrospira sp.
ATAAGGTCCAGATGTACGATCTCAAGACGCATGAGGTGAGCGAGGTGCTTGCGGAAAAAGAACTCTACGAGGACCAACTGAACGTCTATGCGTACATCTGGAAGGGACTCCGCGGCCAGAGCCTCAATAGGACCGCGATCATAGCCACACGCCTGCCAAACAAACTGCGCGAGGCGCTGCGCGGTGGCAATTCCAAAGCCCGAGAGCAAGAGATGGCAGCCTGGAATCCAGTCGTCGACCTGCCGATTAACGAGAACCAGGTCGCGCGCACGATTAAGGATTTCGGCCGGTGCGTCGATGCTATCGAGGACGGCAAGTTCGAGCCACGGCGTGCCGACCAGCTCGGCAAGCCACTCGGTGCTGGGCGAAAGAAAGACCACGGGGATTGGCCTGCTAGGGGAGCCGATCGCGAGCCGACGTTCGCGGAGATTCGCTGCCGTACCTGCGACGCCCGCTTCAGTTGCCCTTCCTTTCGAGCCTACCAAGAGCAGCACAGTGGTGGACGAAGGAAGCAAGAGCAAGTCACGGCACAAGATGAAGAGACAGAACGGGAGCAAGAGCACTGGATCGAGGATAACCTTGCCGAATCAGAGGCCGCACACCGCACAATAGAGCAATGACCTTGAGAACATATCCTCGCCGAGACTTCCCGAGAAGGTTGCACTACACCAGCGTTCGAGGAGCGGACCATGGCAAAAGGCTATCAATGTCCAAACTGCCGTCAACACACCGGGCGATATGAGAAAGGGGCTTTCCTTTGCAGGGCCTGTGAGTCCATCTGGTGGACTTCTTTTGATCGCCCGTCGGCTGGGGAAAAGCGGAAAGGATACGCCTGCATTACCTGTGGCAGATGCACAATCCATCCGTCTGGCACTGTAGGTTCTGCCGAGCTCTTGCGTTGCAGCACCTGTGCGACAACCGTAGTCGTCAAGGCGTCGATCACGCCTCGTCCTCAAACCTGACAGAGAAATACGGTATGCGACGCATTTCATTAAGGAAAAGTGATCGTGGATACGGAGCGATGGTGATGGCCTGGATGAGGTTCTCTAAAGTGAGGACCATCGCGAAGCAGCGAGCCTCGTACTGGGTCGTAAATGGGCGCCTCGATCTCATTTTCAAACATAGCAAACCCACAGATACCAAAGAGGGCAAAAGCTGGTCGTTCAATATGTCTTTTGAGCGGCCGCCCAGACGGTTCTGCGTGTGTCTCCACTGCGGAACAAACATGATTGTATTAACCCGTAGCGACATCCATAACCTGGAGACGGTCTATGGGTCTCACAGCCGTCTCAGGTGGGTAAGGGTAGTGGCCGATGCAAAGGGACGTTGGAAGATAATCGGATCAAATCATAAAAGCCTGCCGATCACCTACGAGGGTGGGCTGGGGTACTTCCTCATGCACGATCGTGCGAAAGGTCCGCCTAGGCTCAGAGTCGTCTGAGTCATTGAAACGCCAAAGAAATGAGGGACAGATCTCGCCATCGCGCATCGCACCCCTCGCCTGCCGCCATTCGATCCCCCCTCAGCTCCCGCAAGCAGAAGAACGAGGCCCCCTCAGCAGACTCTCAACTCCATCGTTGACTGATCTCCACAACTGCTGCACACTGATGCTCTTCCAAGCTGGATGGCTCTCTATGCACGATGTGCTGATCGCCCTTTGCGGGCTCACGCCGCAGGTCGTCACTGAAACGCTCTGGGCGCTGCATCACCGCTCGCCGCCCGTTCATCCCGCCGACGTCTGGATCCTCACCACCCACAAAGGGGCCAAAGCCTGTCGATCCAAACTGCTGGGCCAACACGGAGCGCTTGCGCGGTTTGTTCACGAGTATCGTCCAACACCCGCTCCGCGCTGCCCCCTCTCGCACATCATCATTTTGAAGGGGTCCGACGGGAAGCCGCTCGATGATGTCCGCTCCGAACGGGACAATCAAGTTGTGGCGGATCAACTGGCCGAATTCATCAGAACGCAGACGGAACGGCCAGACGTGCGGCTTCATTGCTCGGTCGCTGGCGGGCGAAAAACCATGGGCGTGTTGCTCGCGAGTGCGTTGCAACTATTCGGCCGGCCGGAAGATCGGCTCTACCATGTGCTGGTCTCGCCGGAATTCGAGTCGCTTGACGACTTCTTTTTCCCGCCGGCCACGCCAACGTGGCTCACCGCTCGCAACGGGCAACGGTTGCACACGACCAAAGCTCTGATCGAGTTGGCGGAGTTGCCCTTCGTGCGGGTACGTGGGCTGACGGAACAGACGCCATCGAGCGCCGTAACGTCGTTTGGAAATTTGGTCGAACGGGCCAACCAGCGGCTCCGCTTGTGGCATGACCCTGATCCGCTGTCTCTCGACGGCCAGACCAAACGAGCTTGGATCGGCAACCGTCCCGTGTCGCTCACACCGGCGTTGATGACGCTCTACCGAGCGTTCATCCGAACCAAGCTCGACCACTGCAGCCGCCCAGACCTCCACACCTGCGGGGATTGCACCGACTGTTATGTGCCCTTCACAAAGGACTCGTGGGAGACATCCAAGCGCCTGCTCGAAGACCGAGGCGCAGGGACGTTGCTGCCACTGGCCAAGGGGCCAGACGACGCGCCGGAGCAATTCCGCTCGCTCGTGAGCAAGCTGAACAAGAAATTGGACGACACCATTGGCATGACCGGCGGCCAGAATCCTTATCGAGTCCGCTCGGCCGGTCCCAAGAAAGACACCACCTACGGCCTAGCGCTCGACAAGACGAAGCTCTTAACGGGCAACGGAACGGAAGGGCCATAGACACCGCCTGAGGGGCAGAGCGGAGCGACGATGTCCCAAACCGGTCGGGTGGAGGCAAGGGACGTTTCGGCGTGAGAGCGCCTCGGCATGCCGGTGGGAAGGAGACCGGGCAGGGCATCGGGATACCGTGTCGGCCCGTAGAAGTGGTTGCGCTGTCGCAACACCTCCATGCCCTCCAGGTACCAACGATCCTCATCAGGAAGCCTACGAGATCCACAAGGACATGCGCCCGTGGATGACCACACCACGTCGGGCAAACGGGGTCTTCAACCCATTCTCCGCACATCGTTGCACATGGAAACAGGCTTGAGCGAACAGCCCACCCTGCAGAGCAGGTCCACCATACGAAGATCCTTCTCAGCCAATGTGAGCCAACGAGTTGCCTCCTCCGATGGGGTAACAAGCATGACAACTCCCCTCTCTAAGATTTCTTCCTGGAAGAACGGGCGGGACAAGCAGGCAGTCGCCGCTTCAGGAGCGTAGATGAGCAACAGGACGCCGACCTGTGGACACGTCACAGGGGCCAGTCTGGCCGACCGAGCCACAAAACGGCTCCGACGAGCACATGATGACGAACCACGCAAGATCGCTCCTCTCACGAATAAACCCGGTCGCCCAGGAACTGTGCGCACGGAGTTGACGCACGACGGGATCCTCTACCTGCCGAATGCGGTCAAGTTCTTGGCACAACCGCATACGGCGGTCACTGACTCCATGAGGAGCTGCCTGGGCCATAGCACCTATTGGACGCCGCAAAATCCAGCGGAAACCCAGCCCATCCCTCGGCATCCGGCAACGTTTCCACAATAGACAGAAAGGCGATGGACTGCTAAAACGGTGACGAGAAGGAGGAGCGGATCATGATCCTCATCAATACCGTCGGCACCTCGCTGTTGACGGCCTGGAGAGAGCCGGGCCAAGCCTATGATGATCAGCATCGGGTTCACCTGCTCAGCGCAATCCAACAACTGCCGGAGGATGACCGGAAACTCGGGGCGGAACTGACCTCCGTTCGGTCGTTGATCAAGCAAGGAATCGTCTCGCCAGGCGACCAGCTGGTCTTCCTTGTCTCTGACACACGGGAAGGCGTCTTTGTCGGAACCGTGTTAGCCGAGATCGGCCGTCGCTGGGGCTTTCAGACCGAGTCACAAGTCATCAAGAAGCTCCAGGGTGACGACCCTAAATCTTTTGCCCAGGGCCTGCGCAATCTGGTCAAAGAAATTGCCGCCCGTTATCGCAACGCGAGCAGGGTCGGACAGCCCTTTGCCATCAACGCCACCGGCGGCTACAAAGCACAGATTTCCTTTGCCGGCCTGATCGGCCAGGTCTTCGGCGTGCCGGTCTACTACCAGTTCGAATCGTTTCCGACCGCCATCGAATTGCCGGCCCTGCCCGTCTCGTTCGCCTTCGATGACTGGCTCGCCTATCGCCCCGTGCTGGAGGCGCTTGACGAAGGCGAAGGGGGCAAGTTCCTCCGGGCCGACGATTCGCGCCTCAAGACGCTGCCAGACCGTCTCAAGGTCCTCGTGGAGATCAGTCAAGGCCTAGCCACCTTGAGTGCCTTGGGCACTCTCTACCATGAAGGTTTCCGCGACCGGTTTCGCGCCCAGGCCGACTCGCTGCTCCCCAAGCCGTCAGGCCTGGCACCAGCAGCCAAGAAAATTCATTACGAGGATGGCAACGCCGGCAAGCACCGCGGCTTGGCTGAGTGGCTGGAGCGGATCCGGGCCGTACCCTACGTGACCAGAATCCAAACCTTCTACTATAATCCAGCCCTGCCGGGCCGCTCGACCGTGGAACCAGACCCAGCCTATAGGGACCGCGTGATTGCGGTTTATGCCACCCACGATGCAACCACGAAGGCCTATGTGTTTCTCTCCGAGGACGACTCGCGAAAAGCCCAGGCCGCAGCGGCGGACCTGGCGGAAAGGCTCCGATGACCATGTCCACCATTCAATGCCCCACCTGCGGGGCCAGCATTCCCCTGACCGAGGCCTTGGTCGCCCAAGTCCGCGCGACGGTCGAGACAGACCTCAAGCGCCAGCATGAGGCCCAGCTCCACTTGGCCGTCAAACAGGCCGAGAGCCGCGCGAAGGAGCAAAGCGAGCGGGACCTTGCACTCCTCCGCGAGCAGCTCGCCGAGCAGGAGCGGAAGACCCGTGAGGCCCAAGCGGCCGAGCTGGCGTTGCGCAAGGAGAAGGCCGCGCTCGAGGCACGTGCGCGCGAACTGGACCTGGAAGTCGCCCGCAAGGTGGATGCCGAAACGCACAAACTCGAAGAGCAGATCCGCAAACTCGCCGCCGACGAGCAGGCGCTCAAACTCAAAGAAAAAGACAAACAGATCGAAGACCTGAAGGCCCTGCTGGAAGAAGCCCGGCGCAAGAGCGAGCAAGGGTCTCAGGAACGCCAGGGTGAAGTGCTGGAGCTGGACCTGGAAGCAACCCTTGCCCGCCATTTCACTCAGGACGAGATCAGGTCCGTCCCCAATGGCAGAAAAGGCGCCGACGTGATCCAGACCGTCCGCGATGCGCACCTGCGTGCCTGTGGCACCGTCATATGGGAAGCCAAGAACACCAAAAACTGGAGCCCGGCCTGGCTTACGAAGCTCAAGGATGATCAGCGGGCCATGGGAGCCAGCGTCGCCGTACTGGTCTCGGTGGCCCTTCCCAACGAGATCCGAACCTTCGGTCTGGTAGACGGCGTGTGGATCGCAAGCCTCTCGTGCTACCTGCCACTCGCCGTGGCCTTGCGCGAGCAACTTATCCGGGTGGCCTTCGCGCGAGCCGCGGCTCAGGGTATGAGCGAAAAAATGGAAGCCTTGTATCGCTATCTCTCCGGCGATGAGTTCCGCCAGCGAGTCGAGGCGTTGGTTGAAACGTTCGAGGCCATGCGCACGCAATTGGCCAAGGAGCGAACCGCCATGGAAAAGCTCTGGGCCGAGCGCGCCAAACAGATCGAACGGCTCGTGACGAACACGGTCCAGATGTACGGCGCGATCCGTGGAACGATCGGCGGCCAGTTGCCCGAGATGCCCACGCTGGACCTCGGAACCCTGCCCGAACCGGAGGAGCCGACATGAGCGAGGCCCGATTGCCAGAATTTCTCCGGCCCTATTTCTGGGATACTGATTTCGACCAGTTGGATCCTGTCACACACGAGCGTTTCATCGCCGAGCGCCTGATGGAGAAGACGACGCCGGAGACGTTCAGGTGGCTCATGGAACAGTATTCACTGGTCAGGCTTCAGGAGATCGTTCTCCAAAGCCGGCGGCTTTCGCCACGAGATCGGCATTTCTGGAGGCTCTATCTTGCTCAGCTTTGAAGCCTTGACGCCGGAGGCTCGCGCGTTGGCGCCAGAGCTCTGCGCCAACTTGGCGGGCACGGAGTTTATCCTGGCCGGCGGCACGGGGCTGGCTCTGCAACTCGGGCATCGCATCTCTGTGGATTTCGACTGGTTCTGCCAGCCTCGTGTCTTTCCTGTCGGACTAGCGGAGCGGTTGAGTGCACTTAAGCACCCGATCATCCTGTTGCAGGATCGGGCCGACACCGTGGAATGTCTGCTTGCGAACGTGCGTTGCACGTTCATTGCCTTTTCCCCAACCTTTGGGCTGTCTGCCGAGCGCTTGCACGGGATGCCGATCGCTTCTATCGAAGACATCGGCGCGATGAAGCTGATCGCAGTGAGCCAACGCGGTGCCAAGAAGGACTTCTACGACTTGTACGCAATCCTGCAAGAACAGCCGCTGGACCGGCTCGCCGGACGGCTTCGTGCGATGTACACTCAACCGCGGCCCAATCCGGCCCACATCGCCAAGTCCCTGGTGTATTTCAAGGATGCCGACCAAGAGCCAGAGCCACGACTGCTGAGACCGACGGCATGGCAGACGGTCACCCAGTTTTTCACCGAGCACATCAAAACCCATACGATGATCCTCATGGAGACGCTGGCGTAATCAAGGGCGGGCAAAGAGAAGTACCACGTCGTGGTGCAGCCCCCATAGCGCGGCAACGTTTCTATGCTGGACAAGACTGAATGAAGTCAGTAAGAATGAGCCCTACGGAACTCGTCAGGACAACGAACCATGGCTCCGATGACGACGCTACACTGTGCCCTGCACTGTCTCACCCTGACCTTCTTGGGCGACGCTGAGCAGCACGGCCGGTGGCGCACGCCGCAGGCCCAATGGCATCAAGGCACTTCTTCCATTGAGAGGAGTGCCGCATGAGCCAACTTCTCGATGCATCATGCCGTGTGGCTCTCGCCGCACTGTTGCACGACCTCGGCAAATTTGCGGAGCGGGCGCGGATTCCGGAGGCAGAGCAGCGCGACAGTCACGGCACGGCACGTCTGGATTTGAATGTGCCGCTCTACTGCCCTACGTTTCAGGGGAGGCACACGCACCTCCATGCGGCGTACACGGCCATCGCCATCGACCTATTGGCAACTCACCTTCCAGAACTGTTCGGCGATCACATGGCGCCCTTCGCGCCATGGCGCGACAAGCACGCCGAGGACTCCCTGATCAACGCCGCGGCTAAGCATCACCGACCAGAGACCTTTCTCCAATGGGTCATTGCCACGGCCGATCGGTTGGCATCGGGCTTCGGATGCGAACAATTTGCCTCCTATAACGGATCCGAGGAGGGGACAGAAACGACGAAAACCCATTACACCGTCAGACAGCTCACATTGTTCGAACAGATTCGGCTGAATCAGCCACCGAACGAGGCTCCTCTCTTGTGGCGGTATCGGCTGAGCCCCCTCTCACCCTCGGTGATCTTCCCCGTCAAGGCGGAGGACTATGAGCCTCGCGATGCTGAACGGGGCCAACAGGAATATTGGGAACTGTGGCAAGCATTCCGTGAGGGGCTCTCGAAGATTCCTCAGTCCCATCGCCAGTCGCTGCCCCTGTGGCTTGACCACTTTGAGAGCTGTTGGCTCATCTACGCTCATGCGATTCCATCCGCCACTGCCTTCGGAACAAATCCAGACGTCTCCCTCTACGATCATGCCAAGACGGTCGCGGCCCTCGCTGTCGCTCTCTGGCGTTGGTACACCAATCACGGCAGTGCAACAGACCAAGCCCGCGAACAGTTGCGCCTCATGTGGGACAAGAATCGGCAGAGCACGCCGGAAGCCGAACAGGTCTGGCACGAACCCACCTTCCTGCTGATCCAAGGCGACTTCTGGGGGATTCAGGATTTTATCCTTGCCACCGGCGGCGAAACCCAGCGGCAGACCGCCAAGTTGTTGCGCGGCCGTTCGTTTTATGTCTCGCTGTTGACCGAGTGCGCTGCGCTCAAGGTGCTGGAGGCGCTCCATCTGCCCTCCACAAGCCAAGTCGTCAATGCTGCCGGCAAGTTCTTAATCGTCGCACCGCATACCGAGCAAGTGATCGCGCAGCTTCGCGCCATCCAGCGAGAATTGGATCAGTGGTTCCTCGAGCACACGTTTGGACAATCGGGCATCGGGCTGACGTGGCTGCCGGCAGCGGCGACGGATTTTCGCTGTGGTGAGCAAGGCGCGAGTCCATTTCGTGCTCTGATGAAGCGGCTGTTCGAGCAATTGGAAACGGCCAAGTTTCAGCGGTTTGGCCTGTGTCAGCCCGACGGCCCGTCGGCGCTTTTTTGCACTTATCTGAAACGGTTTGACCGCACCAAAGGCGTCTGTGCCATTGATGGCCGATCACCAGCCACGGAGCGCCTTCCAGACGAACAGGATGTTTGGGTCAGTCCCCTTGCCGCCGACCAGATTGAGACTGGCAAATACCTTACAGTGTTCGAGCGGCTGTTGATTACCCGAACCCCGCTCCACCATCACACCCTGCGCCTCCCTGTTTTCGGTTACTGGATCAACTTCTCCACCGAGGAGGAGATCTCCGGTCGCTTTGGTCGGGAAGCGGAATCAGACAATCTGGTCCGCGCGTGGGATTTTTCGTTACCCACGGCAGAAGATCCATCACTGTGGCATGGCTATGCGCGCCGCCACATCAATGCCTACATCGCCAGGTTTGGCACACTCACCGACTATGACCGAGATCGGTACCGTCACATACAAAACGGTCACGAGCCTGCGAGCCCGCACGAGCCTAAGACGCTCAATCACCTTGCTCTGGATGACCGCGAACGGATCCGCGAAGCACCAGGCCGCTATCGCTGGATTGGGCTTGAGGCTCTTACCACGATGAAAGGTGACGTTGATAATCTGGGGCGTATTTTCCAAAATGGCTTGGAGCAACCCACCTTCGCCAAGATGGCGGCGCTGTCTCGGCAAATGCATGCCTTCTTCACCATTTGGCTTCCCTGGTGTTGCGCCAACGAGTTTCGAAATACCTACACGGTGTTCGCGGGTGGCGACGACTTCTTTTTGATCGGGCCTTGGCATTCGACGATGCGCCTGGCCCTTCACATGCGGAACGCATTTCGAAATTACGTGGCCGCAAACCCAGATCTCCATTTCTCCGCAGGACTCTCCATGACCAAATTCCACCTCCCCCTTCGTGAGCTAGCCCGTCTGGCAGAAGAGGCGTTGGAGCAGGCCAAGGGGCGGGCAACCCAAACGGAGCATGGAGCAGTCCTGCACAAGAACGCTGTCACCTGCTTTGGCCAGACCGTCCCCTGGCAGGCGTACGACGATCTCCTCACCCAGCGAGTGCCGGCGCTGAGCAAACTCGTCAAAGAACATGGGCTTACCACCGGCTACCTCTATGATTGTTTGCGTTATACCGACATGGAAGGACGTGGGCGCAACGAGGCGCTCCCACTGTCAGCTCAAGTCCGCCACTCACTGTGGCACTCGCAGTTCGCCTACCGCACAAGACGGCTTGCCGAGGCCAAAATTCAGGGCAAGCGCAATCGAGCCCAGCTCGAGCAGGAGCGCCGGAAGCTTCAGGAAATCTTAGCCTCGGAAATTGCCATCAACGGGATCCAGACATACGGCGCGGCCTACAAGATCGCTTTGTTTACGCTTTTCTATCAACAACGAAGCTAGAGGTAGTAAACGCCTAAGAGGGAACCATGACGGAACAGACCACACCACAACCATCAGCTCAGCAACCAGCGGCTCACCCCACAGCAACCACCCGTCCAGCGGGAAGTCGTCCTGACGGTCGTCGAGAGCACTCAACATTCCCACACAGACCACTTGATCTGGCACGAGTGCGGTTCCAGCCCATCGACGCTGAACTCTTTAACAGCGTGGCGGAGGAGGCTGCGAGGACCATCAGCTTCAACAGGAATCTCAACAAGGCCAGCCAATTGCGGCGCTTTTATGACGAACTGATCCTCTGGGACTCCAAGGTCACCAGCCAGCCGGAGAAGTTCCAGGACTATTTGCCATTCATCCGCATGATCAACGCCAAGGTGGCCTATGCCAGGGGGCGGAACCTGGTGGACGATCACTTCGTTCGGCTGATGCAACACACGCTGAAACAAGTGACCGATGCCCAGTCCTTGAGCACGTGCAAACTGTTTTGGGAAGCGTTTTTTGGATTTTACAAAAAATATCGGCCCTCAGACTGACAAGGAGACCACTATGCGTTTGACAGCCATTCGCACCTTTGAAGGGGTGCTGGAATTGATTACGGGACTCCACATCGGGTCCGGCAACGCCGAAATGCACATTGGCGGCACGGATAACCCGGTGATTAAACATCCTAAAACCCAGGAACCCTACATTCCCGGATCGTCGCTGAAAGGTAAGATCCGAAGCCTGTTGGAGTGGCGCTGGGGATTTGTGGCGTACACCGACGGCAAGCCCGTGGGATTTAGCCACCTTGACCGTATCCCTGAAGAAGCTCGTCCGCACGCTCAGACCCTGCTCAAACTGTTCGGCGGCGCGCCGGAGGGAGCAGGCCATGACCAGACACTCGTTGAGGAAATTGGCCCCACCCGTTTGGGATTTTGGGATTGTCCGCTTACTCGCTCCTGGGTGGAGGAGATGCACCACCGCAACATGCTGCTCATCGAAACCAAGATGGAAAACATGATTGATCGCATCCGTGGCGTTGCACAACATCCACGCACCACAGAACGGGTTCCCTCCGGATCCACATTCGAATTTCGGCTCACCCTCCGCGTCCACGACAACGAGGACTTAACACCGATGGTGTTCGAAGGACTCAAGCTGCTCGAATTGACCGGACTCGGTGGCTCAGTCTCGCGGGGCTATGGGAAGGTACGATTCTCGAGCCTCTCGCTCGACGGGCAGGATGTGCGTGATCATCTCCAGACGGGCGATCTGATGACAACCGGGTAGGAGCATTGTCCATGCGCCTGGTAAAAGCTCGCCTCGTCCCACAATCAGCCTTTGGGACTCTACCGAGAGGAGACACGTTCTTTGGGCAGCTCTGCTGGGCTGTGCGCAACCGATACGGGGAAGCACGCCTCGTGACCCTGCTAGAAGGCTATACCAAGGGCGCCCCCTTTCTGGTCATGTCCGACGCCATGCCGGCGGGCTATTTCCCGCGACCAGTCTTGCCCGCCCACTGGTTTGTTCCCATCGAAGGAGCCGATCGCAAAAAGATCAAAACGCGCCAGTGGCTGCCAGTCGAATCATTTCATGAACCAGTCTCTCAATGGTTGAGCCACTGTGTGGCGCCAACCGAACTGCCTGGCGGCTGGGCCAACGCGCATCTTCAACCGCACAACAGCATCAACCGCCGCACTGGCACAACCGGTACGGGAGCGTTCGCTCCCTACTCCATAGCACAATACTGGTTTGGCCGTCTCAATCACGACAGTCATAGACGATCTTGCCTTAGCGTAGGACCAATGGACCTCTATTGCATCGTGGACGACAGCAGGCCCGTCGCCCTCAGCATGGAGGAACTGCACCAGATCCTTACTGACATTGGAATGATCGGTTTCGGCCGTGACGCAAGCATCGGACTGGGCCGTTTTACCATCGAGGCCCTCGAGGAGCACCCCCTACCGGCTCAGGCTCAGGCCAACGCCTACCTGACCCTCGCCCCCTGTGCCCCGCAAGGCTTCCCGTGGCAAACGGAGCGGTGCTTCTACCACGTGTTCACCCGTTTCGGGCGCCACGGTGACATCGGCGCCCACTCGAGCTATCCATTCAAAACCCCAATACTCTTGGCCGCAGCCGGTTCTGTCTTCACACCGATCACCTTCGAGTCTCGCCCGTTCATTGGTCAAGGGTTGGGTGGAGACGGCAGTCTGTCAAAGAGTCTACCGGCCACCGTTCATCAAGGCTACGCGCCGGTGGTCGCAATCAAATTCGATCAAGGCATGGGTGCAACATGAAGTCCTTCACTGCCTACAGACTTCTGTTCACTCCACTCTCGCCCATCCACATCGGTACAGGGGACAGTTACAATCCCACGAATTACGTTATCGAGGGCGACACGCTCCACGAGTTCGATACCGCAGCCCTAATCGAAACGCTCTCGGCAACCGACCGGCAGGCGATCGAGGCCATCGTCAACCGATCCCCGGATGACGGCATGATCAGGGCTGTTCAGAAATATTTCCACGATCGGCGCGCCACACTCATGCCCCTAGCGGTGCATCGCCTTCCGGTTCAGCCCGGCGTAGCCCACCTCTATGCCAACCGTGTCGGCCAGATAGCCCAACAGAAAGCGCGTGGACAGGGGGTCATCCATCAACTGGCGATCGATCGTACTGCCTACAATCCGGTCACCCGCTTTCCAGTGCTGATGGGCTCTTCCATCAAGGGCGCCATCCGCACGGCACTCCTCGACCAGGTCAATCATGGCGCACCAAGACTCCCTCAGGAGCGAGAGGGATTGCATGAATTCCAGGGACGACTCTTTCGCTATTACGAGGCAGAGCGGCGCAAGATGTTTCTCGAACGGGATCCCTTGCGTCTCGTGCACATTTCCGATGCCGCCTGGCAATGCGAACCAGGACTGCCCGCGACAGAAATCGTATTTGCCGTCAATCGCAAGAAAGCCCCCGCCGGGGATCGGCAAGGGAACCAACGCAGCACCAAGGCCGACAGCGGACCGCTGCAGCTTCTCGAATGTATCCCGGCATTGCGCTATCACGCCTTCGCCGGCCAGCTCAACATGCAGTTGCTGGGTAACGTGAACAAGCCAGAGCAGGTCCCTGCCACCGACCTGCGTTTTGATATGAGCCGTATCGCCCAGGCCTGCAATGCATTCTATCGACCCATCCTGCAACAGGAATTGAGCCTGCTTTCGCAACACGGCTATCTTGATCCAGAGTGGGGCAAGGCCCTCACCGAGGTTCTGAGTTCTTCCTTGTTGGAAGATCGTGGCGCTTTTTTGCTGCGCGTGGGTCGGCATTCCGGCGCGGAGTCTCTCACATTGAATGGGGTGCGCATGATCGGAATCAAGACAGGCCGAGGTGGTCAAAAGGAAGAGCCCCTTGCAACGACGATCTGGCTGGCCGCCAAGGAGCTGCATCAAGCGAGTGGCCTCCTACCTTTTGGGTGGCTTCTTGTGGAATATGGGCCGCTTTCTCACGAATCTATCCCCGACCGACTCTCAATCAAACAGGCCTGTGAGCGGCGACTGGGACCAGTCCGTCAGTGGGCCCAGCGATTGCGCACTCAACAAGCCGAATGGCGGCGCAAGGGGCTGCTCCCCACCAGCCTTCCCACCCGGCTGACCACAACCGCCGTCCCCCGCACCCATTGTCCGTGGGTCGACGACAAGCTGGCGGAGCTCTGCAGCAAGCCCGGCATCAAGCCCGACGATGCGCTGCGCGGGACGGCCTTGGCCGAGGCCGTGCGGGCGATCGAGGACCCCACGGTGCGCGCGGACGCCTTGGCCGACATCGTCGCGCGCTGGAAGGAGAAGGGCTGGTGGGACCAGACCACCGGCGGGGCCGCGAAAAAGGCCAAGGCGATCTACGAGGAATTGCTCGGCCAAGCCCCAATCGCATCGTTGCGCCCAAACGATTGACTTGTGGGCACACAGTGGACACAATGACGCCACAAGCGAGGGAACGATGGCACAAGTGGGTGTGCGGAAATTGCGAGACCACCTCAGTGGATACCTCAAGAAGGTGAAGGAGGGAGAAGAGGTGGAGGTCACGGACCGAGGGCGTGTGATTGCCCGATTCGTGCCGGCCGAATCTCGGCGCGTGCCGGCGGGGGTCGACGCTCTTGTTCGCGAGGGCCTGGCGACCTGGAGCGGCGGCAAGCCTCAGGGTGCGAAACGGCCGCTCGTACTACGGGGTCGTTCGGTATCGGATCTGGTCATTGCTGAGCGCCGATGATTCTCTATTGCGACACCAGCGCACTGGTGAAGCTCTACGTGGAGGAATCCGGCTCGTCGAGGGTACGGCACTGGATAAATGCCGCCGACGTGGTCGGGATTGCCGCCATCGGCTATGTAGAGGCGAAGGCGGCCTTCGCGCGCGCCGTTCACAGTGGACGGGTCATCCGTCGAATGTACCGTCGAATGGTTGAGGATTTCGAAGCGGATTGGAGCCGATATCTCGTAGTGGAGCTCCATGAGCCGGTGCTCCGGCATGCGGGCCGGTTGGCCGAGCGGCATC
>JANDJK010000055.1 GCA_024330925.1 Nitrospira sp.
AGAGCGGTTTAACCTTTTTCGCAAACCCTTCCATTGAGGCAGGGAGGACTGGTCCTTGCTTCTCCAGGTAATCAGTTTGCCAGTGTAAGATATTGCCCAAAAGTCGAGCCGCTTCATCATCAAGATTATGCCCTGTCGCCATCACATCGTAGTGATGTTTCAGGGCTCGATGGTTGAATTGATACCGTTTGATCGTCCCACATACCGAACAGGGAGGACGATGGACGAGATCCGCCAATTCTTGAATTCCAGCCCCTTCTTCCTTTTCAACCTTGTGCACATGTAACACAGCACCGCGAGGTTTGGCGACAAGATCGGCAAACCGTTGAACTTTTTCCAGCGACCGGTCGGAATAACCAGGAATGCCGAGATTGACGTAGAGCGCATCTGCCTGATATCCAAGCGTCAGGAGAATGTGCCACAGTGCGAGACTGTCTTTGCCACCGGAGACGGCGACCAAGATCCGCTCAGTCTTGCTAAACATCGCATAGGCCTTAATCCCACGATGCACTTGAACGTGCACAAAAGTAAGAAAACATGGCCCGCAAAATGCAGCATGGTGTCGTGGTATTTTGATTACGGCCTTACGTCGGCATTTTGTACAATGCATGATGGCAACGATCTTACGGCTTACTCAGCGGAGAAGCAAATGGTGGGGGGCCATCCAGTTCCATGTCGAAGAAAGCCGAATCAGCACAGCCTCGATAGAATTCTGGGGAGGGGAAAGGGGCCAAAGGGAGAGAAAGCAATACCTTCACGAATACAAGTTTACATAATCTATCTTATCAGACTATGAATCTTGAAATGCTCAGCCGGGTTCGTAAGGAACTCACGATTACTGCGAGCGCTTTGTATGAAACGATTCTCGCTCTTGCCGAGCGCGTCAATCGTAAGGTTCAAGTGATGCAGCTCCACTGGCAAGCCACTACCGTCCTTCAGCGCATCGATCAGGTGGCAATGGAAACAGGACGGCTGATCGTCGCGTCCCTCACGAACCGTCCCCCTGGTCTGACACAGCACCCCTCTTCCTTTTCTCCGAAGCAACTTGATTCTCTCATCACTCATTCCATGATACAAATACGAGCTCTCAAAAACTTGCTTGTTCAAACTGATGAGAAAATTAGAGACTTAAAACTTGAAGTGATACATGAGAACTTACTGGCCCTCCAGCACGATCTCACTCTTCGATCGGCCAAGATCGAACGACTGATTGTTGCACCTCATGCCGCTGCGGTAGGACAACCCCTTCGTGCCTGGCCTCGCTCTTCCTCTGTCCACCTGGTCACAGTCATGCGCGGGGCCTACCTACTACCACCATCAGAAACATTGGTTGTTCAAAAAGGTGATATTCTTGTGTTCATTGGACCAGAATTAGAATTGACCGCCGCTATTGAATGGTTCACGAATCGGTCTTCCTAGAGAAAAAACGAGGATATCGACACAGAACCTTAATTTCATCTTAAAAATATGAGATGATGATGTGAGTCGCAGTTTTTGACTGTCTTGATAAGGGAGAGAGCTGGCTGATGTTCAAACAACGACGAGGCGTGGGAATGCTCGGTGTATTCATGGTTGCCGGGCTACTGTTTGTTCAGCCAACAGCCGCAGAACAGCCGGACGTGTACTCGCCGCCAGCAGAGTTGCCCGGGCTTCGGCTGTTGGAAGAAATTCAAACTGCCATTACTACCTTAGCAGAACAGGTCAAGCCCACCGTCGTCAATCTGTTTCCCATTCAACCAGGCGGGCGTGGCCGTGACTCTAGAGGAGCACCTCCCAATGCTACTGGCTCCGGCTCCGGCTTTATCGTTGACAGCAACGGCTACATTATCACCAATCATCATGTCATTGGTGACGCTCTAGAGGTCGAGGTCCGCTTTGCTGATAAGACCAAACTGATTGCTCAAGTTATTGGCCGCGACCCGGACACCGATCTGGCGCTTCTTAAAGTCCGGCCAGACCGACCGCTGCCCAGCGTCCGCTTCGGTGATTCGTCTCTGGTTAAAGTCGGACAATGGGTACTTGCCGTTGGCAATCCCTTCGGGCTTGACCGCACCGTCACATTGGGTGTGGTCAGTGGAATCGGGCGGGAAAACATCAATCTCTCACGGTACGAAAACTTCATCCAAACCGATGCCTCCATCAATCCCGGAAATTCAGGCGGACCACTGTTCAACCTTCACGGCGAAGTCATTGGTATCAACACGGCTATTATCAACTTTGCGCAGGGAATCGGGTTTGCCATTCCTTCAAACAT
The DNA here is from genome assembly GCA_024330925.1 of Nitrospira sp. Classification (GTDB taxonomy): domain Bacteria; phylum Nitrospirota; class Nitrospiria; order Nitrospirales; family Nitrospiraceae; genus Nitrospira_D. The sequence goes on from JANDJK010000055.1 coordinate 2,255, forward strand.
GGCCAAACAAGTGATTGAACAACTCCAAGCAAAAGGGAAGGTAGAAAGGGGATGGCTGGGTATTGGGATTCAGGCATTGACGCCTGAACTTGCCAAACAATTCGGCGTCTCGGAACAGGAAGGCGTTCTCGTCAACGAGGTCTTCGAAGGGGACCCGGCGTTCCATGCCGGGATGAAACCAGGGGACATCATCGTTCGCCTAAATGGCACCGTCGTCGATTCTCCTGCCAAACTGTCGCGGTTGATAGGGACGTTATCTCCCGGCAGCACTGCCAGCGTCGAAGTTGTGCGTGATCGCACGAGGATCACTTTAGAAATCCCCGTAACAGCGCGACGAGACACGCCGGTTGTCGCTTCCCTGCCTCCAGCAGGAGGAGAGACCAGATTAGGGCTCGTGTTGCAGGATTTGACCCCTGCATTAGCAGAAAAGTTCAATTTGCGAGAAACCGAGGGAGTCCTTATCGCCAAGGTAGAGCCCGGCAGTCTTGCTCATGCCGAAGGACTGCGTGAAGGGGACCTGATCAAAGAGGTCAACCGGATTGCCGTGCTGACCGTCAAAGACTTTCGTGACACACTGGGCCGAATCCGCCGTGGAGACAGTGTTCTGTTACGGGTCGTCCGCGAAAGCCAAGCCTTTTTTGTCGTTCTCACGGTCACACAGTGAAGATCCTCAGCTTGCGCCATGCCCTGACAGTTCTCGGCCCCTCCCAGAGAAAACGAAAGGAAGGGCCGAACGTCCGTTTCCATTCCATTGCTCTCAGGGGGCAACCGCCAGGGAACGGGTCGCTTTGTGTTGTTCAAGAATACGAGACACCGAGTCAGAAGGGACCTCCTCATAGCGCGAAAATTCGATCGTGTAATTGCCGCGCCCGCCGGTCAGATTGTTGAGCGACGTTGCGTACGATGACAATTCAGCTAGGGGCACCAGTGCCTTGATTCGTTCGACATGATGCTCCGCATTGACGGAGAGAATACGGCCCCGCCTCGCAGTCACATCACCCATCACGGCTCCAATGGTATCCGTCGGGGCTTCGATCTCGACCTCCATGATCGGCTCAAGCAAGACGGGATGAGCCGTCTCCATTGCTTTTTTTAGTGCAAGCGCGCCGGCAATTTTGAAGGACAGTTCTGAGGAATCCACCACATGATAGGATCCATCGTAAACAGCCACACGAATATCCACCACAGGAAACCCACCCAAGATCCCCTCCTGCATCGCCTCAACCACTCCCTTTTCGATAGCGGGAATAAAGTTCCGCGGGATGGCCCCGCCCACCACGCGATTCTCGAACACAAAACCCTGACCGCGGGGCAAGGGCGCCACTTCCAGCCAGCAATCGCCATATTGCCCGTGACCGCCGGTTTGCTTCTTGTATTTGCCCTGTGCCTGGGACACCGATCGAATGGTCTCTCGATAGGGAATTTTCGGTGTATGGAGGAGGACCTCCGTGCCAAATTTTCTTCGAAGCTTTTCCAAGGTCAAATCAATGTGAAGCTGCCCCAGCCCACTGAGGACCATTTCTTTCGTTTCGACATGGCGCACGAATTCTAACGTCGGGTCCTCCTCTCGCAGTTTGTGGAGTCCCAGACCAACTTTTTCAATATCCGTCTTCGTCTTAGTTTCGATCGCAAACGAGAGCACCGGTTTGGGCAATTGAAGATCCGGATAACAGATGGGTTCTTTTTCTGTGCACAACGTATCGCCCGTTTGGGTGTGCTGCAATTTGCCAATGGCAATGATCTCTCCTGCCTTAGCCAACGGCACCGCTGTATGGTGTTTCCCCAAGAGCATATAGAAGTGTCCTAGCTTTTCCCGACATTGTTTGGACGCATTCCAGACGGTGGAATCAGCATGAACGGTCCCAGACACCACCCGACAATACGACAATCGGCCCATGAAAGGATCGATCACCGTTTTAAAGACCAAGGCCGAAAACGGCTCCTCTTCACGTCCTTTTCGTTCACACGGTACACCCGTATGAGGGTGTGTACCAGAGAAGGACAAGACCGCTCCTCGTTCGAGAGGCGAGGGGAGAAACAGCGACAGAGCATTCAAGAGAGGCCACACTCCATTGAGATGCAAGGCGGAGCCGGCATACAAGGGAAATATACGTCTTGCCATGATGGCAGAGCGGAAGCCGGACAACAGAACCTCATTGGGCAGATCCTCTTGTCCTAGATAAATATCAAGTAGTGTTTCGTCGCTTTCTGCCACTGCTTCCACTACCTGCCTACGTCGCTCGTTTGCCTCAGCTTCCAGCATACTGGGGATCGGCTGTATCTGCGGTTGCGGAATAGAGGGTTCTGATCGAATCCATTGTCTGCGAAGAAGATCGATCACGCCGTCGTGTGCCGTCCCTTGCCCTACTGGCAGAACGAGAGGGATCGGTTGACAAGCAAGGTGCGCACGACAGGCCTCGAGTGCACGATCGAGCGATGCCTCGTCACGATCCAATCCATTTACAAACAGCACACAGGGGAGCCCAAGCTCTTGAATACGTGCCCACAGACGAATCAGTTCAGTTCGAATGGTCCCCTGGCCGTTCAGAACCACCAGAACCGCGTCAACGGCCCGTAGCGCTGCCATCGGCTCACCAAGCAGACTGATGGCACCCGGCGTATCCAGCAGAGTGAAGTCAGTTTGGTTCCACGAGAATTGGAGTACACTGGTACTGACCGAGCAACGATGACGGATTTCTTCCGGCTCGTAATCTGAGACTGTTGAGCCTTGGGTGACGGAACCGAGGGTGGGAATCGCGCCTCCCACAAATAGAAGCGCCTCGCTGAGGGATGTCTTACCTGCGCCAGCATTCGAGACAATGGCAATGTTTCTGATGGACCTCACAGGGGTCGTCTTCATGGCCCGCCCTCCTTTATGGCTGAAATAGCACATTCACATGGGGATCGACAGAAACCTCCTCGTTGTGCATGGGCCGCGTCTTTACCTTATTCAGGTTCTGATCCCGTTAACCAGCCTTCGTCTGCAAAACTTACGTAACGGCCGTCTCCGATAATCACATGGTCCAACACAGCGATACCAAGCAATCGGCCGGCAGCTACCAGGCGATCTGTCAGATGTCGGTCCTCTCTGCTCGGTGTCGGATCGCCACTCGGATGATTATGGACAAAGATCACACCGGCAGCCGACTCACGGATGGCCTGCGTGAATACTTCTCGTGGATGGACGAGGCTGAGGGTCAACGTTCCCTCAGAAACCGTGGTTTCCTTGACGATGGTATTTTTGGCATCGAGCAGGATGACTTTGAACAGCTCCTGCTTATAGTCTCGCAAGAGGGGATAGAAATGACGAAAGAGGTCGGCGCTGGATGAGAGGCGCATCCCTGTTGACAAGGGAGCTGCCAAAGATCGCCGACCTATTTCCAGCGCCGCCTTGAGTTGGGCTGCTTTAGCCAGCCCCACGCCCTCGATGGCACAGAGCTCCTCAACCCCCGACTTGACCAGCCCGCTCAAACCACCTACTCGTTGAAGCACTTCCATCGCTACGGCGACGGCTGACGAATCGCGTCGACCTGTTCTGAGCAAGATGGCCAACAATTGTGCGTCCGAAAGGGCCTCTGGGCCCTTGCTCAACAACCGCTCGCGGGGTCGTTCACTCTCCGGCCACGAGGGAATACCTTTGGCCGCCATGCTGCCTCTTTAAAAAAGACAAAAAAATGACGCTCCGGACGTTTTTGTTCATGTCATCCAGGTCATCCTTGCCGCTTCTATGGGGGAGTCTTCTTATAAACCATTGAAACATAATGATCATCAAAACTGGTTTGCCTTTTGCTAGCTGTCACAGCAGTAAACACGTTACCCAGGAGGGAGTGATGGAATGTCCGAAGTGCAAGGGGCTCATGCTGTTGGAGCGGTTCTCGGATTTTTTCCTTATCTTTTATGCCTGGAAATGCATTAACTGTGGTGCCATTATCGATCGCACCATCTCGCAGAACCGCCGCAAGAGCATGGCGGCGCGAGAGCAACAGACGGTTGCCGCTCGCTGACAGATTGTCCCGCTCCACCAGATGTTCTGACGGGGAGTTCGCCAGACGATCCATCTGCTGCTCCGTGTGAGGAGAGGCGTTTCTTCAGATCGGAAAGCAGAACATCCTGTCTGCTGTGCGGGCTATTATAGTCTGCTTCCTTTTAGGGGTCAAAGCTCCGTCTCGATGTGGCAGAGTGAGCTGATGATAGAGTCAGGAGAAGGGAGCATCGTGTGCACACAATCCCTTTCTTGACCCATTGAAAAATGCTGTGCTACAGTCGTCCCGCAGACAGACGCTCACCCACATCTCATGATTCATGCGTATTATCGCTGGCACGCTTCGAGGTCGACGGCTTTACGGACCGTCACAGAGCAGCCTACGTCCCACTTCAGATAAGGTACGGGAAGCCCTGTTTTCCATTCTGGGTAGTCGTCTCCCCGGCTGCCGTTTTTTAGATCTCTACGCGGGAACAGGAGCCATTGCCATCGAAGCACTCAGTCGAGGAGCTGCTTTTGCCACCTGTGTAGAACCTGATCCATCGGCTCTTACAGTGCTCCGGCGGAACATGGTGCACTGCGGCGTAGCTTCTAGGATGTTCGTTTGTCCTCACACGGTGCAGCATTTCGTCCATCACCCTACTCTGTGGCATGGCCCGTATGACATCGTCTTTGCCGATCCTCCCTATGCTCATACCATGCAACTCGACAGATTATTGACACATTGTTCCCATGACACGCTCTTTGCCTCGGATGCGTGGCTCATTGTCGAACATGCGACCAAAACTCGGTTACCGTACACTCTAGGCCCTTGCCTTTGCCGACGTACCTATCGGTATGGCGACACAACGTTGTCGCTCTACACATACACGACTCCTGCACCATCATGAGAATTGGCATCTATCCCGGAACCTTTGATCCCATCACCCATGGCCATACAGATATCATTCGGCGAAGTCTCCGCGTCTTTGATGTCGTTGTGGTCGCCGTGGCCCCCAATCCCGATAAACATCCGTTATTCAGCCTGGATGAGCGGCTAGATATGGTGAAATTAGCGACCAAGGATCTGCAACACGTCAAAGTGACCTCCTTTGAAGGGCTTCTCGTCGATTATGTCCAACAGTCTGGCGCCCATGCCATCATCAGAGGATTGCGAGCTATCTCGGACTTTGAACACGAATTTCAAATGGCCCTGGTCAATCGCAAATTGGCGCGCAACGTTGAAACAGTCTTCCTGATGCCGAGCGAGGAGTATTCGTATCTCTCTTCCACCATTATCAAAGACGTTGCCAAGCATGGCGGGTCTCTGACCGAGTTTCTTCATCCCGACGTTGCACAACGGTTACAGGATCGAATCAAGAGAGTCATTGCATGAAACTGGCTGCACGTGTTTCTCACATTACGCCTTCTCCGACCCTAGCCATGACAGCTACAGCCAAGGCCATGGCGGCACAAGGAATAGATGTCGTGGATTTTTCCTCCGGTGAACCGGATTTCGATACACCCGAGCCGGTCAAGGCAGCCGCTGAAGCGGCGATTCGAGCCGGCTTCACGAAATATACACCCTCGTCAGGCATTGATGAGTTGCGCCAAGCTATCAGCGACAAACTGCATCGCGACATGGGGGTACGGTATGAAAAATCTCAGATCCTTGTCTCCTGCGGGGCAAAACACTCCCTCTACAACCTGGCGCAAGCGTGCCTGGAAGCGGGCGACGAGGTGATCATCCCCGCCCCCTATTGGGTCTCCTACGTCGATCAGGTCCTTCTCAATGATGCAACGCCAATTCCGCTGCCAACAAGCGAGGAAAACGGCTTCACGATCAATGTTGATGAACTTCAGCGAGCTATTACCACTCGGACCAAAGCGATCGTCATCAACAGTCCCTGTAATCCCACTGGCGCGACGTACGATCGGACCACCCTTCAATCCATTGCTGAGGTCGCCATTCGCCATGGACTTTTCATCATTTCAGATGAAATTTACGAGAAGATCGTCTACGACGGAGTCCCGCATATAAGCATCGCCTCCTTGGGACCGGAAGTGGCCGCCAGGACGGTGGTCATCAACGGAGTATCCAAAGCCTATGCGATGACCGGCTGGCGGATCGGCTATGCCGCAGGACCAAAAGACGTCTTGATGGCCATGGCCAACATCCAAAGCCAGAGCACATCCAATCCCTGCTCTATTGCCCAAAAAGCTGCGGTAGCGGCCCTTCAATTGGGAGAACCATTCACCAGCCAGATGGTGGCTGAATTTAATCGTCGCCGGCAAGTCATGGTCGAGCGCCTCAATCACATTCCGGGGGTGACCTGTCGAATGCCCACCGGCGCTTTTTATGCGTTCCCCAATATTTCGGGACTATTGGGGCGACGAGGTCCTGACGGTCCTATCACATCGCCGCAAGCACTGGCGGACTATCTATTGAAGCATGCTCATGTTGCGGTTGTTCCAGGGGAACCATTTGGTAGTCACCACCATATCCGCCTCTCCTATGCTACCAGCATGGAGGCCATTCATCGGGGGCTTGATCGACTCGCAGAAGCGGTGGCGCAGCTCCAAACCTAATCACCCACCCCTTGACTCCGTGTGTTTGTCGGTTATCTTACACTCCGTCCGTCAGCGTAACTGCGACTAACTGAGAGAGGAAGGCCGTGCCAATCTACGAATATTTTTGCCAACCCTGTGCTTACAAATTCGAAGTTAAACAAAGTATCAAAGACGATCCTGTTGCGACCTGTACCCGTTGTGGCAGTTCTGTCAGCCGAATTATTTCTCCCCCTGCCATTATGTTTAAAGGAACGGGCTGGTATATCACAGATTATTCCGACAAACTCAAACCACCAGCGAGTGAAAAAACCGAAGGGGGTTCTTCCAAAGAATCAACGGGTAAAGAATCAACGGGGAGCGCTGCCGCGGCTGCTTCCACCTCAACTCAAGCGACCGTCACCTCATCAGCCTCATAGTTCCCGCGATGGTCCTTCACAGGGGGGCTCACACTCGTACAGGCGAGCTACCTTGATCGAGAGGTGGAGGGGGATTTGGTCCCCCGGGAGGCGGTGGGCTTGCGAACAGGGGGCGACAGACGTGTCTTGGTCTTCGAGGCAGCCTTCATGGGCGGGTGAGCCTTGGCCTGTCTTGTCGCAAGTTGCCGCTGGAGTCCGGCAATAAGGGCTGATTTCTCATTGTTCAGCCTGGTTAACTCGTCGACCTTGGCCATGAGCTCCTGCTTGGTCTTGGTCAACTCGTCAACCTGCGCCTGAAGCTCGGATTTCTCCCTGATCACCGTATCAATCTGCACTCGCAACTGTTCGATCTCGGCCTGGAGCGCCGGTGGCCAATAGTCACAGCCGGACAGTCCCATCACCATGATCCAACAGCCTATCAGGCACCCTCGCTGCCACCATCTGGTGGTCATCATGAGAACACCTCCTCCTCGTGAGTCCCACCGTGAGGTGTGACGCTTCCAGTCATCTGCTCACCAGGGTTCTTCGAATCTGTGACCATGCGGTTGCAATACCTGTTGCAATAGGCTCTTGGGAACGGCTCCTTTTCGCACGATGCGAACCGATTCCTGAACCTCCACGACCGTCGATGGTGCTCCACCCGGCGTTGGCCCTCCGTCAATGATAAGGTCAACTGTCTCCCCCATCGCTTCCACAACTTGAGCAGCAGTGGTGGCCGGTGGGGCCCCCGATCGATTGGCACTGGTCCCTGTTACAGGCCCAACAGATCTCAAAAGCCCCTGTAACACAAGACAGGATGTCAACCGAACTCCAATCGTTCCAGTCCCCGCGGTCAACACGGCAGGAAGAGACGGCTTGGCCGGAAACAGAATGGTCAACGGGCCAGGCCAAAAGGCCTCCATGAGTCGTGCCGCAGCAGGCGTGATCGAATCGGTCACCTGGGTCAGTTGCGCTTGTTCACTAATGAGCACCAAGATCGGTTTGCCATCAGCACGGCCCTTCGCATGGATCAAGCGAGTGACCGCCAAAGGATCAAAGGGGTTCACCGCAAGCCCGTAAAAGGTCTCGGTCGGAACTCCTACCATGCCGCCACGGGCGATCACACGTGCCATCTCTTCACAGAGCACAGCTTCGGGTATTGTGCCATACGGAAGGACTGTCGTCATACACACACGGGAATTCTTTCCAAGACACCTTCACTGCGCTATTGCCCAGGCGGCAATATCGCGGCGATAGTGGCATCCATCAAAAGAAATGCCTGCCACTTGCTGATACGCCTGGAGTTGAGCTTCTTGCAACGTCTGGCCCAAGCCCACTACGCTTAACACCCGTCCTCCAGCCGTCACGATGTGGTCACCGCGGCGAGCCGTTCCCGCATGGAATATCAGAGAAGAAGGCTGCTCCGTCGTCGGCAAACCGTGAATCACCAGCCCCTGCCGATAGGGACCCGGATAGCCATCGGAGGCCATCACCACACAGACTGCTGCGCCAGGATGCCACGTTACCGGGACTTGTTCCAACCGATGGTCAACCACGGCCTCAAGCACATCGAGCAGGTCTGTTTTGAGAAGTGGCAACACGACCTGCGTTTCTGGATCTCCCATGCGCACATTGAACTCCAATACATAAGGAGTATCTTTGACAAGCATCAAGCCAGCATACAGGACTCCTTGAAAAGGAGTCCCCAGTCTGGCCATCGCCTCGACCATCGGTCGTAAAATGTCCCTTGTGACTTGCATGCACAGCGATTCGGTCCCCAACGGAGCTGGACAATAGGCTCCCATGCCCCCAGTATTGGGCCCCGTGTCACCGTCCCCTACCCGTTTGTGATCCTGCGCCGGTAGGAAGGGGACAATGGTGTTACCGTCAGTGAAGGCCATGACCGTCAATTCTTTGCCATCCAGAAACTGTTCGATGATGACTCGTTTTCCCGCTTCACCGAACACAGCCTGTTCCATGAACTCCTGGATCGTCCTCCGTGCGTGATCCTTTGTCGTGGCTATCACGACGCCCTTACCCTGCGCCAAACCATCCGCCTTGATCACAATCGGCATGGTCTGCTGATCAACATAGGCCAAGGCATCGGAGGCTCGGTCAAAACTGCGAGCCATGGCAGTGGGGATCTTTGCCCGCATCATGAGGTCTTTGGAAAAAATCTTGCTCGATTCCAAACGTGCCGCCTGTTTTGTTGGTCCAAAGATCCTGAGCCCCTCGTTGCGAAAGGCATCCACAAGGCCCAAAGCCAGCGGAGCCTCCGGCCCAACCACAGTCAAGTCAATCTGCTCCTGCCGGGCGAAGGCCGTAAGAGCAGCAATATCGTCGGCCTTGATCGGAACACAGCACGCCAGGGACATAATCCCCGCATTGCCCGGCGCACAATACAATTTCGGGCGACGAGGACTCTGCGCCAATTTCCACACTAGCGCATGTTCACGGCCACCATTTCCGACAACTAGAACTTTCATTGTTTTAGATGCAAGAGGAATTTCGAGCACAGCATCGGACATGGTCCAGCGCCTGGTTCGGCTTAGCTGCCTTTCGTAGACAGGCCCCGAACCCAACGCCGCTCAAAAAGCCGTCCGGGCCGGCGGCCTCCTCGGAGGCAGGCACCTCACCTGCCGGCTCTGGACACATCGCGAGAGCTGTTGACATCGAATCAGTGGCGGAAATGGCGCATGCCAGTAAAAATCATCGCCATGCCATGCTCATCTGCCGCCTTGATCACCTCAGCGTCTCGAATGGACCCGCCCGGCTGAATCACGGTGGTGATCCCCGCCTGTGCTGCGACATCGATGCCATCACGGAAGGGAAAGAACGCATCAGACGCCATGACACATCCTTTCACTGGTAGCTGCGCCTTCATCGTGGCAAGCTTAACCGAATCCACACGGCTCATCTGACCAGCCCCGATCCCCACCGTTTGACCGGCCCTGGCATAGACAATGGCGTTGGACTTCACGTGTTTGCAGACGATCCAGGCAAACGCACAGGCGGCATACTCGTCATCCGTCGGCTTGCGCATGGTTGGCACCCGCAAGGTGCGGAGATCAGGCAATCGACCGAGATCGCGATCCTGTATGATTATCCCTCCGACTAGTTTTTTGAGATCATAGCCATCTTGCGTCACTTTCGTGAGAGGCCCGACCTCTACCAGCCGCAGGTCCTTTTTGCGTTTCAATTCGACCAATGCCTCTTCGGTAAAGGTGGGAGCAACAATGACTTCGACGAACGTAGATGTCACCTCCTTAGCCGCTGCAAGGTCAACGGGCCGATTAAAAGCAATCACGCCCCCAAATGCCGACACCGGATCGGTTTCACGGGCTTTCACATATGCCTCCGCGGGAGTCGCGCCTAAAGCGACCCCACAGGGATTATTGTGTTTGATAATGGCCACGGCACAGTCGTCAAATTCCTTGGCGAGTTCGAGCGCGGCATTGGCATCGAGAAAATTGTTGTACGACATGGCCTTGCCATGGAGGATCTTTCCGCAGGACACCGATGGTTCCTGAGAGCCGAGCTCACGATAAAACGCCCCTTCTTGATGGGGATTTTCACCATAGCGGAGGATCTCGCCTCGTTCAAATTGGAGGGAGAGCACCTTGGGGAATTTCACCGCTCCGCCCTGTACCTGCTTTTCTAGATAGCTTGCAATGACCGTGTCATAATGTGCCGTGTGTTGAAAGACTTTCAACGCCAGTTCACGCCGTAGTGCCAGCGTCATCGAGTCGGTCTTCAGTGCATCCAGAACCCGTCCATAATCTGCCGGATCAACAACGACTACGACGTCTTCATGATTCTTGGCCGCCGACCGCAACATGGAGGGACCGCCAATATCAATGTTTTCAATCGCATCTTCGAACCGGCACTGTGGATTGGCAATTGTAGCCTCAAACGGGTAGAGATTGACCACCACGACATCGATGGGGTCAATAGCATGTTGCCGCATCTGCTCAACATGGGCTGGCACCGATCGGCGACCGAGGAGCCCTCCGTGGATCTTCGGATGAAGGGTCTTCACCCGACCATCCAGAATCTCTGGTGAACCGGTATACGAAGAAACCTCCGTCACGCGCATCCCCGCATCCCGCAAGACCTTCGCGGTTCCGCCGGTGGAAAGAATTTCTGCACCAATCGACTCAAGGCCTCGAGCCATTTCAACGATGCCGGTTTTGTCCGACACACTGATCAACGCCCGTCTAATCCCAGCCATTGTGCGTGCTCCTTGATTATCGTCGAGCAAGAAATTGATGTGAACGTCTGGAAATGATGCATGGGTAGTTATGAGAGGCAGGCGAAGGATAACAAAAGGATAGGATAAGTGCAAGGAGCAGAAGGTCTTCGGAGGAACCGCATCCAGTCTAGCCGGCTGACTCTATTGTGCTAACCTGCAAATTTCCCTGCATGGTCAGGTTGAGCTGTTTTCGGTTGCCCTGTGCCTGATCCTATTCCAGTCACTGCCATTCCGGATGGATCGCCTAGCGGGCAGCCGTCCAACGGAATCATTCGCTGATCACCAGGTTGCAGCGACACAACGAGGGCGATCGAGCCCCAGGGGCGAGCAGACTTGATAACAGAGCCTGCAAAGGAATCGCGCTTGACAGTGCAAGATGAGGGGAGAAGCACGGTAAGAGTAGGAACAGCTTCGTGGGCTGTCAAATGCAGCTCGGCTCCTTGGTTGGTTTCCACAATGTCAAGTTCGACCTGATCCCGCCCCTTCCACCAATCCCCAAACTCATCGAGGGCGCCGATCCAAGCCGTTTGCCTCAGCGCATCAATCAAGCCCGTCTCGAATCGCAACTTGTGGTCGAGAATGTTCGGATGAATGAGCACCGTCAGGACCCCACCGTA
>JANDJK010000056.1 GCA_024330925.1 Nitrospira sp.
TGCTACTGCCTCATGGCCATAGTCGCCGACAGGAAACCACACCCCCATCTCCAGTACTACCATGCTGCGCAGGGTTGGAATAATGTTGTATTTGACTTTGCCCAGGATGTCTCCAATCCCCCGGTCCCAGGTATTGGAGACAGCCCCGTTGCCGATCTGTCCCACCGCATCGACCATGCGATAGGGAATCTGCACTTGGAGGCCGATTCGTTCTGTCAGCCCATAATTCAAATCCAGCACCGCTATCTGGACCAACGTCCTGAGTTGACTGACTTGGCTATTGGCCAGGATGAGTTGTTTGGTCTGTTGATTGGCAAAGGGGATGGTGTTGGCTCCTTCAGGCGGAATCTCGTTCGGCGTGTGGGTGAAATTCATGTTCACCGTCAATACGCCGGCCGGCGAGACCGCCTGCTGAGAATTGATGACGACAAAGCAACTGGCCGATCCGCAGGAGGCCTCCGCCTCCGGCAAAAAGGAGCCTGTGCCGGTCATCAGACACAAGATAGAGAATAGACAGGCCACCTGACACCGTGGTGCCTCTCGCGAAACGTGGGGCCCCAGGGCGGTCAAATTTTTGAACATGGTGACCTCCTGGGCCTCTTCACGAAGCGGTTAAGGTCGTCTTTCGCGCATCGGTTGTGCCCGGCAAAATCGTTCTTCTGCCGATGCCGCTCTTGGTCTTTCGCTCTTTCGCCCCGGCGAGCGCCACGACGGGCGCCTGACTCCTCTGCGTCATCCCCGCGGCAATCGGCGCTCCCACACAATGCCGATCGATTAAGGCGACCACCGTCTCGCTAAAGATCCGCAGCGTCCCTGCCCCGATCCGCGTGCCGCCGAGTTGCCCGGCCTCGACCCACCGATAGATCGTCCATCGGCTCACATTCAACAATCTCGCTGCTTCATCAACCCGCAACAACCGCTTATTCTGCAATGAAAGAAGGTCATCCATGATACATACACCTCCATGCTTCTCGCTAAAGTTAGCGACTGTCGTCTATGCAGATGGCTCAACTTTTCTTCATCTCCGTGACGAGGCCGTCACGGAGATGGAAGTCAGGGCCACCCCGTTTGCCTTAGTAGTCTTTTTATCGACGCAAACCCGATTACCGCCGACGCACCGAGTCGGCATCGTGCCCTTTAAACGTCAAGAGCGATGCCCATCCCGAACATCGAGCGGCTGGAAAGAGGATGTCAAAAAGAAAGAGGAGGGCCGCGAGAGAACAACCTCAATCGTTTGAGGTCATCGATTTGGCTGTCAGACTCGACGCGCTGGACGGCTATAAAAGAAAAGACCGGAGCAAAAACAGAACCACTTACCTCGTACCCTTGTCCTACGCCACAAAACCATGCACACAATGGAGACGAATGAGTCGCCGCTTTATGATGGCTATGCTGGACCTCATGGGCGACGGCCGACGGCGCAACGAGAATGGGCACCAACAACAGGCACGCCACAAGGGGGAGGACAAGTATCTGTCGATGAAACCGAGTCATGTCGCTTTACTTGACCAACGCCGCTTGAGGAGATTTCCCACCTTGAATCCTATGGAACGTCTGCACGATTTTCTCTTCCGTCAGCAATCCGCCCTTGACATATTCCTGTATCACACCGTGCTCATCAATGAAGACGCTCACCGGTAGTCCGACCACGCCAAACTGATTGGCTACTTTGTTGTCTTTATCCATCAGAACCGGAAACGTGTGGCCGTGTCGCTGGATATGTTCCCGCACCTTCGCTTCACTTTCCAATTCGTTTACCGCGAGCACGACAAACCCCTTCTCCTTGAGCTTGTCATACGCTCCTTGCATCGCGGGCATCTCGGTTGTACAGGGCTTACACCAAGTGGCCCAAAAATTGACCAGCACAACTTTCCCGCGGTGTTGCGCGAGACTTTGCTGCTTCCCATCTAAATCAGGGAGCTGAAAGTCCTCCGCTGACGTGCCGACCGCGGGAACCCGTGCACCCATTGCCCATAACGGCTCAGCCAACCAGAGCAGCACACAACCCAGGATCGTTATGATTCGTACTACTCCCACTACTCGGTCCGCAGACAGGGACAAGAAAATGTTCTGTCTCATTCGTTGCTCCGTTCCTTCCGCACCCTAGTGAGACGCTGCTCTTGTCACTCCGCATTTGACAGTTCACATAGAAACTCGTGGCCCGCCCTTATCCTCTCGTTCTCCCACAAACATGCAGCCCTTTGCCTTGAAAACGAGAGAAAGGGAACGTCTGACCGCTTTCAGATACGCGGAGGGGCGCGAGATGAAAAAGTGGTGGGATGGACAAAGGAGAAGTGGACCTCTACTCGAGACTCCAGAGGGCTGGATGGCACTCCTTCTCCTGACTGCAAAGTAGATACAACCTCCCATCCCTGGCCGGCAACACATAACCAGGAACAGAGCACGGTACCGTGATGGGAGGATGATTGATGATGAGATTGGTGCTCAACATCGTGCGCGAACGACTGCCCGATTGCCAGCCCGCCGACCGACAACACGCAGACAACCACGAGAACCGAAAGAACCTTTACACCACCGCGAATCATCATGACGGCTCGCCCGCGTGTTTGACGTGTTCGGTAGGGGATGCATCCTAATGGACCAGTTGACGCTTTGTCAAGCTGGGCTAAAGCGACCATTCTCCCCGTTCTTCCGTCGGGTTTACTCACCTAGGATTCATCGGACGGATGCGGTATACTGCCTTGGTTTGTCGTTTGTTATTGTGGTCCAGTTGACAACTCAGCATCATGGTCACCCGGTTACTTCATTTTATTTTCGGTAGCAAAAACGACCGCGAAATCAAGGCGCTGCTTCCGATCGTCGAACAAATCAACCAGTTGGAAGCAACGCTGACTTCGCTATCCAACCACGCCCTCGCTGATAAAACTCAGGAATTCAAGAAGCGACTGGAGGCAGGGGAGACGCTCGATGCCCTGTTGCCCGAAGCCTTTGCGGTCTGCCGCGAAATGTCTCGCCGCGTGCTCAATATGCGACATTTCGACGTGCAACTCATCGGCGGCATGATCCTGCACAAGGGCCGTATCGCGGAGATGAAAACCGGCGAAGGGAAAACCCTGGTCGCCACCCTCCCCATTTATTTGAATGCGCTCGAAGGCAAGGGTGTCCACCTCGTCACGGTGAACGATTACTTGGCCAAGCGCGACGCTCAGTGGATGGGGAAACTGTACCATGCCTTGGGCCTCTCCACCGGCGTCATTCAGCATGATGCCTCTTTTCTTTATGATCCGACTTATGAATCGGCGGACAAGCGGCTCCAGCATCTGCGTCCTTGCACTAGGGCTGAAGCCTACCGGGCTGATATTACTTACGGCACAAACAACGAATTTGGCTTCGATTACCTGCGCGACAACCTGGTCGTCACTGACCTCAGCCAATGCGTCCAGCGCGACTTGCATTTTGCCATCGTGGACGAGGTCGATAGCATTCTGATCGATGAGGCACGGACGCCGCTGATCATTTCCGGACCAACCGATCAATCCACCGACCTCTACTATCGGGTCAACGCAATCATCCCCCAATTGAAACCGGAACGGGATTATACGATCGAAGAAAAAACCAAGACCGCTGCGCTGACGGAAGAAGGCAACGCCCGCGTGGAAAAACTATTGGGGGTGGACAACCTCTATGACCCTGCCAACATGGACTTAGTGCACCACGTGGTCAAAGCACTGCAAGCCCATACGCTCTACAAGCGCGACGTGGATTACGTGGTCAAGGACGGCGAGGTCATCATCGTGGACGAGTTTACGGGCCGACTGATGCCCGGTCGCCGATGGAGCGACGGTCTTCACCAAGCCATCGAAGCCAAGGAAGGGGTCAAAATCGCCAACGAGAATCAGACGCTGGCGTCCATCACGTTCCAAAATTATTTCCGCATGTATAAGAAGCTCAGCGGTATGACCGGCACCGCGGATACCGAGGCTGCCGAATTCGCCAAGATTTACAATCTTGACGTGAACGTCGTGCCGACCAATCGTAAGATGATCCGCATCGACTATCCCGACGTCGTCTACCGAACCGAACGGGAAAAGTTCGCCGCCATCGTCGAGGAAATCAAGGAGTGTCACCAACGGGGGCAACCAGTGCTCGTGGGGACTATCTCCATTGAAAAATCTGAGAAACTCTCCGCAATGCTCAGTCGTCAGGGTATCAAGCACAACGTGCTTAACGCGAAGCACCACGAGCGAGAAGCCGAGATTGTCGCCCAAGCCGGCCGCAAGGGGGCCGTGACGATTGCCACCAACATGGCGGGACGAGGTACCGACATTCTGCTGGGAGGCAATCCTGATTTTCTCTACAAACAAGTCCTCTATCGCGAAGAGAACTTGCCAGATGCCCGAAAACTCGAAATCTACGAAGAGATCAAGGCGGAGTGCGAAAAGAACAAGCAAGAGGTCATCGCTCTCGGCGGATTGCATATCATAGGCACCGAACGACATGAGAGCCGTCGCATCGACAATCAACTGCGGGGTCGCGCCGGGCGCCAGGGTGATCCTGGCTCCTCCCGCTTCTACCTGTCACTCGAGGACGACCTCATGCGCATCTTTGCCTCCGAGCGAGTGTCCCAATTGATGCTCAAACTCGGCATGGAAGAGGGCATCCCCATCGAACACGGCATGGTGACGCGCGCGATCGCCAACGCGCAAAAGAAAGTCGAAGCGCACAATTTCGAAATCCGCAAACAGTTACTCGAATATGACGATGTCATGAACAAGCAACGGGAGGTGATTTATCGTCACCGCCGTGCCGTACTCAGTGGCGACACGCTCCGCGACACGCTTCGGGATATGATGGACAGTCTTGTCGAATCGGCAGTAAATGTCTATTGCCCAGCCGATCAATATCCAGAAGAATGGGATCTAAAAGGCCTAGCCGAGCTGATGCACAACCAGTTCGGCATCGACATCACTGAAGGGAAGCAGGACAATGGCGAGTCTTTGCGAGAAATGGGACGCGATGCCCTCACACAGGACCTCCGCACCCACGTTCGACAAGCCTACGAACGCAAAGAGCAGGAACTGGGGCCAGAGCTGATGCGCTTTTTGGAAAAGACCTTTATGCTCCAGGTCATTGACCATCACTGGAAAGACCATCTGCTTGCCATGGATCACCTGCGAGATGGCATTGGTCTCCGCGGCTATGGGCAAAAAGACCCGTTGATCGAATATAAACGTGAGGGCTTTGATCTCTTTGCCGGCATGATGGAACGGATCAAATCCGACACGATCAGTCGCCTCTTTCATGTCCAGGCCGTCCGTCAAGAGGCCGAACGTCCCGCCCCCTCTCCCCCTCTTGTCACTCGTCCACAACCCAAACTGATCCTGAATCGTGCCGAAGAAACCTCTGCAGCACCAGCACCCGTCCACCGAGCCGACGCCAAGGTCGGCCGCAACGATCCCTGCCCCTGCGGAAGCGGCAAGAAGTACAAAAAATGCCACGGAGCATGAGGCCGTGGGCCGTCCGTCACCCCGGTTTCCCTCCATGGCCTTCAGCCTCGTTCTCCCTCGACGCCCCGCAAGAAGACACGTCTCCGCCTTTGAGTCACTGTTCACAGAGGCTTTGCCAATACACGACATCCGCTCCGCGCTGCCTCGCTTCATCCAGCACCCTCCTCAGCATTTCCAATTGATTGCTCCCCTCGGTCAAGGATCCCGTGTCTCGTGCAGGTGACGCTGTAACCTCTCGCTGCTTCCGCCATTGTTGTGATCACTCTCCACCTCCACGCTGGGGCCCGCAACATCCTAGATCTTGCTTTTTGGGGTGAAAGCCTCTAGACTCTGCCGCTTCAGAGAGACAATGTATGTCGAGTGTCCTTAAAAAACGCCGAAAAAAGATGCGCAAGCACAAATACAAAAAGCTGCGCAAACGTCAGAAGTTTCTTCGACGGAAAAGCTAGGTCCGCTAGTCCCAAAGGTCTCGGGGCTACGCCTTACCTCAGGGATGGACGCCTCCCCAGAAAAGTAGATGATCCGAGCGAGAGTGAAGTTCGGAGATCAACTGCGAGAAGGCGTACTTCGCGGGCACGGAGGGGTCTGTTTGCTCATCAAGAGCAAGCCTGCTGCCACGCCTCGATCAGTAGATCGGCAGGAGCGACGACAAGGTATCGCGTTTCGTTGCGATGATGGCCGTTGCCTAGGCTGGTTGCCGATCGTCTTAAGCCCTGTACCGTTCTGCTCCTCCCTGATTCCTTCCTACAGAGGGAGTCGTCGAGACTGCATGGCCAGCAACTCTCCGTCAGCGAAGATCTTACTCCCATTCGTCCATCTATCATGTTGATCTTCAGACGTTTTCTTCCGTTTCTCCAACCCTACCTTACAACGATGCTTTGGAGCGGCTTGCTCGTCATGGGTGTGGCCGCCGTCAATTTGGTCTTGCTTCGACTGACAGGCAGCCTGTGGGATGTCATTACCGTGCAGCGCGACATCGAGCGGATGACGGCACTCATCAGCATCGTGATGGGTCTTGTCATCCTTCAAGGCCTCTGCTCTATGGGACACAGTTATCTCACCGCGTGGGTGTCTCAACATATCATGGCCGATTTCCGGCGCCACGTCTTCGCGCACTTGCAGACGCTGGACGTCAAGTTTTTCGCCCGCCGACCTACGGGGGAGCTGCTGTCGCGGCTGATGAACGACGTAGGAACCATCCAAACAGTCGCCACCGAAATGCCGATCGACAGCGCCAAACAGTTGGTCACCTTCGTTGGGGGGCTCGCGTTTTTGTTCATGATGAACTGGAGGTTGTCGCTCTTGATCCTGATTCTACTACCTCTGTTGGTGTTGGTTGCCAAACTGTTCGGACGCAGGCTCAAGACACTCTCCTTATCGTTACAGGACCAGACCGCTACCCTCAGCACCTTGGCCGAGGAAGTCATTTCCGGCATCCGCATTGTGAAATCGTTTGTGCAAACCAAACGGGAAGAAGAACGATTTGCGAGGCAGATCGACCAAGCTCTTCGTCTCACCATGCGTCGAGCCGGCATCATGGCTTTGTTCATTCCTACCATCAGCCTACTCACGTTTTCGATCGCAGCCGCCGTCATCTGGTATGGCGGCCAGCAAGTGGTGGAGGGCCTGATTACGCCGGGTGACCTCTTCGCCTTTATCCTGTTCGCCGGTATCTTAATTGGGCCATTGAGCTCCGCCGCACGTGTCTTTGGACAGGTGAAAGAGGCCCAAGGTGCCCTCCAGCGGGTCTTTGAAATCCTGGACGTAGAGCCAGCCATTCAAGACCTGCCCGGAGCGGAACCGCTCTCTATAGTGGCGGGCCATGTGCAGTTTGAACACGTAAGCTTCGCGTACGATCCTCGCGTTCCTGTTCTCTCGCACCTGTCGTTTGAAGCCAAACCAGGCGACGTCATTGCCATCGTCGGACCGACCGGGGCAGGTAAGACAACGGTGATCAACTTGCTCCACCGATTTTACGATCCAACCAGCGGACGCATCTTGATCGATGGCCGAGACTTAAAACAGGTGACGCTCGAAAGCTGGTATCGACAACTCGCGTTGGTGCCGCAGGAAACCATCCTGTTCGGCGGCACCATCCTTGATAATGTGCGGTACGGGAATCCCTCAGCCAGCGAGCAGGAGATTGAGTTCGCGTGCAAGGCGGCACACGCACATGAGTTTATCAGCAACTTACCCGAGGGGTATCACACCATGGTTGGAGAGAAAGGAATCAACCTCTCAGGGGGGCAGCGCCAACGGCTTGCCATTGCCCGGGCCATTCTCAAGAACCCCCGCATTCTGCTGCTGGACGAAGCCACATCCTCCCTCGACAGTGAATCCGAGCGTCTGGTGCAGGAAGCCCTCGAACGGCTCATGCAGGGCCGGACCACGTTTCTCGTGGCCCATCGACTCTCTACGATTCAGCATGCTACCCGAATCCTTGTCCTGGACAAAGGCCGTCTCGTCGAAGAAGGCACTCATGCCCAGCTCATGGAGAAAAAGGGACTCTACCACTACTTGTACACCCTTCGACTCCACGAACCGCTGGAGTGATGTCGCTCGCCGGACTGGTCAATCACATGCCGCCCCGCGAGGGGATAGGCTCTACTTCACCTTTGAAAAATCGGCGGGGATACGCACCTCTTGCCCATCTTGCAAATTCACGACAAACACCGATTGGGCATTCGGATCAAACTGGTCGTAGGCAAAAAGTGCGGTAAATCGAGAACGATATGCCGGTCCACTGCCTTCCTCATTTTTCCGTCCCCGTTCAGCACGTCCGACATCGACTGGTTTGATCCGCTTGGAACCTTGATGCAATTCAATGAGGGCTCCTTCGGCAAAGTATTCGTCATCGCCGCAGAGTTGGACTTCGACCTCCATGTTGGGCATCTCGAGGACCTTTTTGACAAATTCTTCTGGCATCCGCACCGCGATTTTGCGCTTTTTGGACTCCACCGCTTCCTGGCGGCCAAAGGCTTCCAGTCTGTACCGTTTGGTCCGTAAAATCGCACTGGCGCCGCAAGGCTCCTTTTCAGGATCAGCTCCGACCCGGCTTGCTAACGAGGCTTGCTGTAAAACCTTCTTGATCTCCTCCGGCAACTCGGCTTTCTCCATGGGAATTCTTCCCGTTTCCAGTGCTTTTCTGGCCTCTTCCATGGTCAAATTTACGTCGATGGCGAGACTAGCCTCTGACCCAACGGCCAGCCCAGCTCCGGTGAGCATGACCGCTACCCACCTTCTCCCTGCCAACCAGGCTCTCATTTCCTCTCACTCCTGTCACTGGTGACTCCCATCATCATACCAGCGTGCATTGTAGGAGAACCCCTTGCCATATGCAATCAGGCGACAAATCTTGCCCAATTGGGATATGGTTTGCGTCTGTACAATTCCTCCACCACCTGTTGGCTGATGGGATAGCCAGCGGACCGCAACAGATCGACGACAGCGTGGAGAGGGAGTCCTACCACTGTCGTGTAATCACCCTCGATATGATCGATCAACTGAGCCCCCTGCCCTTGAATTGAATACCCCCCGGCCTTTCCGCGCCATTCGTCTGTTGCAAGATAGCGTTCAATCTGCGTCTCGTCTGCTTTCATAAAGACTGTTGCCGTCTCAACACGGACCCGTTCCAATGATTGAGCCCGATGACAAAGGGCCACCGCGGTGTACACGTGATGTGCTCGCCCAGCCAAACTAACCAACATCCGACGAGCCTCCACCATATCGCACGGCTTTCCCCAAAACTTGCCCTCTACCTCGATCACAGTGTCACCACCCAGGACGAGGTCATCTGGCCACACCACCGCCCCCGACCGTGCCTTTTCTAGCGCAAAGATTGCAACCTGTTCACGGGGAAGGCGATCGGGAATTGGCTCTTCTACGAACGTGGGCGCCCACACGTCGAAGGGGACGCCGAGCAGTGCCAGCAATTCTTTGCGGCGAGGCGACGTCGAAGCCAGAATTATCCGCTGCATCAGGACACTGCTTTCAGTTCATCGTCCACCGTTTCGGCTACAGCAAAGGGCAGCCGATCCGTGAGGTAGGCATCCACCACATCCTCCAACTCGCCAAGGGAAGACACCTGCACCATCCGGGCACGAAGGGCAGCCGCACCAGGGAACCCCTTGCAATACCACGCCAGATGTTTGCGCATCCGATAGAATCGGTGCGAGCCGTACAGAGCTTCAAACGTTCGGGCGTGATCCAACAAAACCTCAAAACGCCGGCTCAACGGCACTTCTTCTGTCCAGAACTCGACTCCGCATTCGGTTAGCCCCCGTGCCAAGTCACGGCTTTTTTCCTTCTGTTGGAAAAACCAAGGTCTCCCCAAGACCGCTCGTCCCACCAGCACCCCGTCCACCCCTGTCTCACGCACACGGCCAGCAGCTTCCAACAGACTTTGCACATCTCCGTTTCCCAGCAACAAAGTCCCTGTTCCCCTGACCTTTGCCGCCGCCCGTGCGATAGCCGACCAATCAGCCGCTCCCCGGTACATTTGACGGAGCGTCCGACCATGAAGCGAAATCACCGCTGGCTGTTCCATGAGCAAGTGGTCCAACCACGGCTCTACCGCCACCGTGTCATAACCGATTCTCGTCTTCACAGACACGGGAATGGGCTGGCGCTCTCTTTTTTCACAGCCACCGCGGATCTGATTAAGCCGTCGAAATGCGGCCACCTTGGCGGGTGAGAAGCCGGCCTCTTCGAGGGTGAGCCCCTTTGCCCACTCCTCCACGCCGCGTTTGGCCGCACGCACAATAGCACGAGCCACATCCGGCGTCCTGATCAACCCGGCACCGGACCCAGTCGAAGCCACGCTTTTGGAGGGGCACCCCATGTTGAGGTCCAACCCGTCAAAGCCTAACTCACACACGGCGACAGCGGCTCGATAAAACAGATCAGGATTATGGCCGTAGAGTTGCGCCACAATCGGCCGTTCGTGTTCGCTGTACCATAGGGTGTCCAACAGATGCTCAGGACCGTAACAGACATCGTGCACGTGGGTGAACTCGGTGAACATTATGTCCGGCTTGCCTTGTCGAGCCACGATGGAACGAAACGCCGCGTCGGTGACGCCGTCCATAGGGGCAAGCCCAATGATGGGGCAAGACAACGTATCCCAACAATTCATCAACTCGTCCCTCCTAGGCGGGCGCAGGCACTGCATTAGCGTGGTCATAAGCCAGGCGGAGCTCCTTGGCTTCCTCGTGGGTCATCTCGATCAGATCCGGTGCTACCTGGCTCACAAATTCCACAAACTTGACGATCTTGACCAAAAAGAAATCGTAGGGCCCATCAATGGGGCGCGGGTGGCTCAGCCAAAACGATACAAATGCCTCCAGCGACAGTCCCCTCTCATCAAGCCGTTTGCAGGACCGTGGAAACATGGCGCGCACGTCCCCGCCCCAGGAGAGAATTTCATAGGGAAGATAAACCAATCGATAGCGGTCCAACTCTTCGTGATAGGCGGTCGATCCCGTCCAGTCCGCACCATTTGGCTCCGCTTGCCCAGCAAGAACGCGGGCATACTGTTCATAGGCCGATGCCACCGCTTCGTGGGAGCAACACAACCGATTATCTGCTATAGCCCCCTCTTTTTTTTGCCCTTTCAAAGACGAACGGTTGGCTGGCCACATCCGTGAACATACTCCCGCATACCGCTCCTTAAAGGCAGCAAATTCTTGGGCAATCAGCGGAATAGGCTTTGTATCGACTTCCAGAGCCAATCCTCGTAGATTGGTCAACCGTGGATCAGCGAGGATCTGATCTAGTATTTCGAACAGAAACGACGGAATGGGAGCACCGTGGGTATCCACAAGAGCCGGAAGAGGAGAGTAATCGTTTCCATCCTGTCCTCCAATGGTGCCATCGGATAGACGAACGGTGTGCCGTTCCCTCTCAGATTCGTGGATATCAAGCCCAGCCACGTGGATCTGCACGACACGATGCAGGGGGAATGCTTCAATGAATTCCCCAACGAATTGGTGAAGATCCATCGTCCGCCAGGCGCCCGAATAGCGAAAGACTGTCCACACATGGCCTACATCGAGCACGAGTCCACAGGGAACCGTGTCAGTTATCATGCGAAAAAACGTCGGAATGGGAATCGTGCCCGCCACAAAATACGTCAATGGCGGCATTTCAAGAAGCAAAAGCGGGGCACCACCTGATGCAAGGCAACAGTCATGGTCAACGATCGCTTGGACCGCCAAAGCGTTTTCGGCCACCACCGCTGCTCCCTCTCTAGTATAGAGAGGGGGCACATAGGTTCCAAAGGAATACCCAGCAATGAACTTGGTTGCACATTCGTGAGTGAGCCAGGCACTGCCAAGTATCGAGAGATGCCGCGCGGTCTCCCGAACTTCTTGACGAAAAAGAGGGGCTTCGCATGCTCCTGCTTCGGTTAGCCACAGGCCTTCGCCATGGTATGGCAACGGGCAGCCCCCAGCGTGTGCCTTGACCGTCGCGAGGGCTTGCGGCGACGCACGAAACACTTCCAGATAGTCAGGAAATACTTGACGCTGGCGCAACATTCCAAGCAAGCTACCAAGGTCGGGAGAATAGACGTCCACCGACAACCCCAACCCATGAGGAGCGATATGGTCCAGTCGAGTCAAAAATTCTCGCTCAACGGGTTCATGCACCACCATCGTTTCATCCCCCATCCTTCCCCCCGCCCGGTTGTAGTGTATGCGTGGGACCTATGGCATCACAAGTCTTTCAGGTCACCGTGCATCCCAAACACCATCTGCTATACTTGGCATGCGCCACGGGGTCGGCAATCCCTGCTCAGCCGGACTCGCATGAACCCGGATGATCGAGGCTGAACCGAGAGGAACGACCTGCACATGGCTGCTCACCAGTTGGATACGGTGGTTGCCCAGATGATGACACCTGGCGTTGTTCAAATTCCCGGCGACGTGTCAGTGGCGGAAGCTGCTTCGTTGATGGAACGAGAACGGACGCCCTGCCTTCTTGTGAAGGATACGGAGTCGTCGTACGGCCTCATGACGCCCACCGACATTGTGCGTAAAGTGATCATTCAGGGGCTTGATCCTGATACTATCGCAGTACGAACCATCATGACACAACCAGTACAATTCATCGAGTACAATCGCTTGATTGACGAAGCCTCTTCACTGATGATGGCCAGCGGTTCGCCAATTCTCATCGTCACAAAAGAAGAGTTGCCGGTGGGCGTCCTCACTGTTCGAGATCTGATCCGCTCTCCCCACCGATGGTCAGTTCGGGTTCCGGCAACGGTTCGCGTGCTGGATGGAAGCGCCCCTCCACAAGACACACCCGTTACCATCATCCAACTCAATCACATTGGCGCTGTGATTGAATCCGATCTCACGCTGTTGGACGGTACACCACTCACCATCTGCTTCTCGCTCCCCGATCTTCCGACACCGTTCACCATTCGCGGAACGGTGGTGGCCCAGCAGGTTCAGACATCTGACTTCATGGACGGTGTCAACCCACCCCTCTCCATCACGGAGATCCAATTTTCTGGTCTTTCCTCCTCGGACCAGTCTGTAATCAAGGCATGGGGGCTCCGAAGCGCGCAATGGTCCTGCGAGTAACCTAGGCCAACTGCTTGAGCTGGACAACAACTTTTGACCACATGAGGGCCTGCTGATACAATTTTTCGTGCGGACCGTCCGAGAAACTACGACATGAAACCTTCGGGCAAATCCTTGGCAACACGGGAGCGTCCTGCTCTTTCCAAAGCGGAGATGCTCAACCAGATCAGCACCCTGCTTGACAGCCCAGATGAGGACCTGCGTACCTCCCTCATGAAAGAGCTGCTAAGCAATCTCCTCAAGCTGCACGACGCACATCTGGACCTGCTTGACCTGAAGATCGTCAATCGCGCGGTCAAGGAACTTCGCTACGCGTTCAGCGTGTTTCAACGTTATCGCGACCGAAGGAAAATTAGCATCTTCGGCTCGGCACGCACACCGTCCAGCGACCCCAATTACCAACTGGCCTTCCGTTTCGCACAGGCCATTGTCGAAGCAGGATTCATGGTCATCACCGGAGGAGCAGATGGGATCATGCGTGCGGCTCAGGAAGGAGCAGGACGTGACCACAGTTTCGGCGTGAACATTCTACTGCCTTTGGAACAGGGCCCCAATAATGTCATTGCTGATGATCCGAAACTGATCACCTTCAAATACTTTTTCACTCGAAAATTGATGTTTCAAAAAGAAGCCAACGCCATCGCGTTGTTTCCCGGCGGATTTGGCACCCATGACGAAGGATTTGAAGTTCTCACCCTAACCCAAACGGGCAAAAGTAACCCCCAGCCGATCATCTGTCTTCAGGCACCAGGCTGTGGTTATTGGGAT
>JANDJK010000057.1 GCA_024330925.1 Nitrospira sp.
CAACATCCTCATGGGGCGAGTCGTCGATCTTGATTGCAGCGACTCGATCGTGTACGCCGACCGTCGGGTTGTGGCGACGATCGGATTAAAGGACATGGTGGTCGTAGACACCCCAGATGCGACACTGGTGTGTCCGAAGCATCGTGCCCAAGACGTCAAAAAAGTGGTTGAGATTCTCAAGCAGCAGGGAGCGCCCGAACATTTGGAGCATGTGACCGTTCAGCGGCCGTGGGGGGCCTATACAGTGTTGGAAGAGGGACCAGGGTTCAAAGTGAAGCGAGTTACGGTCAATCCAGGAGGCAGGCTGTCGTTGCAATTGCATCACAAACGTAGTGAACATTGGGTGGTGATCGCCGGCAGGGCTCGTGTGACGCGAGGGGAGGAGGTCTTTGAGTTGGGAGTGGGACAGAGTACAGCGATACCGGTTGAAACGCCTCACCGGCTGGAGAATCCTGGCCAAGAGACCTTGCATCTCATTGAGGTGCAAAATGGCCCCTATCTCGGCGAAGATGATATTGTGCGGTTTCAGGATGATTATGGAAGAAAGGTGGAACGTTCATAGACCCGCTCTCGGTGAGGACAGCGGCCCCGCGCCGGTTCTCCATGACGAGGAACAAAGGATATGGGACTCTTTCGCGAATATGATGTGCGCGGTATCGTCGGCCAGGAGTTGACCGAGGACATCGCCGAGCGATTGGGGCGTGCGTACGCGACGTATGTCAGCCCACGAGGCGTGACGACGATCAGCCTTGGCCGCGATGGAAGGACCACTTCGCCTGCGCTCCACCAAGCCTTGCTTCGAGGTCTGCTTGCCGGAGGACTGGACGTGGTGGACCTTGGCGTCTGTACGTCGCCGCTGGTGTATTTTTCGCTGTTCACCCTGCCGGTGCAGGGTGGCATCATGATCACGGGGAGCCACAACGCCGCCGAGTACAATGGATTCAAAATCTGTGTGGGCAAAGAGGCGATTCACGGTGAAGCCATTCAAGAGCTGCAGCGCGTGATGGAACGAGGAACCTTCGTGTCCGGTGTGGGCCACCGGTCCGAGCACCGGATCATTCCCGACTATTTGGCCTATCTTCGCCGCAGCTTTGAGGCGGTGGATGCGAGTCATTTACATGTGGTGATCGATTGCGGCAATGGCGCGGCTTCTCTTGTGGCCGAGCCGGCGTTGAAATTGTTGGGGTGCCAGGTCACGACATTGTATGGCGAGGTGGATGGTCGGTTTCCTCACCACCACCCGGACCCTACGGTGTTGGAAAACCTGTCGGACCTGATGCAGGCGGTTAAACAGCACGGCGCGGACGTGGGAATCGGGTATGACGGCGATGCGGATCGCATCGGCGCGGTGGACGAACACGGCGAGGTCTTGTGGGGGGATAAACTCTTGGTCCTGTATTCGCGCGAGATCTTGACTGAAAAACCGGGGGCGACGATTATCTCGGAGGTCAAGGCTTCGCAGAGCCTCTATGACGACATCGCCAAGCGCGGCGGGCGTCCGATCATGTGGAAAACTGGTCATTCCTTGATCAAGGCCAAGATGAAGGAGGAGTCGGCCGTCTTGGCCGGTGAGATGTCGGGGCATATGTTTTTTGCTGATCGATACTTCGGCTATGATGACGCTGTCTATGCCTCGTGTCGGCTTGTCGAAGTTCTGGCGAAAAGAAACAAGCCGCTCTCGGCGTTGGTTGCCGACCTCCCTTCGACCGTGGTCACTCCGGAGATCCGCGTGGACTTGCCCGATGCGATCAAATTCGAGGTGGTCCGGTCGATCCAAGCGCGTTGCGAACAGTATCTTAAGGAGCAGCATGTCAGTAGACCCGATGGTCTCAGATTTCGGGACCTTATCACCATCGACGGAGTGCGGGTGATCTTCGACGATGGATGGGGATTGATCAGGGCTTCCAATACCCAGCCGGCACTGGTGTTGCGGTTTGAGGCGGTCTCCCAGGCGAAACTCGACGCTATCCGTTCCTTCATCGAGGGCGAATTGGCTTCCGTGCGACGGACGCTCGGCTGTTAGAGGCATGGCTAGAAATGGTATTCTCGCCCGAGGGGGAATCTTCATGCGAAGGGAACCGGCGGCGATCCTCCTGCTGGTTCTGTCCTGTTCGTGGTCTGCGCAGGCTGGAGACGGCTTCTCGTCCAGCGGAAAACATCCGTTCTAAGTGGGTGAGCGGCTGACGGATGAGGTCTCATGGCTCACTATCCATGCTGCCATTGCCGTCATGGAAATCAGCGCCCTTGATCGGGCTACGGGCGGCGCACTCGTGAAATTGATGGGGACGGCTCAATCCAGACCGATTTTGACCAAGAATGTTTCCCGTTGACCACTGTGGTAAATCCGAAGTCGATCTCCCCTCGCTCGTTCCGGCACCTATGACGTTTCGGCGTTGGGAGGGAAAAAGAAAAGAGGACATCGAGTACGTGTTTCACCAGCGGGAAGGAACAGTGACGGCGGTGAGGGAGGGAACGACCAAAACGTTGCCGATTCCGACCGGCACGCAGGACATCATTTCATACCGGTATTATACGAGGAGCGTGTTGCCGTTGACGCCCGGCTCGTCTTGAACGATGAAGGTCTATCACGACAAGAAGCACAGACAAGTCGACGTCAGGGATGAAGAGATCGAAGTCGTCAAGGGACGTGGGGCAGCGCGGAAACCGCCAGACTGCTGGTGCTCATGCCGTTTCACAGGCCGTTTCTGCATCAAGGGAACATCCGAGTGTGGCTCACAACCGATGAACGCCGCACCCCCCTGCGCATGAGGGCGAAAGTTGTTTTAGGATCGATCGTTGCCGACCTGGTGGCTGGATTCTCAGGGGTGGTCTCGAGAACGAGACGAGGCTGTTTGCGAAGAAAGGCTGACGGGAGGCTGTTGTTCACGAGGCGCAAACCCGCTATACTGTGAGCCGTTATGAGAGAATTTCCCCTTACATTAAGCCAATTTATCATTCGAAGTCAGGCGGCCTTTCAAGGGGCGACCGGAGCGTTTTCGACGCTCTTAACGCAGATTGGTTTGGTGGGCAAACTCATCGCACATGATCTTCGACGCGCGGGGCTCATTCCCATTCTTGGGACGACGGGGGCGACGAATGTGCAGGGCGAGACGGTGAAGAAACTGGATGAGATTGCCAACGAGGATTTCATCAAAGTGTTTCAACATAGTGGCTGTGTCTGTGCTCTGGCGTCGGAGGAAATGGAGCGGCCACTCATGTTGCAGGAGAATTGGCCGCAAGGGAAGTATTTGCTTCTTTTTGACCCGCTTGATGGCTCATCAAACACGGACACCAACATGCCGCTCGGAGCCATTTTTTCCGTGTTCAAGTATGGGCAGACCGATCGGTTGCCGGAGGAGCAAGACTTCCTGCAACCGGGCACCGAGCAGCTGGCAGCCGGCTATCTCCTCTACGGCTCGAGCACCATGCTGGTCTTCACGGTGGGGCAAGGAGTCTATGGGTTCACGCTTGATCCTGATACCGGCGAGTACCTATTGTCGCACGATCGGATCACCATGCCGGATCGTGGCAAAGTGTATGCGGCCAACGAGGGAAACGTGCAGCGGTGGCAGCCGGGCGTGAAGCGATATGTGGAGTCGCTGAAAGTCAACGACAAGGCGACAGGCCGCCCCTACAGCAGCCGTTATTCTGGCTGTTTGGTCGCCGACGTGCATCGGTTGTTGCTTGGCGGTGGCATTTATCTGTATCCAGGAGAAGTGGATAAGCCGGAGGGAAAGTTGCGGCTGTTGTATGAAGCGAATCCCCTGGCGCTTGTGGTGGAGCAGGCAGGGGGAAAGGCCTCGACGGGAACAGCGAGAATTTTGGAAATTGAACCGAAGGCCTTGCATCAGCGGGTGCCCTTGATTATCGGGAGCCGTCTTGATGTTGAAGAGGCGGAGGCTTTCATCCAAGGAAAGGCATAACACGTCCGTTTATGTTGGCTTGAGGAGGAGGGGAATCCCATGGGAGACCGCGTGCAAGAAATCTTAAGTTGGTATGGCAGTGACAATGCGGGGACAAAAACGAATCTTGCCCGCATCTTGCGGTCGGGGAGACTCGCGGGGACGGGCAAACTGGTAATTTTGCCGGTCGATCAGGGATTCGAACATGGGCCAGCAAGGAGTTTTGCCATCAATCCGCCTGGCTATCACCCTCATTATCATTTTCAACTGGCGCTTGACGCCGGTTGCAATGCCTATGCAGCGCCGCTAGGTTTTCTAGAGGCAGGAGCAGCGGAGTTTGCGGGGCAGATTCCCCTTATTTTGAAATTGAATAATCATGATGTGCTCCATGAAGACAAAGACCCCATTCCGTCAGTCACAGGCAGTGTCAAGGATGCTCTTCGATTAGGCTGCTGCGCGGTGGGCTTTACGATTTATCCCGGTTCCGCTCATTGCAACACCATGTATCAACAGTTGCGGGAGATTGCCGCCGAAGCCAAAGAGCATGGCTTGGCTGTGGTGGTGTGGTCCTACCCGCGCGGCTCCTCGCTGAGCAAGGAAGGTGAGACCGCCGTCGACGTAGTGGCTTACGCGGCTCACATCGCGGCGCAGCTCGGCGCCCATATCATTAAAGTCAAGTTGCCCACTGCGCACGTGGAACAGCCAGCCGCCAAAAAGGTCTATGATTCGATGCAGATTCCTATCAAGACGTTGGCTGAACGGGTAGCCCACGTCGTGCAGAGTGCCTTCAACGGGAGGCGTATTGTGATTTTCTCAGGCGGGGCCAAAAGCGAGGACAAGAACGTTTTTGAGGAAGTCCGAGCGATCCGCGACGGAGGGGGATTCGGCAGCATCATCGGCCGGAATTCGTTCCAGCGGCCGAAAGTCGAGGCGATTACGTTTCTCCATACGATCATGGACATTTATGCGGGTACGATTCAGTAAACAAACGAACATACCAAGGAAAGGGTGTCAGGCATGAATCAGCCGATGTTCGAACGACAACCTGTCAAGGGAAGCCGAGGTTGGATTTGGGCGGCGGCCTTGATCACGGCGGGAGTGATCATCGGCTTTGTGGTGGCTTCTGACTTCAACTGGACGCCGACTGGCCATGCGGTGCCCGATGCCCCGTCCGTGCCGATGGCCAGGCCCGTTGCAACGGCGCCGCAGCCAATTTTGCCGGGCGGAGAAGGGCAAACGTTTGTCGAGATTGCCAAGGCAGTGAAGCCCGCGGTGGTGAACATTTACGCGACGAAAACTGGACGAGGAGACGGACCCCACGCCATGCCGTTTGACGATCCGTTTTTCCGTCGGTTTTTCGGAGACGAATTTTTCAGGCGGTTCGAGCCGCAGCCGAGAGAACGAAAAGAACGAGGGTTGGGGTCCGGCGTCATCGTTGATCCGAACGGATTGATCATCACGAACAATCATGTGGTCGGGAAGGCAGAGGATATCCGTGTAACTTTAGCGGACAAACGAGAATTCAAGGCGAAGCTCATCGGCACTGATCCGAAGTCCGATATTGCGGTCGTGCAAATCGACGCGACGGGGTTGCCGGTCGTGCCTTGGGCGGACTCGGACAAGTTGGAAGTTGGTGAATTCGTTTTGGCGATCGGCAATCCGTTTGGGTTGACACAAACCGTGACGATGGGCATTGTGAGTGCACTGGGCCGCTCGGCGGGTATTGCCGAATATGAAGACTTTATTCAAACCGATGCGGCGATCAACCCGGGTAATTCAGGAGGTCCCTTGGTCAATGTGCGGGGTGAGTTGGTTGGCATCAATACCGCGATCTTCAGTCAGAGTGGCGGCAACATGGGGATCGGCTTCGCTGTGCCGAGTAATATGGCCAGGTCCATCATGCAGCAGCTTGTCAAGACTGGACGGGTTGTGCGGGGCTGGTTGGGGGTGTCGATTCAGGAATTGACTCCGGAACTTGCCTCCCAATTTGGGATTCCTGATACCAAGGGGGTCTTGGTCAGCGATGTGGTGGACGACAGTCCAGCCCAAAAGGCGGGATTTGAGCGGGGCGATGTGATTGTTGAGTACGATGGCAAGCCGATGGATTCCCCCACACATCTCCGCAATGCGGTTGCCCAGACTGCGGTGGGTAAGAAGGTTACGATCAAGATCATTCGTGATAAGAAACCCAAGACTATCGAACTGACCATTGCTGAGCAGCCGAAGTCGATGTCGCAGTCTGGCGATGAGGGGGAAGGCGAGGGAGTAACGCCGAGCGGTGTCTTATCTGGTATCGACGTTCGGGAACTCAACGACGAATTAGCGAGCCGGTATGGGATTAAGTCTGGTGAGCGGGGTGTCATTGTCGTTCGGGTAAGACCAGGGAGCGTGGCTGAGGAACTTGGGGTGCGAGAGGGAGACATTATCCTGGAAGTCAATCGGCAAACGGTCACTTCCCTTCGGTCTTATGAAAAGATTGTGAGCAAATTGCCGAAAGACCAGGCGGTTCTGCTGCTTCTCAAGCGGCAGGGACGCACCATCTATCTCACGCTTCGCCCCTGATATGCTGGCCATCGTTTCGGGTGATTCATGGCGCGTGATTCATTGAATGAAGTTGGCGAGCAATCAGACGGAGTGGGAGAAAGAGCGGGCTCGTTGCTCTGACCAGTCTCCCCTGGTCGTCGCCGTGGTTCCGGCGGCGGGCAAGGGGCTGCGCATGGGCGGTGCTGTTCCCAAGCAGTTTCTTGCCCTGGGTGGCGAGCCAGTAGTCGTTCATGCATTGCGGGCCTTGGAGGCCTCCCCTATTGTAGGGACAATCATCTTGGCGGTTCCCCCATCCGATCTCGACTATTGTGTCGACGAGCTTATTCCACAGGCTGGATTAAAAAAAATCACCAAGGTTGTGGCAGGGGGGAAAGAACGGCAGGATTCTGTGCGCCGCGCTCTTGAGTATGTTCCGGAAGAGACGGAAGTGGTGCTCGTGCACGACGCTGTCCGTCCGTTTGTGACCGAGTCAATGGTGAGGGAAGTAGTGGAGGCGGCTTATCGGGTAGGTGGCGCGATTGTCGCCCTGCCAATGCGGGATACTGTCAAACAGGTTGGGACCCAGGGCTATGTCGAGCGGACGATTGACCGGCGGCCGCTTTGGCTGGCTCAGACACCGCAAGCGTTCCGATTTGATCGATTGCTCGCGGTCCATCGCAAAGCGCATGCGGAGGGGGTGCATGCCACCGATGATGCTTTTTTATTCGAGTGGGCTGGATATCCCGTCATGGTGGTTGAAGGAAGTGGAGACAACATCAAAATCACGAGGCCGGAGGATATGGTGATCGGGGAAGCGATTCTGCTATCACGACAGCAAGGAGGACAACGGTAAATGCCGACCGAGACTCACCACCCTATGCCGCATCGGGAGGATTCGCGGTGATCACGGTGGGGGCTGTTTGACGAGGGGGTTATGCGAATTGGTTATGGCTATGATGTGCATCCGTTGGGCCCCGGGCGCAAGTTGATTTTGGGCGGCATCGAAATTCCTCACCGTCAGGGATTGCTGGGCCACTCGGATAGCGATGTGTTGGTTCATGCCGTGTGTGATGCACTGTTGGGTGCGATGGGCGAGGGAGATCTTGGCCGACATTATCCCAGTTCCGACTCGCGCTTCAAAGATATCTCGAGCCTCAAGCTCCTCCACGATGTTGCTGAGAAGTTAAAGGCCAAGGGGTACCGCGTTGAGAACATCGACACGGTCATTGTGGCACAGGCACCTAGGTTAGCCGACTATTTGCCGAGCATGGCGAAACAGTTGGCTGAAACGTTAGGGATTGATCCCTCATTGATCAATGTGAAGGTCAAAAGTGGCGAAGGGCTCGACTCGGTGGGAAGGGAAGAGAGTATGGTGGCCTATGCCGTGTGTTTGATTGCACGGGCCTAAGCGGCGTAGGATATGGCCCATGCGGAAGGCGCTGCACACAATCCGCGAAGATCTTCAGGCTGTTTTCGATCGAGATCCGGCAGCCACCAGTTGGCTTGAGGTCGTGCTAACCTACGCAGGGTTCCATGCGTTGCTTGCCTACAGAGTTGCCCATTGGCTTCAGGTGCACGGCGTGCCGTTTTTCCCCCGCCTCATTTCCCAGATGGCGCGTTGGTTGACAGGAATTGAAATCCATCCTGCAGCCAAGATCGGAACCGGTTTTTTTATCGACCATGGTATGGGGGTAGTGATTGGCGAAACAGCGGAGATCGGGGATTATGTCACGCTCTTTCAAGGTGTGACGCTAGGTGGAACAGGAAAAGAGCGTGGGAAACGGCATCCGACGATCGGCAATCACGTTGTGATTGGCGCAGGCGCCAAGATTCTGGGCGCCATCAAAATAGGAGACAACGTCAAGATCGGGGCAAACTCTGTTGTGCTCAAGAATGTGCCACCCAATTCGACGGTCATTGGTGTGCCGGCCAGGATTATCAAATCCCAAGGTGAGCGGCTGCCCGATGCCTCCATGGATCACACCAATATCCCGGATCCCATCAACGAGCGGTTTGTTGCTCTGGAGCAGGAATTGATCGAATTGCGCAAGAAACTGGAAAACCGCGATTCGTGATAGCCCCGGCGCAGCCGTGCTCATTCCTTCCTCCCTCTTCTCCCGTTCTCCTTTCATACAGTCCCGGTTGAACGCAGAAGTCCGCCGCCGCTCAGCCGGCCTTCCGGTTTTATTGCTCCGTCGTTTCCGGTGCGTCTTCGTAATCGACGCGCACGAGAAAGAGCCCGTTTGGCGGCGCGGTCTTGCCGGCTGAAGAACGGTCGCGGGCGTTCAGAATCGATTCGACGGCTTCGGGTGGACGCTTACCTAAACCGACTTCGACCAACGTGCCGACGATGGAACGGACCATTTGTTTGAGAAATCGGTCGGCATAGGCTTCGATTCGGAGGTGGTGTCCTTCTCGGATAACGGCTAGCCGCCTAAGACGGCAGACGGGATCGTCGTTATTGGTCGGTTGAGTTTGGAACGAGGAGAAATCATGTTCTCCGATCAAGCGTGCGGCGGCACGACACATGTCCACTTCGTCCAGCGGTTTTCGAATGTGCCAACAAAACAGTCGATTGAGGGCCGGTCGCTCCGGCCGATTGAAAATGCGATATTCGTAGAGTTTTCCGACGGCTGAATAACGGGCATGGAAGGTGTCCGGCATCAGTTCTGCAGCCAACACGGTGATTGAGTCTGGGAGATAGGCGTTGAGTGCCCGGACCCAATTGTGAGGTGGTAGATGGCGTTCGATACGGAAACTGGCCACTTGTCCGAGCGCATGGACCCCGGCGTCTGTCCTGCCAGCACCAATGACGGAAACGGTGGTTTGGGTAACGCGTTCGATGGCGGTTTCGACCGCCTCTTGAATTGTGGGGCGATTGGGCTGCCGTTGCCACCCAGCATAGGATGAACCGTCGTATTCGAGAGTCAATTTAACGACTGGCATGGGTCGTCTGATAATGCCCCGCGATGTTCATCGCCCGCCGTTTCGATTGGTGGTAAGAAAGGCCATGATACCCTTGTACAGCGAAAGAGCGATATCGTTCAGGTAGGACGATTGCCGCAAGAGGCGTTCGTCGTCCGGATTGGAGATAAAGGCGATTTCTGCCAGGATACTGGGCATTGTCGTAAAGCGTAATACGTAGAAAGGAGCGGTCTTGACTCCATGATCGTGAATCGGATAGCGATGGCTCAAGTGAGCAATCATTGCCTCTTTTGTTGTCCAGGCTAGTTCCAGAGAGGATTCGATTTTCTTAGCGGTCAGGAGGTCAGCGACCAGATACTCCCAGCCGACGGCGGTGCCGTTGATCGGTGTGCCGTTCTCGCGTGCTGCCACTTCAAGCGCCCGTTGATCCTTAGCCTCTCCGAAGTGGTAGATCTCGACGCCCTTGACGTGGTGGGAAGGGTGCGAGTTGACGTGGATCGACACAAACACATCGGCGTTGTGCTTGTTGGCAAATTTGGTCCGCTCTTCCAGTTCGACAAAAATATCACGATCCCTGGTCATCAAGACCTCGAAACCAGGCTGTTTGTTCAACAGGTCACGAAGCGCCAGCCCAACCTTCAGTGTGATGTCTTTCTCTTCGGTATACTGCCCCAGTGCCCCCACGTCTTTCCCCCCATGTCCGGGATCAATCACGATGGTTGTAAGACTCTTGGGGGGGGGAATGACAGGCTGCACAGGAGACTCGATGGACGATGATGGAGACTCGTGGGATGCGAGAGGACGGGGAAGGGATGGCTCGCCCTGCGGGACCATATCGATGACCAGGCGATGAGGGGCCGAGAGAGTAAATTGCTTGTAGCTGCGAAAATTGTTGAGGCGAAACGCGACAGAAACCGTGGGGCCCTCTGTTTGAGTAATGGTAACAAGCGGTGGCAGGGAACCGTTGTCTACCTTGGTTCTGGCAGATGGGCTCAGGGAGGTATGGGGAAGCAAAATCATGACCTGTGCAGGATTCGACGTGCGGCGTTCGGTCGGCCGCACTGGCCGATCGAGGTCAAGTACCAGGCGCGTTTTCTCCGCTGTGCTCCACACACGAACATTACGGACGGCCGCAGGAGACCGGGGGAGAGGGGAGTGTTGAATTTTGGGAGCCTTTGTGGGGATTGCGGAGCGGGAAAGGGAGGAATGATCGTTGACCAGTGCGGAACAAAAAGAGGCGGAAGGAGCCGCTAGCGTCCATGCGATCATCACACCGAGACTTGTGATGAACGTTTTCGTATATGTGGCAAAGGAGTGCTTGCACCTGTACAATGGCATGGGAGGTTTGCAGCAGAAGCGTAGCCAACTATTTCCAGAAGCTTTCCATGTTGTCAAGAAGTTGGACGGTTTTTTTCGAGACGAGGCCGGTTGCATCGATAATGTTGGAGTGAAGGGGAGGGAAAAGGTGGGCACTCACCTCATTATCGACGGATACAACCTGATGGGGGTAATGAAGGGGATTCCAGACAAGCTAGAGTGTGCCCGAGAAGATCTCTTAGATACGCTGGCCTCCTATCGTTATCAGAAACCTTATACGATGACAGTAGTGTTCGACGGATGGCGACATGACCGACCGGTCGAACAGCATGAGCGGTGTGGCGGCATCGACGTCATCTATTCCAAGCGGGGAGAAAAGGCCGATCAAGTGATCCAGCGGCTGGTGCGCCAGCATGGCAGAGACTGTGCGGTGGTGACGTCGGATCGAGAAATTATCGCAGTGGCACGCACTCACGGGGCGTTTGTCTTGGAGGCATGGGAATTCGCCGCCAAATTGCGAGGGTTCTCGTTGGCAAGAACTGTTCCCTACAAAGAATTAGATACAGGAGAGGATGAGCGGCGGAGTCGGGGACCGGAGAAAAAAGGAAACCCTCACAAGCTGCCGAAAGCGGAACGGCGACGGCGGCATCAGCTCAAGCGATTTTGAACAGGCGCTTGGCGTTTTCAGTCGTGCGGAATCCGATGTCCGCCGGAGACAAGGTCCCATGAATCGCCGCAAGCCTGTCGGCGACCTGCACGACATAGGCGGGCT
This sequence comes from Nitrospira sp., assembly GCA_024330925.1. Lineage (GTDB taxonomy): Bacteria > Nitrospirota > Nitrospiria > Nitrospirales > Nitrospiraceae > Nitrospira_D. Next base: position 11,440 of record JANDJK010000057.1, read on the forward strand.
CGTTCCGTTTTCCTCGATAAGGAACCGGCGCAAGGTAAGGACAATCCGTCTCAATTAACAGCCGATCCAAAGGAACGGTCTTGGCGATCTCCCGCAACCTGGCGGCGTTTTGAAACGTCACAATGCCGGAAAACGACAGATAGAAACCCAGATCGAGCGCGTCTTGGGCCAGCCACGCCTCTCCTGAAAAGCAGTGAAACACTCCGCCGACATCCGGCGCCCGCTCTTCTCGTAAAATCGAGATGGTGTCTTCTTGCGCCTCCCTCGTGTGGACGATGATGGGCAGCTTGAGTTCGCGGGCGAGCTGTATCTGCTCGCGGAACCGTTCCTGTTGCTCCTTTGGCGGAGAGTGATTGTAATGGTAGTCGAGGCCGATTTCTCCATAGGCCACGACTTTCTTGTGCCGAGCCAGGCGGCGCAGTTCGTCATACCAGCCGTCGGCGATGTGCCGGACTTCGTGGGGATGGACTCCGATCGCCGCATAGACGCCGTCATACTGCTCAGCCAGAGCGACGGCGGCTTGGCTGGAAGCAAGGTCGCAGCCGATCGTGACGAAGGCTTCGACCCCGGCCGCACGCGCGCGGGCCATCACGACATCACGGTCGTTGTTGTACCGGGCGTCATCGAGATGTGTGTGGGTGTCGAGAAACATGACGCCATCGTAGCATGGGCCGCTACGTGGGAAAAAGAGTGACATCGGCCGGCGAAGGGGCGAGCGGCACGATCTTCTCCTGGACCGTTCACAAGACGACGGGACCCTCGCCGCCGTGGACGAACATCGGCTGCAGCGACTGCTGATTGGCTGGTGACAGCCGCTCATAAAAATTTCCTCGCCGGATGGCGAGACCTCCCAGTACGCTCCGCGCCGTGAGATCCGGTCGTGTCCGTGCTCGTGGTAGAGCGACACGTGCCGCTTCCTGCTGCTGCATGGCTGATGTTGTCGGGGCTTGCATCTGTCGGGCTGCTGGCCCGGAGGGGGACATCTGGCGATAGAGGATAACCAGATACGTCCTGATGAAAAGGGCCGATGGAGTCGCGGTAGCAGACTGCGGACCATCGGTCCTTCAATTTGGGCTTTCAATCTGCTCATGCTGATGATGGTTGTGTCTCTGTTTGGCTACCAACTTGGCGGTTTTCAAGCCTGGCAGCTCTTGTGAGCCTTCCTGCCGATCCATCGTGGGGCTTCGCCTTGATCTTGGGGCTCTGCGGGAGCCTGGGGGCCATTGTTCCCACGGCGTTGGTCTTGCTCCTGTCCGATAGCTGGCGACAGCGCCTGCTGCCCTACTTACTCAGCTACGCCACCGGAACGATGGTGGCGACACCGATCTTGGCGTTGGTCCCCGAAGCGGTGGAACGGATCGACATCTATGAAGTCGGTGTCATGATGCTCTGCGGCCTCGTCCTGTTTTTTGTGTTGGAATGGTCGGTTCTCTGGCGACATGCTCATGGGGAGGGGAAGGGGCCAGGAGACGGAACCCCGATCGTGGGGGGGATCCATCAGCAGAGAACGGCTCACGCGACAGCCTTATTGATCCTGATTGGAGACGCAGTGCACAACCTGTCGGATGGAGTTGCGATTGGCACGGCTTGTGCGGCTGATCCTACCCTTGGTTTTGTAACGACGCTGGCGGTTGTCGGACATGAGATACCACAAGAGCTGAGTGACTTCACGATTTTGGTGGCCAGTGGCTTCTCACGTCGAAGGGCCATCATGTGGAATACCATCTCAGCTCTCGGAGCTGTCTTGGGGGTAATCATAGCCTACGGCGGATTGACGTATGCCAATACGTTGGTTCCCTATGCGCTGTCTGTGGCGGCGGCGAGTTTTCTCTATGTGGGGCTGGCTGATCTCGTTCCGACATTGCATGGGCAGATGGGAGCTGCCAAGGGGGTCTGGCAATTTGCGATGCTGGTTGCCGGCATGGTCACCATTGCGCTCTTGACCCTGTTGCCGCATTGATGGAAATGAGCGGATACCACCCCTCCTCAGCCGGATAGCAATGTAAGGGGTGCCGTTTTTCCACCGTTGCTATCTAAAACAAGGAGAGCAAGGGAATCGGTTGAGCGTGGGCCGAACCACACTGGTATCAGGCCGTTCTACGCGAACCGCACAGCCCCATGGTCGTCGCAATGGGCTCCGTGGGAGAAGTGCAGATGGCCGGCAACCAAATAGTCCACGTGATCGCCGTGCGGGACCGCGTGATGCCCACAGTCTTCGCCATGGCGATGGTCAGCCTCATGCCCTCCACAGCGATGGGTCGGTGTACAAGCGACGGGGTTGTGTGGCGTCACAT
>JANDJK010000058.1 GCA_024330925.1 Nitrospira sp.
TGAATCATGAAAGTGCTCCGTTTTTAGAAATGCAGCGAGACGCCGAACAAGAGGTGCTGCGCCCGATACCCGCTTTCAAACCCTCCGGCCGGACCAAAGGCCTGGTCGAAAACGAACGTGGCGCTCGTGTATTTGTATTCGCCGAAGACCGCGACCTGGGACGTCACGAAAGCGCGCAGGCCAGCGAAGACATTGAAGCCTCCGGCGACGTCGGAATCCCGTTGCACGCCGCCGGAATCGCGCAGATGCGCAATGACCGGGCCACCCCCGATACCGACGTAGGGCTGAAATGTTCGTCCAGGATAGCGCGCGACAAGATTGACGGTGACCGACATCACTCGCAAGTGGATCCCCGGAGCATCGACCGTGCCTTTGATGTGAGGAGTAGAGTGAAGAAATTCCCCTTCCATGCCGAACCATCCATGTCTAAAGAAATGTCCGATCCTGCCGCCTAGAGCGACGGAGTTCTGAAGATCGAGATCTTGAAAAAGTAAACCACCGGTTCCTTCCACGTCCGTGAGACGATCGGCAAAGTTGATGCCGGCGACTCCTGCTACGTAGGATTCGGCACAGACAGTGTGCGGCAAGGCGAAAAGCCCTATCGCTGCTGAGATCCACAAAAGGCTGCTAACGACAAAAAGATTCATGATAGAGGAGGACTTCTCCTATACTAAGCATTCATCATATCAAAAGAAGAGAAGACGAAAACAGGCACAGGCTCCCCGGCGACGCTGCCTTGAGGGGACGTCTCTCGAGAACATGAGATGTGGCTACCTCGTTACGGATATGTCTCAATAAGGCTTCAGCGGTCTGTTTAGCATGTCTGCTCGTTTGCTTTACTGATCCGGTTGCGAGCACTTTCCTGTCTCAGTACGCTATTGTTAAATTTGTGTATCCACTGAGTTCCTATGACTCACGACAAGACATCTGATTCGCCACCAGCCGCTCCCCGCTCTTCATCGTCTAACACTGAGCGGGTGGTGAGCTTGGTCGTCATAGGGCTTGTTCTCTCTTCAGCACTCTGGGCGCTTCGGTTGGAAGGGTCTTCCCATAGGGGCCCGGCATCCGTGCCTTCTCTTGCTATTGCTGTCCTCTCGGAAGACAAGGTTCCACTTGTGACAGGGGACGAACCCATTCGGCAAATTTTTATCAAAGCCGGTTGTGTTGTGTGTCACGAAATCCCCGGCATTCCAGAAGCGACAGGTCGGGTGGGACCTCCCTTGGTGTTGGGACGCACAGGGGAGCAGCGGCTTCGTGACCCGGCGTATCGTGGTCAAGCCAGGACAGTTCATGAATATGTTATTGAATCGGTATTAGAGCCGGATCGATTTGTGGTGGCTGGCTATCCAAGTCGAACGATGCCCGCATGGTATGGGAGCAAGTTAAGCGCGCTTGCCCTGGAGAAGCTCGCCCACTATCTTGAGCAGCAGACCGGAGATGCTGGTTAGGTCTATAGGAAAAGGTAGGCGACGCATTCTGCTGGAGATTGTTATCGCTTTCGAAGGGGAGCAAGGCGATCGCTTCGACTGCCCTGGATTCGAAAGGCTTCACCGCCTCTGCCGGTTGGATGTCGATCGAGGAGGGCATTGACTGCCTCGTCACCCTTGAGCCCTTCGAGCTTGATTCTCAATCGGAGATTGTTCGCACTGTCAGCGTTGATCAAAGCCTGTTCCAGGCTGATGCGCCCCTCTTTGTACAATTGAAACAAGACGCGATCAAACGTCTGGCACCCTTCCTCATAGCCCTGCTCCATCGCCTCTTTCAGAGTATCGACCTCGGCTTTCTTGATCAGATCCTTCACGCGCGGCGTATCTAACATAATCTCCAACGCCGGCACGCGCCGTCCGTCGAGCGATGGAATCAACCGTTGGGAGATAATGGCGCGGAGGTTAAGAGACAGTTGCAGGTAGATCTGCGCGTGGCGCTCCTGCGGGAAAAAGTTCATGATGCGTTCGATTGCCTGATTCGCATTGTTGGAGTGCAGAGTGGCCAGGCACAAATGGCCGGTTTCGGCGAAGGTGATGGCGGCTTCCATCGTCTCAGTATCACGCACCTCGCCGATCAGAATGACGTCGGGAGCTTGACGCAGGGCGTTCTTCAGGGCGTTTTGGAAGTTGAGGGTATCGAAGCCCACCTCACGTTGCGTCACGATAGATTTTTTGTGTTGATGCACGAACTCGATGGGATCCTCGACCGTCACGATGTGGCCGGCTTGCACGGTGTTGCGATGGTCGATCATGGCGGCCAGGGTCGTGGATTTACCGGAGCCGGTGGCTCCGACAACGAGCACGAGCCCGCGTTTGGTCATGGCGATGTCTTTAATGATCGGCGGGAGTTGAAGCTCTTCGATCGTTTGAATCTCTGCCTTGATGTGGCGAAACACCAGGCCGACATTGCCCCGCTGGCGAAAAACGTTGACCCGAAACCGGCCGAGTTCCTTATAGTAGAGCGCCAGGTTCATCTCCATTTTTTCTTCAAACTCGGTGCGTTGAGGGCCTCGCATCAGCGCTAAGGCCAGCGCTTCCAATTGCTCATTGGTCAAAGGTGGTGCATCAGCCGGTTGGGTCGATCCATGGATGCGATAGATTGGTGGAGCGTCCACCGTCAAGTACAGGTCAGATGCCTCACGTTCCACCATCACCTTAAGCAGGCTCCGAACATCCATTGCTGTCTTCTGTGCCTCCTGCTACGCCACGCCGGTCATCGATGTGCCAAATAGATTGGGCGTCATGCTGCGGGATTGCGCTTCCGCCTTCGTGACGATGCCGCGCATCGCGAGATCGATCAACGCCATGTCCATTGTCTGCATGCCGTCTTTTTGGCTGGCCTGCATGATGCCGGGAATTTGATGGAGTTTGGCTTCGCGGATGAGATTGCGCACAGCCGTGGTCGCCACCATGATTTCGAGTGCGGCGACGCGGCCGCCGGTTTTTTTCTTGAGCAGGGTCTGTGTGATAACGGCTTCCAACGCTTCGGACAATTGCGTCCGGATTTGCGCCTGTTGCGTCGGCGGAAACGCATCGATGATGCGGTCGATGGTCTTGGGGGCGCTGGACGTATGCAGCGTGCCGAAAACCAAGTGGCCGGTTTCCGCAGCGGTCAAGGCCAGTTGAATCGTTTCGAGATCCCGCATTTCGCCGACGAGGATGATGTCGGGGTCTTCGCGCAGGGCCGATCGAAGCGCGTTGGCGAAGGACAAGGTGTGCACGCCGAGTTCGCGCTGATTGACAAGGCATTTTTTGGATTTATGCACGAACTCGATCGGATCTTCGATCGTAATGATATGACCCTCGAACGTCGTGTTGAGATAATCAACCATCGCCGCGAGTGTGGTGGATTTGCCTGAGCCGGTGGGACCGGTGACCAGGATCAACCCCTTTTCTTTGTCGCACAACTGCCGAATGACCGGCGGCATGCCGAGTTTGTCGAGAGGGACAATGGTAGTGGGAATGTTGCGGAACACAGCTCCCAGTCCCCGTTGCTGAACAAACACGTTGACCCGGAAGCGGGCAATATCACCCAACTCGAAGGAAAAATCGCATTCACGATGCTCCTCGAAGTGTTTGCGCTGCATATCGTTCATTATGTCGTAGATCAGGGCATGGGTCTCTTCTGGTGTCAACGGTGGATGATCGAGTTTCTTCATGTCGCCGTGAAGGCGAATCATCGGTGGCTCGCCGGCACTGATGTGGCAATCTGAGGCTCCCTCTTTAACCGCAAATGTCAATAACTTGGAGATATCCATACGATTGCTCCAATGAAAAACGATGCGGGTGGTGACTGAGGCTGAATGTATGGAGGGATGATGCCACAGCAAGCAGGAAATGCAAGCAAACGGCCGAAACACGACGGGCGAACGAGGCAGTCAGATCAATCGCAGGGCCTGGCCGACGGCCTCGAAGGCCTGTAAGGCCTCTTCCAATTGTTCGGTCGTGTGTTCGGATGTGACAGTGACACGGATACGGCTGGTTCCGGGCGGCACGGTTGGCGGCCGCACTGCTGGTGCATAGATCCCGCGAGCCAACAACTGGTTGGAAAAGGCCACGGCGGTCTGGGCATCACCGACAATAATGGGCAAGATGGGACTTACGGTTTCGGTCAGATGGAAGCCAAGCCGCCGCAAGCCATGGAACAAATAGTCTCGATTAGCCCACAGCCTGACCCGCCGTTGCGGCTCCTCCTGGATAATGGTCAAAGCAACGTGTGCTGCGGCCGCTGTCGCTGGCGGTGGTGCTGTCGTAAAGAGAAAGGGACGGACTGTATTCACAAGGTAATTGATCAATGCGTGTGAGCCAACCACATAGGCTCCGGCGCTGCCGAAGGCCTTACCCAATGTGCCCATGTGAAAGGGAATCTCTTGCTCGACGGCCAAGGCTTCCAATGTGCCTCTGCCGGTCGCACCCATGACACCAGTTCCGTGGGCATCATCGACATACAGCAGTGCATCGTAACGGTTAGCCAGAGAGACCAATTCGGCCAGAGGAGCGACATCGCCATCCATGCTGAACAGTCCGTCGGTCACGATCAAGGTTGGACGGCCTGGCGTTCTACGTTTCAACAGCGACTCAACATGGTTGCTGTCGCGATGGCGGTAGATGCGGAAGTCCGCGCCACTTAACCGGCAACCATCGATGAGACTGGCATGACAAAGCCGATCAGCTAAGATGAGACCGCCGCGGTCAATCAGGGTGGGAATGGTTCCCAAATTGGCCAGATAGCCAGAGCTGAACAGGAGTGCGGCCTCTGTGCCTTTGAAAGAAGCTAAGGCTGCTTCCAACGCCGCATGAGGGGGCAATGTCCCACTGATCAGCCGCGATGCACCGGCGCCGCTTCCATACTGCTCGGTTGCGTGCACAGCAGCTCGGACCACAGAGGGGTGGGCAGCCAGTCCGAGATAATCGTTGGAAGACAGGAGAATGACCGGCCGTCCCTGATACGAGATGACTGGGCCTGTGCCGGCGTCCAGCACGTTGAGGCGGCGGGTCAATCCTTCCTCGGCCATGCGCTGTAGTTTGAGGCGGAGTCGGTCAGGAAACATCATGGGCTGTGCGAGTGTGCGTTTTTATTCGCACAAGGAGTGGGCAATCCATTGACAGAGCGACTCATGCCCTAGTATAAAGCGAGAGCTTCTTTTCCTTGCAAGGAAAGAGACCAAACCCAATCATTTCGTTTAACAAGTCCATGTCCTATCGAATCAAAGTGCCTTCACGCCAACTCCCTGTCGATGAAACCGAACTCGTGGGGGCGTTGGAACAGTGGCTTATGGACATGAAAAAATACCGGTGGTCACTGTTAGCCGGTTTAGGAGGGGTGATCGTGGCTGGTGGCATTGTGGCAGCGGTCCTCTGGTACAATGCTGAACATGCTCGCAAAGCGCACGATCTGGAGCGGGAAGCCACGCTTCATTTCTTAATGCGTCCTTTAAACGATCCCCAAAAAGTTGAGGCCAATATGAAGGAAGCCATTGCCCTCTATCAAAAGGTGACAGAGGAGTTTCCGAACACTCCATCGGCTCCTTTGGCCTGGTTTGGATTGGGGAACGCCTTTCTCGAAACCAATCAAATCGATGCGGCCATTACTGCCTATCAGACACTCATCTCTACCTATAGCTCCAATGCCATGTTGATTGATCTTGCTCGCCAGAAGCTGGGCTATGCCTATCAATTAAAGAACGAGCCGGCCCAGGCGGAGCAGGCGTATTTGGCAGTGCTGAATAATCCTGCTGCTTTGAATCGAGACCACGCGTTGTATGAATTGGCTCGCTTGGATGAAAGCCAGGGCCGGTTTGATGGCGCGTTGAGTCGCTATCGAGAGCTCACCACGTCCTTTCCAAATTCTCCATTAGCGAGTGAGGCTACGATTCGGCAGAAAATTCTGGAAGCCAGACAGTCGTTTGACGTACCAGAGTCTGCTTCTCCGGCACCTGCCTCTTCCCCCTCACCAGCTCGTTCATCATCGGCTGGTGCCAAACCATAAACAGAAGCGGTCTTGCAAACTGGTCACAAGCCGGTGCCAGGCATCTTCACCGGATGGGATTGGTTTTTCCCTTCTTCCCTACAGAACAGAGGGGCCCCTCGGGCTTCAGCGAGGGGTTGCCCGGCAGAGTTCGTCTAGTGGCGGAGGAGCAACAGATCTCCTACCTTGAGTGACGACGACCGACTGAGATTGTTTCTTGCCTTCAAGGTGGCAATCGGAATACGAAAGCGCTTGGAAATTTTCTCTAACGTGTCACCTGTGCGAACTCGATACCATCGAGGAGAAGTCGCTTTTGCCTGTTTCACCTGAGGTCGAAGCGGTGGAAATTTATAGGTGGGAATGTGGGCCAAGACTCGCCGTACTTTTTCTGCTGTTCCAACCGGAACTTTTAGATGGTACGCACGATCGTCCGGAGGAGTCGCATCGCGGCGCAGTTCGGGATTGAGTAGCCGAAGTTCCTCGTACGCAATGCCGGTATGATGGGCAATCGCGCGGAGGTGCAAGGGGCGATCCACCACCACCTCTTCAAATTGATGGGGCGCTACGGCATCGACCATGAAGCCATACCGCTCGGGATTGCGAGCGATAATGGTGGCAGCCATGATCCGAGGCACATATTGCTTGGTTTCCTGCCGCAGAAGTGTGGTATGAGAAATATCCCAAAATGTTTCCCCCTGCACCTTTTCAAGCGCACGTAGCACCTTACCCTCGCCGGCATTGTAGGCTGCCATGGCAAGTGGCCATGTCCCAAACAAGTCATAGAGGTCGCGGAGGTATCGCGCGGCGGCCACGGTAGATTTGATAGGGTCTCGCCGTTCATCAACATAGTCATCAATCCGCAGGCCGTATAATTTCCCCGTTGACTTGATAAATTGCCATGGCCCTGTGGCTTTGGCGCGGGAGTAGGCATACGGGTTGAAGCCACTTTCAACCAGCGAAAGATAGATAAGGTCACTGGGCAGATTAAATTCCGCAAAAATGGCTTCAATGTATGGGCGATAGCGACTGAGTCTCGTCAACCATTGTTCAAAACGATTTCTAATCGAAGTGTGGAAGAACCGCAGATGTCGTTCAACCATTTCATCAAACACGATCGGGATGCTGTATGAGTCGTCCCCGATGGTGTCACCCGACCTTTCAGATTCGGGGGGATTTTCCGCCTCGGTGATAAGGGCGGGACTGTCTGCGGAAGAGGGGGTGATGTTGTCGCTTTCGTCCAGGGCCGGATCGGTCTCCAATTCTGGTTCAAGAGGAACGAGATTAGAATCCAGATCTTCATCACGGTCGTTGCTCGCTACGACTGCTTGGAGACCAGCCGGACTCAAGCCGCTCATGTCAACAGTGGCGCGAGCTTTACTTGGAGCGGCCAGCAGGCAAGCGCAGAGAGCTCCAACCACGCTGTACGACCATCTTCCCTGTGAGGGGCACGACATTCCCAACATGGTCTTACACCGTTTCTCTGTTAGCTGTGCATCTTCTTGTATGCCCTGTCAGGTTCTCTTGGAAAGACATGAGGTTAGACTAGCGAGCCACTGCTGGGTTGTCAAGAAATGAAACGGGTGATGGGACTCCTTCTTTTGGGGGGCAGTTGAAGAAAGTGGTAAAAAATCTGGAAGCACACGAAAAGCGGAGTCAAAACATATGGCCAACCCAGCAAGTGCTTCCTGACACCGCTTCGAGTCGGGGAGTGCACCATCGTCCTGTTTTTTCTCTCGAGGTCTTGCGTGTGTGTCGTAAGACGGTTTCGTGAAAAACGAATGAGCTCTCATGAAAGGGCGAAAACGGGCAAAATAAGTATAGGGCTGAGCAGAAGCCGACGGTGCCAGAAGCCGTATATTATAGCCGTATATTTAGTACGATTCGGGTCGATGGCCAGTGTTCAGCGTAACGAGAAGTGCCCCCCGTTCCGCACTTCCTTGACAGCTTCTGGGTGCTAATGGTAGCGTACCGCCCTCTTCTTTGTTCGTTCTTGTGTGGAGGCCCACCGGAATCCATCGCGCGGAATCTAGCAATAAAAATTACAGAGGGAGGAGTCATTCATGTTGAAACAGTATCTTTTGGCGCCAGGTCCGACGCCCGTGCCACCGGAAGTGTTGCTCGCTATGGCACGGCCGATCATCCACCATCGCGCTCCGGAGTTTGAGCCTATTTTTGCCGAGGTGCGAGCCGGCTTACAATGGCTGTTTCAAACTCGCCATGACGTGTTGATGTTGGCAGCTTCGGGAACGGGTGGAATGGAAGGAGCCGTCTCCAATTTTTTGTCGCCCGGTGACAAGGCCTTGTTCATCAATGGTGGCAAATTTGGAGAACGGTGGGGAAAAATCTTGAAAACGTTCGGAGTCCAGGCGACCGAACTCAAAGTCGAATGGGGCCGTGCGGTCGATCCGCAGCAGGTCGCGGATGCACTCAAGAATGATCCCGCAATCAAGGCTGTGTATGTCCAGGCTAGTGAAACCTCGACGGGGGTGTCCCACGACGTCAAAACATTGGGAGAAATCGTCAAAGCATACGACAATACCATTCTCGTTGTGGACGCTATCACTGCGTTGGGGGTCTTCGATATTAAGACGGATGCTTGGGGATTGGACGTCGTGGTGACTGGCTCGCAAAAGGCCTTAATGCTGCCGCCAGGTATGGCCTTTGTGAGCGTGAGCGACAAGGCGTGGGCTATGGCCGACAAGGCCAAAAACGCGGCTTTTTATTTTAATTTCAAGAAGGAGCGAGAAAATCAAATCAAAAATCAGACGGCATTTACGCCCGCGGTGTCCTTGATTATTGGTCTCCAGGAGGCCTTGAAGAAGATGAAGGCTGAGGGACTTGAAAATATTTTCGCGCGGCAGGGACGGTTGGCGCGCGCCATGCGCGAGGGTATTCAGGCGGCCGGCCTTATGCTATTTCCCAAAGAGTCGCCCAGCGATGCCCTAACAGCGGTCTGTGCTCCAGAAGGGATTGATGGGCAGGCTATCTATAAGAATCTACGGGTGCAATATGGGATGACGGCGGCGGGCGGGCAAGATCATTTAAAGGGGAAAATTTTCCGCCTGTCGCATATGGGCTATGCTGATACTTTTGATGTGATTGCCGCCTTGGCGGCAACGGAGATGGTGCTCAAAGGTTTGGGCCATCCGGTGAAGTTAGGAAGCGGGGTCGGACGAGCACAAGAAATCTTGATGGCCACGTAAGTCACAATGTGTGACGGTTCAAGCGCTCTATCCCATAGAGCTCGTGGGGTTGGTAAGACCAGATAACAAATATTCAAGATGAGGGGGCGGGAGTATGAAAATCCTGGTGAGTGACAGTCTGTCACAACAGGGTGTCGACGTGTTGGAGCGGGCGGGGTTCACCGTGGTCGTGCGTTTAAAAATGCCGAAGGACGAACTCTACCGCGAGATCAAGGATGCCGACGGGTTGATCGTGCGGTCTGGCACCAAGGTGACAGCAGAGCTGATCGCCGCTGCCGAAAAACTGAAAGTGGTTGGACGGGCCGGCTCTGGGTTGGACAACGTGGATATTCCCGCCGCTACCCGTCGGGGTATCGTGGTGATGAATACGCCGGGTGGGAACACAGTGACGACCGCTGAGCATACGATGGCTTTGATCTTTGCTGCTTGCCGAAAAATCCCCCAAGCAACGGCGTCCGTGAAACAAGGTAAATGGGAAAAAGACAAGTTCATGGGGATTGAACTCTACAACAAGGTCCTTGGCATTGTGGGCTTTGGTCAGATTGGCAGTTACTTGGCGAAGCTCGCCCAAGGCGCCTCGATGAATGTCATCGCTTACGATCCCTATCTGGCACCGGAGCGAGCTCAGACAATGGGGGTCGAGCTGGTTGAATTGGCCGAGCTGTTTCGTCGAGCCGACATTATCTCCGTCCATACTCCCCTCACTTCCGAAACCAGGTCGTTGATCAATGCCAAGGTCATCGAGACGATGAAACCGGGAGTCGTGTTGATTAACTGTGCACGTGGCGGCATTATCAACGAAGCAGATCTCTGCGAGGCCTTGAAGACCAAACGGGTAGCTGCTGCTGCCTTTGACGTGTTTGAGGAAGAGCCGGTCAAGCCGGATCATCCACTGCTGGCGTTGGACAATTTTATCTGCACGCCACACATTGGCGCTCAGACAACCGAGGCGCAGGAAAACGTCGCGGTGGCCATCGCAGAACAGATCGTCGATTACTTTACGAAGGGAGTTGCCAAGGGAGCGGTCAATATCCCTTCAGTGCCGCCAGAATTGCTGCCTCGCCTCCAGCCGTTTTTGATCCTCGCGGAACGGTTAGGCTCGCTGCAAACTCAGCTCTCCCATGGGGCGATTGAGCGAGTTACTGTGGAATATAGCGGAGAGGTGGCTTCGTTATCGGTCGCCCCCTTGACCATTGCCGTCCTCAAAGGGTTACTGGGACCGATTTTGGAGCACCCCGTCAACTATGTGAATGCGCCACTGGTGGCGAAAGAGCGGGGGATCGAAGTCAAGGAGGTGCGAATTTCCGACGCTGGGGACTTCACCAGTTTGATTCGGCTTCGGGTCGAGTCAGGAGGCGTCTCACACCAAGTGGCGGGCACCCTCTATCATAAGAAAGAAGCCCGGGTGGTGGAAATCGATCAGTTTAAAGTCGAAATGGTGCCGGAAGGCCATTTGTTGTTTATTCACAACATGGACCGACCGGGGGTAATCGGCATGGTCGGGAAAGTGCTGGGCGACAACGGCATCAACATCGTGCGGATGCAGTGCGCGTTAGAGAAACGGGGAGGGGAGGCCCTGCTAATCATTGCCGCCGACACGGAGTTTCCCGCTCATGTGTTGGAGGAGATTCGATCAAGTTCCAACATTCTATCGGTCACAATCGCGAACCTGGGCTGACAGAACAACCGCCGTTACGGATCATGAAATTTGCTCCTCCGCCCCTGCACGGTCCCCAGGAGGAGAGACCACTGTTGAGAGAACACTCGCTGGTCCCGCCTGGTATAGCGACGATCCTTCCGGAGGCGGCAGGCCGTTTCAGGAAGATCGAAACGCAGTTGATCGCAACCCTGGCCGGGCGGGGGTTTCAAGAAATCATCCTGCCGACTTTCGAGTACCTGGATGTGCTGGCGCCGGGGCTCGAACCGGAATTAGTGGAGAAGTGCTATAAAATTCCGGATCGGACAACCGGAAGGATCCTGCTTCTTCGTCCCGACGCGACTGCGCAGATCGCCAGAACCGTTGCGATGGGGATGATGGGAGAGCGTATGCCGATGAAGCTTTCCTATCGGACGACAGTGTTTCGGTACGAGCCGGAACACGCGGGCCGCGACCGGGAGATTTTCCAAGTCGGTGCCGAGCTGATCGGCGTCGATAACGCGGCGGCAGACCGAGAGATCGTCTCTTGCCTGATCGCTTGTCTGAAGAAAAGCGGAGTACGGTCGTTCAAAGTCTCCATTGGACACGTGGGCTTTTTCAAGAGACTGCTCGTTCAAGCTGGGTTGTCAGAGGTTGGAAGAAAGCAAGCCGAACAGGCCGCAGCTCGCAAAGACATACCGAAACTTGAAGAAATTCTGCACTCCGAACACATTACTCCACGGGGTGTGCGGCGCATCCTGCGCGCGCTGGAACTTGCTGGAACGGCAGAGGTCATTGCTCAAGGTCGGGAACTGGCCGGCCGAGACCGAGTGCTTCACCGGACGCTTGACCGGTTGTCGCAGGTGTATCATGCTCTGTGCAGGGACGGCTACCGCACGATGCTGTTTCTAGATCTGGGAGAGTTCCGAGGATTTGATTATTACGATGGTCTGGTGTTCGATGTCTTTGCCGAGGGGCTTGGTGTAGAACTCGGAGGAGGAGGGCGCTACAACCACTTAATTGGTCGCTTTGGCCGGAATCTTCCGTCGACCGGCTTTGCCTTAATCGTCGATCGGCTGTTTCAAGCCCGCGGGACTTCACGGAGCCTGGCGGCCTGGTCAAAAAAACCGTCATGAAACCTGTCATCGATCTTTCGCAACCCAAATTACCGCCTCAGAACCTTGAAGCTGAACAGTCGGTCTTGGGGGCGATTCTATTGGACAATGCTGCCATGCCCAAGGCGATGGAGCTGATCACAGAGGAGGATTTTTACCGGACGGCTCATCGCAAAGTCTATCGGGCGATGCTCGATTTAGCGGAGGAGGGAGAAGTCATTGATCTGATCACCCTCACCGAACGGCTGGGGCGAATGGGCGAGTTGGACGCCGTCGGTGGGGCGGCCTACTTGGCCGAGTTGGTGCAGGTGGTGCCTAGTGCGGCCAATATTCGCTATCATTGCAAGATCATCCGCGACAAGGCTGTCGCACGACAATTGCTCGCCGCGTCAACGGAAATTCTCACGAGGGGCTATGAGGGCACGACCTCTGTTGACGAGCTGATCGATTTTGCCGAGCGTGCCGTCTTTCGCATCGGCCAAGGGAAGCTCGAGCGGACATTCACGCCGATCACTCACATTATCAAAGAGAGTCTCGATCTTGTCGATCAACTCTCCAAACGCAAGGAGCATGTCACGGGGGTGCCGACTGGCTACTATGACCTCGATGATTTAACAGCAGGGCTCCAACCGTCCGATTTAATCGTTGTTGCTGGTCGACCGAGCATGGGCAAGACAAGCCTCGCCCTGGGATTTGCCACCCATGCCGCGATTCATGCCAAAGCGGTTGTCGGCATTTTCAGCTTGGAAATGTCAAAGCCGCAGATTGTGCTCCGGATGTTGAGCTCTGAGGCGCGGGTGGATTCCCATGCCTTGCGGACAGGCAAGCTGCAAAAAGAAGATTGGTGGCGACTGGCGGAGGCGGCTGGTCGGTTGGAGCAGGCACCGATTTATATTGACGACACCGGCAACTTGACGGTGCAGCAGATGCGGGGAAAAGCGCGCCGGCTTAAGGCCGAGAAGGGCCTCGATTTGCTCATCGTCGATTATCTGCAATTGATGCAGGGGCGAGCCGATGCCGAATCGCGCCAACAGGAAATCTCTGACATCTCACGTTCCTTAAAGTCCCTGGCAAAAGAATTAAACGTTCCCGTTGTGGCATTGTCTCAATTGAGCCGCGCCGTCGAATCCCGGAAACCACCGATCCCGATGTTGGCCGACCTGCGGGAGTGCGTGACGGGCGACACTCTGGTCAACCTGAGCGACGGGCGGCGGGTACCGGTGCGGGATCTTGTCGGCGCTGCTCCCGAGGTGCTTGCTGTGTCCGAAGAAGGACACATCCTGACGGCACAAAGCGACAAAGTCTGGTGCGTGGGAACTCGGCCGGTGTTCCAGGTTCGTCTGGCCAGTGGAAGGACGGTTCGCGCGACGGCGCAGCACCGATTTCTGGGAGCCAAGGGGTGGACACGGGTCGTCGAATTAGCGGTCGGCGACCGGCTGGCGATAGCCCGTGAGATTCCGGAACCGTCGGCCACGGAAACATGGCCTGATCTTCGCGTGGCTCTGTTGGGGCAGCTCATCGG
>JANDJK010000005.1 GCA_024330925.1 Nitrospira sp.
ACGAAAGAACCGCCCCGACGGGGCGCACACAAGGAGGGAGCGATGAGGGAATCGGCGCTGGTAGAGGAAAAAGAGCTGTCGTTCTACGAAGGGGCATGGTTGGTCAAGACCTTGACTGATGAGGAGGAGCTGCGAGAAGCGTACCGCTTGCGCCATCGTGTCTTCGCCGAGCGGTTGAAATGGGTGCCGGAGCGAGCCGATCGACTCGAAGAAGACGTCTACGACGCGTGGAGCACGTCGATCGGCGTGTTTTCTCCAGAAGCCCGCTTATTGGGGATGGTCCGCATGACCCAGGCACCCCTTCCCTTCATGATCGAAAGTGAGTTCAGCGCCTGTTTGGTGGGCGAGCACCAAGTCCGGAAGACGCCGGATACGGCGGAGATCACGAGACTCATGGTGGACCCGTCGATAACGGACCGAGGGTTGTCCGGCAGATTGATGAAGACCATCTTCAAGGGAATGTACCAATGGTGTCTCGCGCACGACGTGCGCTACACGTACATGGTGGTTGAGCACAAACTCTTGCGGGTCGTGCAGCGGATGGGGTGGCCGTGCCGTCCCATTGGAGAGCCTGTTGCCATTCCGCCTGCGGAGGTGCTCTCCATAGGAGGGGTGCTCGACCTCGACGAATTTCGAGCCCAGGCGTTGACCTTGCGCCCTGCCATGTTGGAGTGGTTGACCAAGACGGACAAGATGCCTGCTATTCCGGCACGCTCAACCGCAGAAGGACACATGGCTCCGCTCGTTGGCTGAGGGAACGGAGGAGGATGATACAGGGGACTGATCGGCATGGTTTTGCTGTGAGAGGAAAGAGCCCCTCGGCCATCTTTTCTCGCAACGACGGTCTCCTTCTGTGTCAGAGTGCACATGTAGTCACGCATGTGCGCGAGCAACAGGGGTTCTAACAGACGGGCTCGATTGTCTCTAACGATTGTTGTGTGGAGGAGGGAATTCGTCCGTTCCTTCCCGACCCTTCATTTTCTAACGATTGCTTAAGCGAGCGGTCGCACACGATCGCACAGAGGGGAAAAATGCTGCCGGCCAACCTAACTGGCGGACGGCAAGCCATGCAGGGCAGGCAGGCCGTGTTCGATGGCGATGGCCACGGCTTGCGAGCGCGACGTGACTTCGAGTTTGGAGAAGATGCTCTCGATGTGAAATCGGACCGTTCGTTCGCTCACCCCAAGAATCTTGCCGATTTCCCAGTTGGTTTTTCCGTTTTTCATCCAATTGAGGATCGTGACTTCCCGCGACGTGAGCTCCTTGATGCAGCGATCTGTCTTAGGCGAAGTCTTAGGCGCGACTCTCAGTAGAGCGAGGTGGAGATGAGATCCTAAATAGTCGATTAGGGGCAGCAACCGTTCCGCCTCCGTTGCCTCGATTGCGTGTTCGGTGGCAAAAGAGCAGAATGTGACGAGCTTACAGGTTTGATCGATCGATCCCGTTGTAACCCCATCGCACAGGCCGAACTGGCGAGCAGTCTCTATAAAGTCTCGCTCGTGCTCCGATGGCGATTGGCTTTGATAGACCGTTTGCCAATGCCGCGTTCCTGGAGTTTCCAGTGCCGATTTGAAGATAGGGTCGACCTCCATAAAGCTGTTTTTCCAGTACCGGTACAACCATTCGTCAGGAAAGTTGGCATTGACGATATTGCTAAATCCAGCGAAACTCCCGTCTGGTCCCAGGCGAACCAGCCCCCCTAACGATTTACTAAAGGGGAAGTATTTTTGGAAAAGGAACAACACTTCCCGCACCTGTTCCGGGGTCATTGCGTGGGCGGTGTAATGGATAACCTCCAAAAAGTACTCGCATTCTTGTTTGGACAGATCGTTGAAAATACCGCGGGGAAAAGGAGTCGGGGAAGACATAGGACCTGCTCTCCAGTCAGAGAAAGCGGTGTAGAAACCATAGTTTGTTTAGGTCTTCAAATCAAGATGGTGGTCGGTTAAATCTGTACAGGGTCAAATGACCCTAGTTCGGGGCCCATCCTGTCCATTTGCAGGAGCAGTGTGAGTGCCAGTGGTAGGTGGGAGAAGCGGGGGATCAGGCAATTCGGTTTCAGTTGCCGGGAGGACGAGCTGCTGGGGCGGGTACCAGGTTGACAGCCTCGGTCGACGACACCTCAGTCGTTGGTGAGGTCCCTGCCTGGTTACCGTTGATTGCCGGCGTACCTCTTCTCTCTCGGTGGAGGGGTGACGTGCACTGGGTGATTGGTTTGGTTGCTTCGTTGATTCTTGGTGGTGGAATTTCATCGTAGGGACCAAGAGGAACCCTTTGGATGGATGTGTCAGGAAAGGGTTTCATGAAATCTTGCACAGGGGTCGGTAACCGCTTGGGTCCACCTGGTCACAGCACCATTGCGCTTCGGTTTATGTGGGGTCGATAGGCCTCTACTTCGTGGATTGTCGGCCGACAGGTAGATTGAGCTCTAGTCGCAGGCCCAATCGCTGGGTCTCTGGTTGAGCCATTGTCGCAGTTGCGCGATGGTATGCTGGTCCAGCCCGGCTTCTTCAAGCGCTGTGTCATTGGCTTCAGCCAGCCCCTTCACGCTGCCAAAGCGAACCAGCAGCCGTTGCCGCCTTGCCTCGCCGATGCCTGGGATCCTGTCAAGCTCGGAGGTAGTCAAGGCTTTCCTTCGCAGGCGACGGTGGTAGGTCAATGCGAAACGGTGAGCTTCATCTCGAATGTGTTGGAGCAGATGAGTGACCGGGGCGGTCGGAGAGAGAATGAGAGGGTTTTTCCTGCCGGCGAGAAATACCCGTTCCTCTTTGGCTCCGCGGGCCTTGGCCAACCCAATGATCGGTAGATGGGAAAGGCCAGCCTCTTGAAGCCCCTCCATGGCAGCGGATAATTGCCCCAGGCCACCGTCGATAAGAATCACATCGGGTAGGGAGAGACCTTCGTTCATGCTGCTTGGTTCGTTGTTGAGTATGCCATAGCGTCGAATGACTGCCTCTTTGATGCTCGCAAAGTCGTTGGCGCCCACGACGGTCTTGATTTTAAACCGCCGGTAGTCGGCCTTCTTCATCTGGCCGTCTTCCCACACGACCATGGAGGCTACGGACAGGTCACCCATGGTTGTGGAGATATCAAATCCTTCGATGCGGCGCGGTGGATGATCCAACCTCAACAGTCGCTGCAATTCGATGCTTGCTTGCCGATCAAGTTCTTCTTCGCGTAGATGATTGGTCACAGCGGCTGCTGCGTTTTCTTCGGCCAGCAGCACGAGTTGGTGCTTGGTGCCCCGTTCTGGGGCAAGGACACGGACCGGTTCTCCTCGCTTGTTGGAGAGCCATTGTTCAATCAGTTGGGCGTCTTCTAGCGCGGTAGGGATGAGTATCTCTTTCGGTGGTTGCCCGTCTTTGTTGTAGAACTGCTCAATGGCTGAACGAACGAGCTCCTCATCGGTGGCATCGGCCGACTGCGGCCAAAAGAAATCTTTGCGCCCGATCAACAGGCCGCCTCGGACAAACAGAATCTGCAAGTCCACGGCGTTGCCTTGCCGTGCGAAACCAATGACGTCCTGATCGACAGCGGAAACCTGCGTCACCCGCTGTTTTTCCAACATCCGTTCCACTTTAAAAAGACGATCCCGCAGTCGAGCCGCCTCCTCGAATTCCTCGCGCTCGGCCGCCTGGTGCATTTTCTCCCGTAACTCATCCAGGAGCTCGCGATCGCGACCTTCCAAAAATTGACGGACCTGTCTGACGATCTGGTGGTACTCTTCCTTTGTTTGGTTGCCGGTGCATGGCGCCATACACCGTTTGATTTCAAACTCGAGACAGGCCCGTTCTGCTTTGCCGTCGATCTCGATCGAGCAGGTCGCCAGGGGGAACACGTGCTTGATGACTTTCAACGTCTCCCGCAGAGCGTTGGTTGGGGTATAGGGGCCGTAGTAGAGAGCTCCATCTCGCTGGACCCGACGCACAAGAGATAGGCGAGGAAAGTCGTCTTTGATGGGCAGTCGGAGGTAGGGATATTGTTTGTCGTCGCGAAGCACAATATTGAATCGAGGCTTGTGTCGTTTGACGAGATTGCTTTCAAGGATCAGCGCTTCCAGTTCCGAACGGGTGACCATCGTTTCCACGTCGGCGATCTGGCTTACGAGCAAGGCGGTTTTGGGGTTGTGATCGGCACTGCGCTGAAAGTAGGATCGCACTCGGTCGGCGAGGACGGCCGCTTTGCCGATATAAATGATTGCACCCTGCGCGTTTTTGAATAGATAGACTCCTGGCTGTTCCGGGAGACGAGCGAGCTTGGCACTGAGATCGTCGCGTGTCATACGTCACGGGGCCCTGATTCATAGCATACCAAGGGCAGTGCCTTGCTGTCTTCGGCCAACGACCGTTAACGCTGATGTGGCCCTATGGCCTTATCGTAAGGTCCGGACGAATGAGGGACTGAGGAACCCACGGGCGACTTCGGCGACCGGCCCCTTCATGGTAAGGCTGAACTCTGGAGTGACGTCGACCAGTAAGGCTCCCCCCGGCATCTTCACGGTGACAGGGCTTTCAACCAGCCCTAACCGCACGGCTGCACACGCTGCGGCGCAGGATGAAGAGCCAGATGCCTGAGTTTCGCCGGCTCCTCGCTCCCAGATCAAGATGAAGATTTCCTTGCGGCCGGTCGGGACGGCCAACTGGACGTTCGTTCGTTTGGGAAAGAATCGATGGGTTTCTAAGGCGGGGCCAAGTTCCAACAGCTCCTCCCGGGACCAAGACTTTCCATACGGCTTAAACAGGATGCAGTGGGGGTTTCCCACACTCACGCCGGTGAAGGTGAAGCTGCGGCCTGCCACCTCGATGGGCTGTTGAACGAGTTCCGCAACCTTCAGAGTGCAAGGGAGGGCGGCTGGTGCAAACGTGGCTTGCCCCATCTCTACTGTGGCCTCCCGCACGTCTCCGTGGCGGTCCAGATGAACGACGATCGACACGATCCCTCCCTTGGTTTCCACTGTGAACCGCTGCTTTCTCGTCTTGCCGGTGGCATGGAGGTAGCGGGCGAAAATTCGCAACCCGTTGCCGGATTTCTCGGCCTCACTGCCGTCAGGGTTGAAAATTTTCAGACCAAAGTCGGCTTTCGTGGAGGGAACCACTGCGAGGATACCGTCGCTGCCTAGTCCCCAATGACGATCGCAGATGCGCTGGATGCTTTTCGCTGTGAGTTTGAACGTCAATTCCTGAGGGTCCATGACGAGATAATCATTGCCTAGGCCATGTCCGCGAAAGAACCCGTTTTTCATCCGTCGCCTCCTTTTGGTCATGCTGTCAGGCGATGTGTTAGACGATTGTCACTCCAGGTGGGCGTTCGATCAATTCGATTTCGTAACCGTCCGGAGCATCGATGAAAATGAAGCGGCTACCGGATGAAGTTTGAGTAGGCCCATCCGTAATAGGAATGCCCTGTGCGGTCAGAAACGCAATGGCGCGATCCAGACTCTCGACCTGAAAGGCAAGATGGATGAGGTCTTCCTGCACACGAACTGGCCCGCTTGGGGGAAAACAGGTTAGCTCGATCAGTTCGTCGCTGTTTGGAGTTTTTAAGAAGGCAAGTTGCGAGCCCCGTGGTGAGGTCTTACGTTCGATGACTTCTAGACCAAGGATGGTGGTGTAGAACCGAATGGCCGCCTCAAGGTCGTTGACCCGCATCCTGGTGTGGAGTAGTTTGGTCACCTTCATGGGTCCCCTTATAGCAGATGCTGTAGGGCTGGTGGCAAGATCCAAGACGAAGTTCTCACAGACCGTTGGCGAGGATCTCTGCCCGGGATAACGGGCCAGGGTGATGGGGAAGGGGACGATAAGGGAGCGGCCACCGTTGGCTGGTCCCACCGTGTTCCGTACGAGAACTTCGGAGAAGCCAGCAACCAGGAGATCCGGTGTCGATCCTCCCTCCTGATAGCCCAGCTTGCGATAAAAGGCCCGGGCCTGCTCGTTAAAGTCCGACACGTATGCAAAGAGGTTCTGGGTTCGGGCAAACAGGGGTTGCTCAATGTATTCGAGCAAATGCCGGTCCACACCCTATCTGCGGACTCCTGGTGCGACCGTTAGCAGCTCTCACTCATCTCCCACCAGAAACCGGACGACCGCGATGGTGGCAATCTGAACGTTGAGTTCAGCCACATGGCTATCTCGTCCTGAAGGACAATGGACAAACGATGCAATCTCAAGCGACTGACGAAAGACCAAGCCGTTGCTACGGATCTGATCTATCCAATATTGGCCCGATGGCTGATCGATCGGTGGAGGGCATGGGGCGGATAAGGAGCCTGTTTATGGCTTTTCTCCTTTGCAATGGAGCGGTTCGCTGACTGTCGTGGGGTCAGAGGTCGGCGGGGGAGCACATTGCGGGTCAGCCGTCCGATGACGTCTCGTGTCTGGTTACCCTTTCTGTTGCGTGAAATACCACAATGCTCCCTGGTGTGAGGCGATCCGCCACATGGTTCAAAATCTGGTCGCTGAGAGACGGGAATCGGGGGCTCCCGATGCAAGGTCTCATTGGCTAAATCGAAGACCGAGGGGCTTCATACGCTGAACCGTCACGTCATTGAATTCCTCGCAAGGAGGACAGAATAAGGTGTTGGTGGTCAAGGTGTGGCTGCAGGTGCGCAACGGGTTCCTAACTCTTAGCCCTCTGCTGCTAGGTATCGTGCAACGGGAGGGGAGTATGGGGTTGGCCGTAAGTTCCGCTCTTGAACCATTGACTGCCGAACACGTGGTCAACACAACAGGCTGCTTGGGTTGGTCTAGGCTTAGGAGCTCTGTTCAGTCTGAGAGGCCTGATTGTGTTCCTTGGTGCACTGACAGGTCACTTACCCGTTTCAATCCCCTAGGAAGGGGGATGGGCTATGGTAGTTGGTACAGTTCTCTGTGTTGCGACGATGGTCAGTCGGCGACAAGCGACTCTCTATCAGATATTGGCGACTGTGCTGGTTCGGGAACTGATGGTCAGAACGGAGAGGGTTCTACCCGCCACCAGCTCATTGGATACGGCGGTCAGCGGACATTTTTAGATCTTTGGTTATGGAGGGTTCCTGTCGTCGATAAAGGGCGAGTGATAGGGCTAGTAACGGTCCGCGATATTTAGGCAGTGCTGACGTGGCTTTGGTTCAGCAGGTAAGTCTAAGAAGTGATGCGACCTGTCACGGCATTATTGTGTGGGGGGGCCGGAACCCCCCGCATGCAGGCTCTGGTGCAGATGACGCAGGGAGGATGAGATTGCCTTGTGGTGATGCACGATGACTACATAATCGGTCTGATAACACGGTCGGTGATGATGAAGTGTCTGCAACGGAGGGAAGGACCTCAACACGGTTGATTCAATGGCGAGCGGGAACGAAGATTGTTTTATTGAAGAGCGCGAACAGCTTGGGTTGCAAGGCTTACGAGTGGACCGGGATACAGTCCCAACACAATCACACCAGCAATTGCACAGGCCAGCACAATTGAGAGTGTAGGGGAAAGAATTAGACGAGGCAAGGTTTCTGTACCCTCTGCCGGTTCCCGCATGTACATCACCAGCACCACTCGGAGGTAGTAGTAGGCGGACACGACAGCAAAGACGAGCGCGATCACTGCCAGCCACGTAAGTCCTACCTCTACTGCCGACATGAAGACGTAAAATTTTCCAATGAACCCAGCCGTTGGTGGAATGCCAGCTAGCGATACCATGAACACCAGCATCATCAGGGCGCCAAGGGGATGACGCTTGGCCAAGCCGGTGAAGTCATCGATTTCCTCTCCCTCAACGTCGCCCTTCCGCAGCATGGCGACAACGGCGAATGCACCGAACGTCATGAAGACATAGACGGCGATATAGAGCAGCACGCTGGCCACGCTGGTGGCTTCGTGTCCTCTCTCCGCCGCCCATCCTGCTGCCACGACTCCTATCATGGCATAACCGGCGTGGGCGATGCTTGAATAGGCCAACATCCGTTTGATGTTGGTCTGAACAAGGGCGACGCTGTTTCCCAGCACGAGGGTAGCGACACAGAGGACAAGCAGCAGTACAGACCAATCGGTTTTGAAACTGCCTAGTCCGTCCAGGAAGACGCGGAGGAATGCGCCAAAACTGGCGGCTTTTGACGCGACAGCCATGAAGGCCGTAACCGAGGTAGGGGCGCCCTGATAGACGTCGGGCGTCCACATGTGAAATGGCACCAGGGCCAGCTTGAAACCAAATCCGGCCGTAAGAAGCACCGTGGCGACCAAGGGCAGTGGCGTATCCGATCCAGAGCCGGTGAGGGCTGATGCGATCACCGTCAGCCTCGTGCTGCCCGTTGCTCCGTAGAGCAGCGACACACCGTAGAGCATGATGCCGGAGGAGAATGCTCCCAAGACAAAATATTTCGCGGAGGCTTCAAGCGAACGGGGTTCCGGCCGTTTTAGTCCAGCCATCACATAAAGGGCAAGTGACATCAATTCCGTGCCTAGATAGATGGTCAGAAGATCCGTGGCTGACACCATCACCATCATTCCGGAGAGGGTCAACAATACCAAGGCGTAGTATTCGCCGATGTGCAGCCGTTCTTCTTTGAGGTACGAATGGGACAGTAAGACCGTCAGGCCAGCAACAAAGCACAGGAGGAGCTTCCAAAAAGAGCCATAGTCGTCGATAGTGACCAGGCCGCCGAACGCTTCCGCTCTGTGCCCGATACGGAAAGCAATGAGTCCCATGCAGATAGCCAAAGTGCCCAGGCTCGGCCAGGCCAATCTCTGCCGGTGGGGAGGATCCAGGAGCGGTTCAACTGCCAAGACGGTACACGCCGCCAGCACGACCAGCAATTCGGGTAAGACGAGCAACAGATCTCCGAACGAAAATGTCATGAGAGATCCTCCCTCAACTGGGCATCAGGGCTGCCCCGGTCTAGGGAGCGTGGTTCGGCGGAGGAAGCTTCGTACGAGAAGGAGGACTCGGCCAGACCTCTCGTCCATCTGACGAAGTCCGATGGGTTGCCAGCGTCAGCGGGAGTTGGCGGGGGCAACGCATCATGATGCTGGGTGACGGTTTCGGCTGAAACGGGCGCCGGAAGCAAGCGGGCCAGTACCTGATTGACACTGGAGTGCAGGCGGGTTACCAAGGGATTGGGGAACACCCCAATCAGAAAGACGAAGACGATGAGAGGGACGA
Organism: Nitrospira sp.; assembly: GCA_024330925.1. Classification (GTDB taxonomy): domain Bacteria; phylum Nitrospirota; class Nitrospiria; order Nitrospirales; family Nitrospiraceae; genus Nitrospira_D. Next base: position 9,127 of record JANDJK010000005.1, read on the forward strand.
CCGTCGCCATTTCACGGCCATTCATGTCGCGGAGTTTCGGCAGAGAAGTGGGTGAGGGAACGCCGAAGGCGACCCGCTGGACCATCCAGAGCAAATAGGCGGCGGCGAGAATGATGCCCACCGACGCCACAGTTGCGGCGAACTTGTTGGCGAGGAAGGTGCCAGCCAGTACCAAGAATTCTCCAACGAAACTATTGGTCCCCGGCAGGCCAAGGGAGGAGAGGGCAAAAATAGTCAAGCAGGTGGCGTAGCGGGGCATCGGTTTGGCAAGCCCCACGTTGTCGGCAATGAGCCGGCTGTGGGTCCGTTCGTAAAGGATGCCGACCAAGAGAAAGAGGCCGCCGGTGGTGATGCCATGATTAATCATCTGTATTACGGCACCTTCGATCCCCTGCAGGTTACACGTAAAGAGTCCCAGTGTGACGAATCCCATGTGGCTCACGCTCGAATAGGCGATGAGCTTTTTTAGATCGGTCTGAGCCAGCGCCATGTAGGCGCCGTAAATAATGGCGATGATCGACAAGGTAATCATGAGCGGGGTGAACACTTTGGACGCATCGGGAAGCATAGGCAGGCTGAATCGCAGGAATCCGTAGGTGCCCATTTTGAGCAGCACACTGGCAAGGATGACACTGCCCGCTGTGGGAGCCTCGACGTGGGCGTCGGGGAGCCAGGTGTGAAAGGGAAACATCGGAATTTTGACTGCAAAGGCGGCGAAGAAGGCGACGAACAACCACATCTGTAGAGCGGGAGAATAGGAAGCGCGACTTAAGCGAAGGATGTCGAAAGTGTCTGTCTGAGCGTACAGGACTAAAATCGCAACCAACAACAGGATACTGCCGGCAAGGGTATAGAGCACGAACTTTACCGTGGCATAGAGCCGATTGGGGCCGCCCCACATGCCGATAAGGAGATACATTGGAATCAGCATTGCTTCCCAGAAAATGTAAAACAGCACGAAATCCAACGCAGCAAATACCCCGATCATGGCGCCCTCCATCACCAAGAGGAGAGCCATAAAGTCTCTGATTCGTGTTTCGATGGAATGCCAGGAGACTAAAACACACAGAGGTAGTAAGGCTGTCGTCATCAAGACGAGGGGGAAACTAATACCATCGAGTCCCACATGGTAGTGAACAGGAGGCCAGGCAATCCATGCGACCTGTTCGGTAAACTGCATAGCGGCAGAGGAGGGGTCAAATTGCCACCAGAGGGGAACCGCGATGACTAACTCGGCCATTGTGATCCCCAAGGCAAGTGCACGAACGGCGGTCTTTGCTACCATGTACAACGCGGCAGCACCAGCTATTGGCAGGAAGATCAAGACTGTGACCCAGGGAAATGAATCCGCCATGCAATTCCTCGTTGAGCGACGACGAACGGTCGCCGCCATTACAACAGCAACACGATTGTCACCATCACAACGAGACCGGTTGCCATCGCCAACGCATAGTGTTGTGTTTCCCCACTTTGTAGTAAGCGAAGGAGCTTTCCTCCTCTCGCTACGGCCCGTCCCACGCCGTTGACGGCTCTATCGATCATACCAACGTCGATCCGTTGCCATAATGAGGAAGCCGCGGATAAGGTTGTGTGCACAAACAGCCGGTTGTAAGCTTCGTCCACGTACCATTTGTTCAAGGATCCCTGGTACAGACGGTTCCACTGTTGGGCCAGATGGCTTGGCAGAGGGGGGTTGAGCACATAGAGATAGTAGGCACTGGCGATACCAGCAAGACCAGCCACGGTTGCTCCAACCATGATACCGATGCCGGCGGTGCTGTGGGATTCTCCGGGGGCGCCGGCCGATGCTGCGAGAGAGCTGCTCGCAAACACCGGTTCCAATAACGAGGGGATCCCGAGGTAGCCGGTCAGGATGCTCAATACTGCTAGGATGACAAGAGGTCCGGTGATCACGACGGACGGTTCATGCACGTGAGGGGCATGGTGCGGATCGACGCGCGATGGGCCCCAAAACATCACAAAGACCAGCCGGAAACTGTAAAAAGCCGTCAGGAAGGCGGTGATAAGCCCGGCAAGAGCAAGCACTTGCCCCAAGAGGCCCGAAGACCAAGCGGCGACCAAAATCTCGTCCTTACTGAAGAACCCCGCTGTCAGGGGGAATCCAGCCAAAGCGAGGGATCCCACTACGAACGTCCAATAGGTAATCGGCAGCTTGTCTTTAAGCCCACCCATCTTGCGCAGGTCCTGTTCGTGGTGCAGCGCGATGATGACCGATCCACACCCCAGGAACAGCAACGCTTTGAAAGCGCCATGGGTCAATAGGTGATACATGCCAGACACATAGGCGCCAAGCCCGCAGGCCATCATCATGTAGCCCAGTTGGCTGACGGTTGAGTACGCCACCACCCGCTTGATGTCCGTCTGGGTCAGTGCGATGGTTGCCCCCAAGACCATTGTGACAGCGCCGACTATAGCCACGACATCCATGGCGAAGGGGGAGAGATTGTAAATTGGCGCCAGCCGGGCCACCATGAAGACGCCGGCGGTGACCATTGTCGCCGCATGGATCAAAGCTGAGATGGGCGTTGGCCCTTCCATGGCATCCGGTAACCACACATGGAGGGGAATCTGTGCCGACTTGCCGATTGCGCCGGTGAAGAGTAGAAGGCAGAGAAGGGTCAGGATCGAAACGTCCCACCTTCCCCCCAGAGGAGCCAGAAGGTTAATCGTCTGTCCTGCCATTTCGTATGCTCTGGTGAAAATATCGTCATAGTTCAAGGAGCCAAAGGTGGCCCATGTCAACAGCATCCCAAGCAGAAACCCAAAATCGCCAATGCGATTGACCAGGAATGCCTTCGTCGCCGCCGCACAGGCGGAAGGGCGTTCATACCAATGGCCGATCAACAGGTATGAACAGAGGCCGACTGCTTCCCAAAAGATAAACAGTTGCAACAGATTGTCAGCCAGCACGAGCATGAGCATCGAAAAAGTGAACAAGGCAATGTAGCTAAAGAATCGGGCGTATCCTGGTTCGCCGTGCATGTACCCAATGGTATAGACGTGGACAAGTGAACTGACGACGGTGACTAACAAGAGCATCACGGCTGTGAGCCGGTCAATCGACAGGCCAATATGAATGTCTAACGACCCGGCGATCAGCCAGCTATAGAGTGGGATTGTGATATTGTGTCCGTCAATTGCATCGAGGGACACAGTGATAGACAACAAACACGACAACACCACGGCCGGGACGGCGACTAGGTGCGCCTTCTCCTTGATCCAGTGACCGGCGAGGCCCAGGATGAGAAAGGACGTAAAAGGTAAGAGAGGGATCAAGACGTAAGGCATGGTCAGCACGTCGGTGTCGGCATTGGTGACTGGTCGAATGGCAAAGACAGGAATCCTACCATGATTGCAAAGGAGAAGAATAGCGGTCTGCCCCTTCTCAAAGACACAGTTGTTACCATTTCAGCAATTTGAAATCTTCGATATTGATCGATTCTTTCGATCGATGCAGAGCGATGATAATTGCCAGGCCAACTGCGACCTCTGCTGCCGCCACCGTCAAGGCAAAGAACACGAAAACCTGCCCTCCCAAATCCTCTAAATAGCGAGAAAACGCCACGAAATTGATGTTTGTGGCGTTTAACATCAACTCGACCGACAAAAGAATGGCAATGATGTTGCGACGAATCAATACGCCGACTACTCCCGTTAAAAAAACTACGGCGCTCAAGATGACATAGTATGAGAGCGGAATGGTCATAGGGTAACCGACTTCATAGAAGATTTGTTGAAGAATGGTTCATGCATCGAGGGAGCCTGGGGGGCCAGGCCTCGGCTGTCATGGCTATTGCCACGCTGCTCACCTCGTATTGACTGAATCGTAAATCCCTCCGCAATAGGTTATGCTCCCTGCCTGCCGATGTCCCGCTTGGCCAGCATGATGGCGCCAATCATGGCTACCAGGAGGATCAATGAGGCCACTTCAAAGGGAAACAGATATGTTGAGAAAAGTGTCAGGCCGATTGCACGAGTATTGTCTTCTCCGGAGTTCATGGGAGCAGCGGCAAGTGGATCAGTTGCTCCTGGATCCACGCCGGCAAACAGCACCATCAATTCCAGAAACAGAGGACAGCACAAGATCACAGCCATCTGCCATTGACGGTGATACCGATCGTCTTGTTTGCTGTTCAGCAGCATGAGGACGAACAGGTAGAGGACTAAAATGGCGCCGGCGTAAACGATAATCTGGACTGCAGCCAGGAACTCTGCGTGGAGAGTGATATACAGCCCTGCAACATGGAAGAACATGACCAACAACGAAAGAACACTATAGACTGGGTTACGGAGTGCCACCACCAAGACGGCGGCAACGGCAATCACGCCTGCAAAATATCCGAAGACCAACTGCGCCACAAGTTACACTCCTCTCTGACCAACGGCACACGCCTGTGTACGGCATTCTCGGTTCGACCTTGTAGGGGCAACGGGCCGTTACGCCGGCTTTTGCGGCATGTGCTTGAACGCCACGTTGAAGAATGCCGTGTTGGGGTGTTGGAGCTCCAAGCGTTTCTCGCGGACGGGGAAGGAACGGTCACCGATCGCCAGTAACTGCTGTTTGTTCAGGTGGAGCTGCCGTTTGTCGTATACTGCCCACTCGAACTCCCGCGTCATGCCTAATGCGTCGACGGGGCAGGCGTCCACGCACATGCCGCAAAACAGGCAACGGGTCATGTCCATGTAGTACTCTTTGGCGTAGCGTTTGGTAGGCTCACCGGGCACTTCGGCGCTGACCACGCGAATCACACGGGAGGGGCACGCCGCCTCGCACAGGTCGCAGCCGACGCATTTCTCCGTTCCGTCATCGTAGCGCAATAGGGCTAGCATGCCGCGATAGTTCTCCGGCAACATCCGCTTTTCGTGCGGATATTGCAACGTGATTGGCCTGTAGCGCAGCAAATGTCCAAGCGTGGTTTTCATGCCCACAAGGATTTCATAGAGTGTGATGGTTTTGAGCCATTGTTTGAGCTTGTTCATACAACGTGCTCTCGGCCGTTAGGCGTTTGGAAACAAGTAAACTGCAATGGAGGTGATGACAATGTTTGCCAACGCGATCGGCAGCATCACCTTCCAGCCGAACCGCATCAACTGATCGTAGCGCAGGCGCGGCAATGTGGCGCGCAGCCAGAAAAAGAGAAACAGAAAGAAATAGGTTTTGGCCGCAAACCACATGGTGTGTTCGATCCAGGCCAGGGAAGGTAGTCCCAGGCGGTCAAGGATGGTACCGGGGTAGGGGGCGTTCCATCCACCAAGAAACATCGCGGCCGCGATGCACGAAACCAAGATCATATTGGCATACTCGGCGAGGTAGAAAAAGGCAAAACGCAGACCGCTGTATTCGGTGAAAAAGCCCGCCACCAATTCGCTTTCGGCTTCGGGGAGATCAAACGGAACGCGGTTGGTTTCGGCCACTGCCGAAATCACATAGACCACGAACGCAACAATCTGGGGAACTGGTAAGGCAAAGAGGTACCAATGCCAGAACCATCCCGATTGGGCGTTGGTGATTTTCACCAGGCTCAACGAACCGGCCAGGATGATGACGCCGATAATGGCGAGCCCGACGTTCAACTCGTAACTAATCACTTGCGCGGCCGATCGAAGGCCACCAAGCAGCGAATATTTGCTGTTGGAGGCCCATCCCCCCAAGATGATTCCGTATGCTCCGATGGAGGCGAAGGCTAGGATGTAGAGGATACCGATGTTGATGTCGCTAATCACGAAGGGTTTGTAAACGATGCCGTTGATTTCGAGTGTCCAATCTGGCCCCCAGGGAATGACGGCAAATCCGATGAAGGCCGGAATCAACGCCAGCAGCGGTGCTACCGTGAAAAGCAATTTGTTTGCTCCCGCTGGCACGATGTCTTCCTTGAAGAATAACTTGATGGCGTCAGCGAACGGTTGAAGGATGCCGTAGGGACCGACTTCCATGGGGCCCATCCGGTCCTGCATCCAACCCAAGATCTTCCGTTCGGCTAGGGTCAGAATGAGTACGGTCACAATGATGATTGCGACAACAACGGCAATTTGAATCAATGAGAGAGTCAAGCGCAAACCTAGTTCGCTCACAAGACAACTCCTGGCTATAGGGCTCGTGGCCCTCACTATGAAACAGAACAACGCATTTATGCAACCTTCACGATAGAAACCGACGTCGTTCGGAAGGCCGGCACGCGGGTGACCGGATCGATCGTACAATCAAACAACTGCATGACTTCCGAACCAAAGTGGTTCGGAAACCAGGCCCATCCTGGAGGGACGCGGGGCATAATCTTAACAGTAGTTGTGAATTCTCCCCGTATGTTGGATAGCCGTACCCGATCGCCGTTGTTGAGCATGAAGCGGTTTGCATCACGGGGGCTAATCCGCAGTGTCCCCTCCGGTTCCACCAGAAGCAGGCCCTTTGCCTTTGCGGAAAACTTGCCAGAATGAAATAAGCTATGTGTCAATTCCAGCTGCAGGGTCCCATCAGCGAGCTTCTGGTGGGGAAGGAGACGATACCGCTCCCCGAGATTGTGTCTGTAGCTGTCGGTCAGATAGCGCGTGATGGCCGAAGCCTCGACTCGGGGCATCATCGGTGATGGTCCAAGCACTCCATAACCGGGAATCACTTCCCGGATCTCCTTCAGAATGTCCCGGCTTTCCGCATAGTCCATTGGGGTTCCCAGCAAAGATGACAAGGCGGCCATGATTTCCCAATCAGGACGGCTTTCGCCGATAGGTTCAATGGCCGGACGAATGGCTTGGACATGGCCCTCTGTGTTCGTGAATGTGCCAGCCTTTTCCAAGGAAGAAGCGGCTGGCAGGACCACATGTGCAAGAGCGGCAGTGTCCGTCAAAAAGAGTTCCTGGCAGACCAGCAGTTCCAATTTTCGCAAAGCATCATGGGCGCGCACTTGGGCAGGGAGGCTCGCTACAGGATTTTCGCCAACGATAAACATGGCCTTCAGGATCCCAGCTCTAGCCTGATCCAACATCTCAACCAGGGAAGCGCCGCCTGCAACGGGTGTGTCACTTGTCCATGACGACAGGATCCGTTCCCGCTCTGTGCGGGCAGAGCTGTCGCAAGGGCCCGGCAGAAACTCAGGGGCGGCTCCCATTTCAATAGCGCCCTGTTCGTTGTTTTCCTCCGCGAGCGGAGCGAAGCCGCAACCACCTCGATCCAGTTTGCCGGTTAAGAGCAGTAGATCAAAAAGGTTGAGGCAATTGCCGTAGCCACCTGTCTGTCGCAAAAGAGACTGTCCGGTAAGCACCACGACACGTTGTCCCTCCGCAAGCAGTTTGGCCGCGGCGGCGAACCACGCAGCATCCTGACCGGTAGTGGCCTGGAGTGCTTCCCACTTGATCGGAGCAAGGGCCTCCGAAAGGTCACGGACATAGGTGGGATGACGTTGGGTCAGATCCGCGTGGATCCAGTTGTTCTCGACGACGGCTTTCAAGAGGCCAAGGATGGCATTGCACATATACGTCGAGGGGACAGAACAGTGCAGGGACGACAAGTTGGCGATGTTGCTGATCGGCTCAATGGAGGGCTCCAGGGGTTCAATCGTGATCAGCGATGCGCGCTGTTTTTTAACTGCCTCCTTGACCCGCAATCCGGTAACCGGATTGGTTTCTGTGATGTTGGTTCCCACCAGCAACAGGACATCGGCTGCGACAATGTCCTCGAAACTGACCGTCCATCGATGAACACCTTGCACAGCTCGCATGGCGTGGACGGCATTGAGAAGACCATATCGTGCACTGCTGTCGATGTTGTTGGTGCCGATCGTCACACGCATGAATTTTTGAAACACGTACAACTCTTCATTAGTACAGCGGCTTGAGATCAAACCGCCAAAACTTTGCCCTCCATAAGTCTGCTTGATCGTGCTGACTCGTTCAGCGATAAACGCTAGCGCTTCCTCCCAGGTCGCTACAGTGAGCGTATCATTACGCCGAATGAGCGGGTGGGTGAGTCGAGCCGGATGACTGACTGCATGAAAGCCAAAGAAGCCTCTGACGCAGAGGTCGCCGTTGTTGCGTCCTGCTCCCCACGCCGAATTGACCTCGATCAGCTCCTGTCCTTTTGTTTGGACCGTCATCTGGCAACCGTCTGCGCAGTAGCCGCAGATGGTGTCGGCTCGCTTGAGCATCCACGGCCGGTACTCGTACATCGACAGCCGGCTGGTGATGGCGCCAACCGGACAGATCTGCACGCAGCCACCACAAAACTCGCAGTGCAGGGGGTGTGGGCCGAAGTGTTTGATCTCGGTCAAAGTACCGCGTCCCACAGGAGCCAACGCCTTGACGTCCATGACCTCGTTGCAATACCGGACGCAACGCAGGCACTGGACGCAACGATTCATCTGCGTTTCAATCAAGGGGCTGAAATATTCTTTTTGAAAGACGCGCTTGATCTCGATAAAGCGGCTAGTCGTGGGCGTATATTGGTGGGAGAAGTCCTGAAGATCGCACCGTCCCCCTTGGTCGCAGACCGGACAGTCCAAGGGATGATTGGACAGGATGAATTCTAGCACCGACTTATGGGCGTCGTTGACGACGGGAGTGGCCGTCCGCACGTTCATTCCCTCTTCCACGAGGGTGCTGCACGCCGTTTGAAGTTTGGGCATTTTTTCGATTTCCACTAAGCACATCCGACAATTGGCATCGGGCTTCAGCTTGGGGTGATAACAGAAATGCGGAATCATGACGCCAACGCGACGGGCTGCCTCGATGACCAAAGTCCCTTTGGGAACATGGACGGTGATGCCGTCGATGGTGAGGCGCACCAGCGGACCGGTTTGCTGACTGGTGGACTGTGATGCAAGTGTTGTCATTGCGAGTGTTGCCCGCTTCCGTTTTTCCCTGCCTGGAGTCGCCGGTTGCCTCGGTGAGGCGATCGGTGACTCAGCGGGATGAATGCTGTTGAGCGCCAATCGGTTTCGGCATGATCAGGTTGGCGCTCTCCGCTTCGCGGATGAGGGCCACATATTCGTCCCGCCAATATTTCAACGTCCCTTGGATCGGGGCGACCTCCGCGTCGCCGAAGGCGCAGACCGTCCGTCCTGCGATGTTCTTACATAGATCGGATAAGGTTTCAAGGTCCTCCATCCGCCCCCTCTTTGCGACGATCCGGCGCATGATTTGAACAAGCCATGAGCTGCCTTCCCGGCACGGGCTACACTTGCCGCAAGATTCGTGATAGAAAAATTCCATCAGTCGCAGAGCAGCCCACACCATGTTGGTGCCTTCTTCTATGACGGTCACCCCCCCAGATCCTAGCATGGATCCGGCCGCTGCCACCGACTCGAAATCCAATTTGACATCCAGATGGGCCGGAGTGAGAAAGGGGGCTGACGCACCGCCTGGGATGAAGGCTTTGAGCGGTTTGTCCGATCGCATCCCCCCGGCATGTTCATAAATCAATTCGCGGGCCGTCACTCCCATAGGGAGTTCGTAGTTGCCTGGTCGCTTGACATGTCCGCTTACGCAAAAGATTCTGGTGCCGGTGCTTTTGGGTGGTGACCCGATCGAGGCAAACCATTCGGGACCACGAGTCAAGATGTGTGGCAGATTGGCCAACGTTTCGACGTTGTTCACCACGGTTGGCTTGCCGTAGAGTCCGTGCGTAGCGGGAAAGGGCGGTTTGACGCGCGGCAGGCCGCGTTTGCCTTCTAGCGATTCGAGCAACGCCGTTTCTTCGCCGCAGATGTAGGCACCAGCCCCTCGGTGGACCCAGACGTCCACGTTGACACCGGTACCCAAAATGTTTTTGCCGATGTAACCGGCGGCTCTAGCCTCGCCGATGGCTCGTTCGAGGATCGCGGCAGCCAACACTAATTCTCCACGAATGTAAATGTAGGCGGATTCCGCTCCGATGGCATAGCAGGCCAGGATGATGCCCTCGAGCACCTGATGGGGATCGCGCTCCATCAATTGACGATCTTTGAATGTGCCGGGTTCGCTTTCGTCAGCGTTGCAACAGAGATAGCGGGGGCCTTGATAATCTTTGGGCAGAAAGCCCCATTTGACGCCGGTAGGAAACCCGGCTCCGCCGCGTCCGCGTAAGCCGGATTTGCGGACCGCTGCAATGACATCCGACGGCGCCATCTTACCGAGCGTCATGCGGATCGCTTGGTAGCCACCAGCCCGCTCGTATTCGGTCAGGGAGCCTCCGTATCCCGGCTGCATCATATTTTTGAGCAAGATCACTTCATGTTGTGGCATGGTGCGTCCGTTCGGCGTCGGTGACGAGGGCGTAGCCTCTTTGGTGACAGGCTCGTACTCCGCCTTCATCTTGCGTGTCTGGTGCCATGATTGAGACAGTGGGGCGCAGGCTTGACCGGTTCATGTCTTCGTTGGTTCTGGCCACATGAAAGGGCCGCTTTTTAATTGACTGGATCCCGTTGATCGTAAGTCGGACAAGATTTGATCCACCTTTTCTTCTGTGAGACGTTCGTAATAGTCGTCGTTGATCTGCATCATAGGGCCGGTGCCGCAGGATGCCAGACATTCCACAAGGCTCAGGGTAAAAAGACCGTCGGGTGTGGTTTCCCCGGGACCGATGCCGAGTTTGGTGTTGATCCACTCGATCACAGAATCCGATCCGACTAACGCACACATGAGCGATTTGCAGATCTGAATATGGAACTTGCCAACTGGCTTGCGGTTAAACAGGGTGTAAAAGGTGACCGTTTCATACACTTGTGGGGGGGTAAGGCCGAGAATGCCGGCAATTTCGATCATTGCTTCTTCGGTGATGTAACCTTGCTCCCGTTGAGCAAGATAGAGGAGGGGAATGAGTGCCGATCGCTTGACCGGATAGCGTGCCAGAATGGCTGCAATCTCATCTCGATACTTTTCGGACAGCGTCATGGGGGCGTTCATTCCTTGGTCGAAGGCTGCTGTTGACTTACAACAGTGAATAGCCAGTCATCGGTCGCACTCTCCCATCACCACGTCGTAAGTGCCAAAAATTGTGATGATATCGGAAATCAAATAGCCCCGCGCCATGTGATCGAAGGCGCCCATATGAACGAACGATGGAGCGCGAATCTTTAGCCGATAGGGGCGGGGGCTGCCATCGCTGATGATAAAAAATCCGAGCTCTCCTTTGGGCGATTCCGTCGCGCAATAGGTTTCGCCCTTCGGCGGCCTAAAGCCCTGCGTAAACAGAATGAAGTGATGAATCAGACTTTCCATATCGCGCATGACGTGCCGCTTGGGTGGTGGAATGTACTGGGGCTTGTCAGCCATGATCGGGCCAGGCGGCATTTGGTCCAGACATTGGGAGATAATGCGAGCACTTTGGCGCATTTCTTCAACACGAATCCAATAGCGATCATACGTATCGCCGTTTTTTCCCACCGGTACTTCCCACTCCACCTTGTGATAGGCTCCGTACGGCTCCATCTTGCGGACATCATAAGCCACGCCGGATCCCCGGAGCGGTGGCCCGGTCAGGCCAAAATTGACCGCGTCTTCTCCTGAGATCACCGCCACATTCTTTGTGCGTCCCAGCCAAATGCGGTTTGAAACCAGCAGGGCGTCGTATTCGTTGAGCTTTTGGGGAAACGTGCTTAAGAATGCTCGAAGCCGCTGAATGAGTTCAGGGGTAAAGTCACTATCCACACCGCCGATCCGGTAGTAATTTAAGGTCAGTCTAGCTCCGCACAGTTGCTCGAACATGTCAAGCAAGGTCTCGCGCTCACGAAATGTCCAGAAGAAGACCGTCATGGCACCAATGTCCAGTGCCTGGGCTCCCAGCCAGAACAGATGGCCCAGGATCCGCTGCATCTCCGCGACGATGGTTCGAATATATTCCGCTCGTTCCGGCACGGTGATCCCCAGAAGCTTTTCCACCGTCCGCACATAGGCATAGTTATTTGCCATGGCGCACACATAGTCTAACCGGTCGGTGTGGGGAATGATTTGCATGTAGGCGAGCCCCTCGGCCAATTTTTCCACACCGCGGTGTAAATATCCGAGGTCTGGTGTCGCTTTGATGATCCGTTCACCGTCGAGTTCGAGGACGACGCGCACGACACCGTGTGTGCTAGGATGTTGTGGTCCCATGTTGAGCAGGAGCTCTTCCCGCCGTCTCTTGCTGGAGTGGTGGGGATCGGCCAGAAAGGGCTTTTTCTGTTCTTCGGGAATTTCGCCATCGATGTGCGCCGGAGGTGGTTCGTCCAATCTCGGCAAAAAGTCGAATTGGCTGCGCCACCCCTTGCCTTCTGCGGGAAAGTCCTTCCGCAACGGATGACCCTCCGCATAGTCGTCAGGTAGGAGAATGCGACGCAGGTCCGGGTGACCAGCAAAACGAATCCCCATCATATCGTAGACTTCGCGTTCCATGAATTCTGCGCCGCGCCAGACGCTGGTGACCGAGTCGATGACGGGGTGATCCTCGGTAAGGCGTGCTTTAACACGGATGCGTCGGCCGTAGGGGATCGAAAGAAAGTGGTAGATCACCTCGAAGCGTTGCGGGCTGTCGGGATAGTCAGCGGAACAGATGTCGGTGATGTGATCGAACCGGGCTTCCGGTGCGTCGTGCAGATACCGGGCGATCGCCAAGATTTTTGGGGCCGCTACGTGCACGGTGACCTCGGATCTACTCGCATCCGTGTGGACGGAAAGCACGGCGTCCGGAAATTTCTTTCGCAGGGTCTCGATCAGTGTTTCCATGGCATCACACAGGATTACCGTGGATGGTGGAAGAGCCAGGCCGGTTCTTGAACAGCCTGGCGAGCTCCCCCTCGGCTACTTGACAAAGACCTTCTCGCGTTGGATCTTCTCCTGCAGTTTGAGAATCCCATCCAACAGGGCTTCGGGCCTGGGGGGGCATCCCGGCACATAGACGTCCACGGGCACGATTTGGTCGACGCCTTGGACGACAGCATAGCTGTTGTAGTGGTTGCCGGAGGTAGCGCAGGAACCCATTGAGATAACATAACGAGGCTCGGCCATTTGATCATAGATGCGACGGACCACCGGCGCCATCTTTCGGGACAGGGTCCCAGCAACGATCATGAGATCTGATTGCCGAGGGGAGGCCCGAAACACCCCGGCGCCAAATCGATCGAGGTCGTAGCGCGAAGAGACGCTGGCGATCATTTCGATCGCGCAGCAAGCCAGTCCGAAGGTCATCGGCCAGAGCGCCGACTTCCTGGCCCAGCAGACGACGGCATCGAGGTTCGTCGTAATGATATTGGGTTCGAATTGACGTTCAAGCCAGCTCACGTCGTTGCACTCCGCTCCACAACCCTGGTTTCCGGTTTGCCATTTCCCGCACCCCCGGTCCAGGTCGCTTGGTTCGCTAATCCCACTCTAAGGCGCCCTTTTTCCATTCGTACCAAAAGCCAATAATCAAGATGAAGAGAAAAAATCCCATACCGAGAATGCCTGCCACATCTAGTGCGGTCAACGCCACGGCCCAAGGGTACAGAAAGACGACTTCTACGTCGAAGATGACAAATAACATAGCAATAATGTAATACCGAAGGGGGAATTGGACACGAGCATCCTGAAAGAGCGGGCTCCCACTTTCATACGGTGCGAGCTTCGCCCGATAGGGGCGGTTAGGACGAAAGAGTTTGCCAATCAACAGGCTAACAGTGCTGACGAGGAGTGTAAGCCCAATAAAAATGAGAATGGGGAGGTAATTCATTGGTATCTCGTTGCCGAACATGAGTCATCCCTTTATGGTCAAGCTCGTCGTTACAGTCTCCACTTGTGGAACCGGGGAAACACTAGGCGGCATGGGAATGGGTCTCTCCGTTGGTCAATGCTGCCTCTCCAAATGCTCGGTACGTGAGGCCATCAAGTCTGATGTGCCCCATGCCTTTTTGTTGAATCAAGACTTTGAAGATGCCGCCCATCCCATGAGGTTTAAGAAGATGAAGCGCGGCCCGAAACTCGGGACTCTCCGGTTCCAATTCCGCGATCATTGCCTCCACTCCCAGGCCAGCAAGGAAACTCAGTTGGTTGGTGAACCCCGTTACGTCCAGCCCTTCCGCTTTGCCAGCCTCCGCAAGACTCGAAAAATCCACATGGGCTGTCATATCTTGAAAGCCAACTCGTAGGAACGGCGTCTCGTTAATCGAGTGTCGGAAGTAACAAAGGAACGTGCCATTTCTTCTGGCCGGGCTATAGAGGTCTTCAGAGGTATAGCCATAGTCAATCGTGAGGACAACGCCTCGTTGGAGACGACGGGCTACTTGCTTGATCCATGTCAAGGCCTCGAGGTTTACTTCGGTCTGATATCCATCCGGCCACTGGGGATTGAGTCGCCGAAGATGCATAGCAAGGGCCTCGCATGAAAGGGGACGGAGACATTCAATGAATTCTCCTTGTCGATAGTCGACGTAGATCTCGCAGATGCGCCCTTCGCTTACGCGTAACCGGTGCACCGGAAAGGCATCCAGCAGCTCGTTGCTCAAAACCAATCCAATGAGGCTGTTAGGTGGAATGTCCTCCAGACGATTCATCCAGACGAGCATGTTTGCAGGAAGATGGGCAAGGGTCCGGCGCTGCTCACTGCGCATAGCGGGGCTCCGGTCAACGAGCACGTAACGAAGCCGTCTAAAGAGCGATGGATATTCGGCTGCAGAGGCTTCGATCATCTGCTTGGCGAGCAGCCCTTTACCAGGGCCTACCTCAACCACGGTAAAAGGGGTGGGTTCTCCCAACAGGTCATCGATCTGTTTAGCCTGTCTCGCCAATGCTCGGCCTAGGATGGGATGAACGTCTGAGCTTGTATAGTAATCACCGGCCCATCCGATCCGTTCTCCGGTCCATTCTGCTCCGGCCTTCTCCTCTCCTCTCTCTCTGGTGTAGTACCCAAATCGAGGGTGATACAGGGCCAACTCCATGAACCGTGCGAAGGGAATCGGCCCCTTTACTGCGATGTCCGCAACGATGGCAGCGATGAGTTCAGGGTGCCCACTTGTCACGAACGACCCGCCTTGCCTGGTTGGTTCAACGATGGTTCAACTGGGGCGATACCACCAATGGGAGGATCTCTCACCAGGGGCTTCGCCTGTTTCGCAGAGGCAAACAGGGTAACTGCTGGTGAGTCACGAAGTCAAGGTTGTGGCAGGACGTCTTTCCTCACAGGGGAACCTGAGAGGGTGAATAGGGTGAATAAAGGTGTCCGACTCAAAGAAAGGAAACATGGATATGCTGCGAATAGCGAAAAGGAAGGATGCCGTTCCCGCCGCTTTCATGCCTTTGGAAATCAATGAGGGATGCCATGGTCTCTTGACCCGTTCTACAGCCCCTTCTTATACTGCGCTATGGTGGAGATGCTTCAACGTGGAGTCGCGAGGGGCGTGGTGGGGGTCGGGCTGCTCCTTGCTCTCTCCTTCCACGCGTGCTCGTCAAAGAAACCGCTTCAGTATCCCGCCGATCATGAGCGGATTCAGATTATTGACCAGACCGTCGAAACCTTGCGGGAGGCATATCAAGAAAAAAATTTCTCAGCGTTTCGTGCTTTGCTTCAATCGGCCGAATCGCTTGATCGACTGAGAGGGGAGGTTCAGGCCGATTTCGAGGCATTCGAGACCATCCAACTTGAATTCACAATCGAGCGGATTGTGCTAGAAGGCAGCGACACCGATGTGTACGTCCATTGGCAGGGTGTTTGGAAGAAAAAAGGTGAGGAACTAGGTGCCCGGCATCGGGGTTCCGTCCGCCTGCAATGGACTGGCACCACGTCTCCCCTTCTTCGTGGGGTGCAAGGTGATTTGCCTTTTGGTATGACCATTAAGCAAACGTTGTCGGAATCGTTCTCCCCTCAGTCGGTGCTACGGTAGCTTCGATGCGGTGGACTGTGTTGCCTCCCACGGATTTCCTTGTCATTGGAAGCGGCGTGGCCGGCCTCCGGGCTGCCATTGAGTTGAGCCGTGCTGGTCGGGTCACCATCTTGACCAAAGGGGATCCGTTCCAGAGTGCCTCAACTTTTGCACAAGGAGGGGTAGCCGTCGCCCTTAGTGAGGAGGACGATGTTTCGATCCATTTGACAGATACAGTGAATGCTGGTCATGGCCTGTGCCGTCTTGAGGCGGTGCGGGTGTTGGTTGAAGAGGGGCCCGAGCGCATTCAAGAGCTGATTCGCTGGGGTGCCAACTTCGACAAAATCGGAGGGAAGTTTGCATTTACCCGGGAGGCGGCCCATAGTCGAAGTCGAATTCTTCGCGCGCGAGGCGACGCAACCGGCAATGAGATGGTGCGTGCCTTGCTGGCTCATGTAGCCCAGCAGACCGGAATCCAACGGATGGATTTTCATTGCACAGTGGATTTGGTCGTGGAGGATGGACGGTGTTGTGGGGCGGTGGTGCTGAATGAACGGTCCGGCGAGCTCTCCCTGATGCCAGCTAAGGCAGTAGTGTTGTCAACTGGTGGGGCGGGCCAGATTTATGCCCGGACCACGAATCCACCAAGCGCCACTGGTGATGGCATGGCGATGGCCTATCGGGCTGGTGCGCTTTTGCAAGACATGGAATTTGTGCAGTTTCATCCAACGGCTCTCTATCTGCCATCCAGTCCACCGTTTCTTTTGTCGGAGGCGATGAGGGGTGAGGGAGGACAGCTTAGAAATCACAAGGGCGAACCGTTTATGGAACGATATCATCCGTTGGGAGCGTTGGCCCCTCGGGACATTGTTGCTCGTGCGATTTGGGCGGAAATGGCCGCGACGAAAACCAAGCATGTGTATCTGGATGTGACGCACTTGGGAGCCGACTTTGTGAAGAGCCGCTTTCCAACGATCTATGCGACATGTCTTCGATACGACATTGACATTACCGAGGAGTGGATCCCGGTGTCCCCCAGCGCTCATTACATGATGGGGGGGGTCTGGACCGACCTCCATGGCGCCACGTCGTTGCCAGGCCTTTATGCTGCCGGAGAGGTAGCGTGCAGTGGTGTTCACGGTGCCAACCGGTTGGCCAGCAATTCATTATTGGAAGCGTTGGTTTTTGGTATGCGGGCTGGGGCAGCAGCCGTTGCGTGGGCTGCTGGTCAACCTTTGCCTGATCTGACTCGCCAGGCCGCTGCGTTGCGGCAGGTAGAACTTCATCGGTTGGAAGATGCGGAAAAGCTGCGCAGTTCTCTTCGCCGGGTTATGTGGGGGCAGGTGGGCATAGTGCGATCTCGCGAATCACTGATTCGGGCGGTAGCCCAGCTCTCTCGCTGGGAACGGGTGGTCACGAGGCCAGTGGGGACAAGAGCCGAACTCGAGGTCAAGAATATGGTGCAGGTGGCGCGTTGTGTAGCTGAAGCGGCCTTGTGGCGAGAAAACAGTGTCGGTGCTCATTTCCGATCGGATTTTCCCGATTCCAAACGCCCTGGTTGGAATCAGCACAGTGAAATCTGCCTTGGAAAGTCAATCAGCAAAGCCGGAGGACTCATCAGCGGGACAGGGGGGCGACGGTCTGAAAGTCCTGTCGAAACGCACGGGCTACAGAGGAGGTCGGCTCTCGCTCGGCGGCTGAGCGATCCCGCATGAGGAAGGTTCGGTAATATCTCAAGACCTTGCGGACATATCGCTGAGTTTCTTCAATCGGTGGAAGGGTGCGATAGCGATCAACGACGTGTTCTCCCGCATTGTAGGCGGCGAGAGCGAGCGGAAGGTTGCCACGAAACTTGTCTAACAGAAACCGCAGGTACTTGGTTCCTCCTCCAATATTATCTTCGGGGTCGTAGAGATCCTTGACATTGAGATGCATGGCCGTCTGGGGCATCAGTTGCATGAGCCCCACTGCTCCTGCTCGAGAGACGGCGCGAGCGTTAAAGTCTGATTCGGCCTTGATTACGGCCAAGATGAGTGCGGGAGGCAATTGATAGCGATGTGAGAATCGGAGGATGGTTGGTTCGAGCTCTGCTTCAGAGAGCGGTTGTTGGATGAGGGTAGGGGAACGGTCGATCCGTCGATACCGTGTATCGGAGGGGACGTTTGTCAGAGCGATGACCCCTTGGGCGTCGATGTACTGATAGACTTCCATCTCGGATGCTGCAGAGCGAATGATGGGAAAACCGCTTAGCAAGATTAGCCAGGTGATGAGAGCGCACATTCCCGCTTGTCGCGGAAAGGCACATCGGAGAGATGACGGGAGCCTGAGGGGCGCCCAGAGAGTTTTCGGGTGAAGCGGCATGTGTCAACGATAGCAGCCTCTTGGTGGTTGTCAAGGAAGGACTGGTTTTCTGCTGGGATGGTTGGAATCTGTCCTGGTTCCTTCTCTCGATTTTCTTTTTATTGAGTGGAGAGGGTATTGAGAAGGGTATTGAAATAGAGGAAGAACAGACTGGTCATGGGTTGGAAGTCGTGGGGGCAGGCAAAGGATCCAGAAAACGATCGCGCAAGGAAGCAAACAGATGTTGCAATCTGCGAGTGAGGGGGCCTGGCCTCCCGTTTCCGATCGTTATCTGATCTACAGAAGTGACAGGCATGATCTCCATGCTGGTGTTGGTGATGAAACACTCATCGGCTTCTCGGAGTGCGGACGCCGTGTAACAGCCTTCTTCTGTCAGGATGCCGTCTTCCCGAGCGATCTGGAGCACGACGGCTCGCGTAATGCCGTCTAGGATGCCACATTCAATGGAAGGCGTACAGAGACGTCCGTTGGTGACAAAAAAGAGGTTGCTGACCGTGCATTCCGTCAGGTGGTCTTGCCAGTTGAGCAGGATACTGTCAAAGGCACCGGCTGCAATGGCCTCACGTTTGGCGAGGATGTTGTTAAGAAAATTAGCACTTTTAATGTGGGGAGGTAATGCGGTCGGCAGATTCCGCCTCGTGGTGGCAGTGATTAGGGCGACACCGGTTTCATAAAGAGTCGGTTCGGGCGTGACAAGAGGGTTCGCTATGATGACGACCGTTGGTGAAGGACACAACGAGGGGGCTAAGCCAATCGCTCCGACGCCGCGCGAGACCGTGATGCGGAGGAGGGCGTCTCGTCCTGCTCCGCCTAAGGTATTGCGAGCCATTGCTTCGTGCAGCAACATGATCCATTGGGATGGGGCAATTGGCATGGTCAGACCAATGGCATCGGCCGATCGAAAGAGTCGCTTAATATGTTGTGCGCCCATGAAAAGGCGGCTGCCGTAAGAACGGATGGTTTCGTAGACTCCGTCTCCATAGAGAAATCCATGGTCGTAGACGGAGATCAGCGCTTCTTCCTCCCTGACAAATCGACCGTTGAGGTAGATCCACATATGAACTGATTCAGCAAGACGACGGGGAAAATGCTTGGAAGAACGCTTGGGCCTTATGAATGGTCTCCTCGTACTCTTGGGAAGGGACTGAGTCGGCCACAATTCCCGCGCCAACTTGAAGATAGCTCGCTCCCTGTCGTCGAATGAGCGTCCGAATCAAGATGTTGAAGTCCAAATCTCCGCTCCAACAAATGTATCCCATTGATCCAGAGTAGGGGCCGCGGCGAACCGGCTCCAACTCCTCAATAATCTCCATACAGCGGATTTTTGGCACGCCGGTGATCGTTCCACCAGGAAACATAGCCCGCAGTAGATCAAACCCAGTGGTGTTGGGTTGTAACAGGCCGGACACGTTGGAAACCAGATGGACTACGTGGGAGTAGTGTTCTAGGCTCAGCAGTTCGTCAACGTGGATGGTGCCGCATGCACAGACGCGACCAAGGTCATTTCGTTCAAGATCGACCAACATGATATGCTCGGCCCGTTCTTTTTCGTTGGTTTGCAACTCGTCGGCAAGTTGTCGGTCGGCGGCGACATCTCTCCCGCGTGGTCTAGTGCCGGCGATTGGTCGAGTATCGGCTCGACGGCCCCTGAGACGAACCAGTCGTTCCGGTGATGAGCTAATCAGACTGATGTGCGGAAAACGAAGGAGCCCTGCAAATGGCGAAGGGTTCAAGACGCGCACGTGCCGGTAGGCGAGCAGATCCCAGAGTAAGGGAGGGAGCGCATGGTCGGTGAGACCGATGACGGCAAAGCGATGCGATAGGTTGGCCTGATAGATGTCGCCGGCCGCAATGTAAGCTTGACAGCGTTGGACTCGGTCAATATAGGACGACCGGGATTGTTCCGGCTCAAACGTGAGGCGCAACGGGGCGTTGAGGAACTCGGTTGGCGAGGGGGCTGCCAATCGCGCTGCCAGTGCTGTCAAACGATCGCGTCCTTCTCGAAACAGCTTATCACGAGGTTCTCCTAAGAATCGTTCGAGCGGGGGGCAATACATCAAGATCAGGTGATTCTGCGTGTGATCCACCGCTGCCACCAGATCAAAGAAGGCGAACTCTAGGTCTGGTGTTGATAGGTCGTCAGCGGCGAGGGAAGGAAGCCGTTCAAACTGCCGAACGAGATCATAGCTGAAGTAGCCTGCGGCACCGCCGAAAAATGGGGGGAGATGGGGAGGACGGGCGATATACGATTGGCTGAGTAGTCTGCTGAGATGCTCGAAGGGATTGTTGCCGTGTTGCTGGTGTCCATCGGCCGTTTGTTGAACAGAATGGTGGGATGTGCCCC
Organism: Nitrospira sp.; assembly: GCA_024330925.1. GTDB lineage: Bacteria > Nitrospirota > Nitrospiria > Nitrospirales > Nitrospiraceae > Nitrospira_D. The sequence goes on from JANDJK010000005.1 coordinate 29,629, forward strand.
TCACAATCAGATACGGGTCGCAGGCAAAAAACGAATACCGGCCTGTTGAAGGACAGTGGACACCGCTTTCGAAGAGAAAGGAAGGACAGTCGGTCGATGCTACCTTCATATAAAGTTCGAAGGGCGAACAGGGGAGATGATCGATTGTCAGCGACAGGGGGGTGGGAGGACCTTGCAGGAATGGCAGAGGATCGAGGGAAGTTCTGAGCATACGGTACTCTACCGTTTTGATGGCTTCTGCGTCACTAGACAGAGAGTGCTTCGTCGCCGGGTTCATTTTCCAAGCTTCGTTTATGGTTGGGAGTCGCCTGCTTGACTTTACGAAGAGGGTTCTGCTTAAATCAGTGGCCCATCGTAGGTAGGGTCTACTCACGTGCTGTTGTGACATCGCCTTCCGAGGGTCCCGCACGCTGACGTGCCTTCCGTGGGTTGGGAATGTCCCATTCCAATGATCCATTCTACGCGGGGCTGGGCCAGGCCGTTCGTCTCGGAACGGAACTGATCGCCACGTTGATTGTGGGAGGAGGATTGGGGTGGGCGATTGATGAGTATGTGTTGGAAACCGAGCCGTGGGGGCTTGTGGTAGGGTTGGTGTTGGGCGCCATTGCTGGGGGGCGCAACGTGTATCGGCTTGCACAGCGATGGCAGGGGGGAACGGGTAAGCCAAATCAGACCAAACAACGATAGAGAGAAGGGCTATTCGTCCATGCAGGAAAATCCGCTCCATCCGTTTGAGTTGCACAACTTCATACCGATTGAGGTCAGTGGATTGGATATTTCCATCAATCAAGCCGTTTTGACCATGTGGATTGTGGTGGCACTGGTGGCGGTCTTGATGATGATGGCCAGCTCCGCGCGTAGGCTGGTTCCCGGCAAGCTTCAAAGTCTAGCGGAACTGCTAGTGGAGTTCATCAGAGGAATCATTTTGGATACGATGGGCGAAAGAGGGATGAAATTCTTTCCTCTCGTCACCACGCTCTTTTTGTTCATCCTGTTTTGCAACTTGATCGGACTGGTTCCCGGCTCTTACACCGTGACCAGCCAAATTGTTGTGACAGCCCTCTTTGCATTTGCCGTCTATGGACTTAGTCTGGTGATGGGTGTTGCACTCCATGGCGCGAAGTTTCTTGGCATTTTAGTGCCACCGGGGACGCCAGCATGGCTTGTGCCCCTTATGATTCCCATTGAGTTGATTAGCCAATTGGCCCGTCCCATTTCCTTGGCGGTACGGTTATTTGCCAACATGACCGCGGGGCATGTCATCCTCGGTGTGTTATTTGGACTCACGGTCAGCGGTGGGGTGCTGATTGGATGGTTGCCCTTTGCGTTTACCATTGCGATGAATGGGCTGGAACTTGGCATCGCGTTTATTCAGGCCTATATTTTTACGGTGTTGACCTGCGTGTACTTGGGTGACGCATTTCATCTGCATGGTCATGATGAGCACGCGCACTGACGTGTGCCGAAACAGACAAGGGAGGAACGAACGACGATGGATTCAGCGGCAGCAGCATTGTTAGGTATGGGATTGGCGGCAGCGGGGTTTGCCGGAGCTGGCGTGGGGATTGGCTATATCTTTGGGAAAATGATTGAGGCAGTCGCTCGTCAACCGGAGGCTGAAGGCCGAGTCGGAAAATACATGTGGATCGGCTTTGCTCTGGTAGAAGCCATTGCCTTGTACGGCCTCGTCATCGCGTTTATCATCATGGGGCTTCGCAAGTAGAGGCAGGGTTAGGGTCAATCGGGGACGGATAACTGTCCGTTCCCCGGTTCGGCCTTCCTGAAAGGTAGCATGCCGCAGTTCGAAACACATTTTTACTCCTCGCTGATTTTTTGGGAAATTGTCTCGTTTGCCATTTTGTTTTTCATCCTCTACAAGTATGCCTTTCCTCCTCTTTTGAGAGTGCTCGAAGAGCGGGAGCGTAAAATCAAAGACAGCTTAGATGAAGCCGAGCGGCATCGGTCCGAGGCAGAACGGACCCTCAGGGAGTATGAAGCCAAATTGGCTGCCGTGTCGAAGGAAGCCGAGACTCTTCTGGCTGCCGCCAGGGAGCGGGCACAGCGCCTCCTGGAGGAGAACGAACAACGGATGACCGCGGAAGCTGAGCGGATCAAGGGTGATGCCCTGCGGGAGATTGAGCAAGAACGTCGGCGGGCTATGCAGGAGATCCGCTCTCAAACGACCGAGCTGGCTCTCATGGTGGCGGAACAAGTTCTTCAGCGGAGTCTGACCGATGCCGATCATCGACGCTTGGCGGACGAAGCCCTTGCCGCCCTTACCCGATCGTCCCATCAGTGAGAGAGGAGAGCTGGAGAGGGTGAGAGGCTGACACCTCCTGCGCGGTATCCTTCAAGGTCTAGCGTCACGAACACAAATCCCGTCTTCTTGATGGCGGTGACGATCTTCTCACGTCGTTCAGGGTTGACAAGTATGGGTATGTCTGGAGGGCTGACTTCGATCCTGGCCAGTTCCCCATGGTCGCGCACACGGACATGCCGGAATCCTTCCTGTCGAAGTACGGCCTCGGCTCGTTCGACGCGGGTCAATTTTTCAATTGTGATGGGTGTGCCGCGCGGGATCCTGGAGGCGAGGCAGGCAGCGGCCGGTTTGTCCCAGTTCGAGAGCCCGAGCTCACGGGCCAAACTGCGAATGTCGGCTTTCGTGAGGTTGGCGTCAATGAGCGGGCTCAGGACTCCCCACCTGCGGGCTGCTGCGATCCCAGGCCGATCATCTCCCAAATCGTCCACATGCGTGCCGTCAACGATGTGAGCATCGTGGGGCGGTGCTTGTTGGGTCGTCAATAGTTGATAGAGGTGCGATTTGCAATGGAAGCAACGGGTCGCATCATTGGTAACAAACGAGGGAATCTCTAACTGATTGGTGTACACAATCTTATGGCGCGCGCCAATTTCTGCGGCAATCCGCTGAGCGTCTTCGAGCTCACTGGCGGGAAAGGTGGGCGAGACGGCAGTGATGCCGATTGCTCGGATGCCAAGTTGCATATGGGCGACCTTCAGGAGCAGGCTACTGTCAACGCCGCCGGAGTAGGCTACCAGTACCGATCCCAGATTGGAGAGGATGGCCTTCAAACGGTCCAGTTTGCTCTCCAGTGTCGGAGGGGACATGATGTTCTCCACTAGCCCTTGATGAATGGCCACGGTTCGCTAGTGCCGCACATTCGCTTTTGCGAGGTTGCCGACGACAACGAGCGCATAGTGCCGTGGGTTGAGATACTGCTTGGCTACCCGCTGGACGTCTGCTTTGGTGACACCTTCGATCAACTTAGGGTAGAGGGAGAAATAGTCTAATCCTAACCCATAAAACTCCACCTGGGCCAGTAGACGTGCCAGCTTTGTTGTGGTGTCGAAGCGGAGAGGAAAGCTGCCGATCAGAAAAGCTTTGGCATCGGCGAGTTCCTGATCGCTGACGGGAGCGTCGCGTATAGCGTTAATCTCAGCCAGCACCGCCTCGATTGCCTGGTTTGTGGTATCTGTCTTGGTTTGAAGACTTACCCAGAACGGACCGGGCATAGCTCGTGCGTCGTAATGGCTTGTAATCCCATAGACAAGCCCTTGTTTGTCGCGGATGGTGTCCATGAGTCGCGAAGAGAATCCACCGGCGCCGAGGATGTGGTTCATCACCATGACGGCGTAGAAGTCTGGGTTGGTACGGCTAATGCCTCCATGGCCCAAGACAATTGTGGATTGCGTGAGGTCTTTGTCGATTAGGCGGACAATTTTCTTGTCGAGGCTAGGTAGCTTTCTGACTGGCCGCGCTGGAGTCGGTCCCGCTTTCCACGAACCGAAGTGAGCGCGGGTAAGCCCTAGCGCTTGCTCCACCGTGATGTCGCCGACGATGACAAGAATTGTTTGATTGGGAAGAAATTCCTTGGTGTAAAAATGGTGGACGTCTCGCCACTCGATGCGGGAGACGGTGTTCTCGAACCCGGTGACTGGCCATTGATAGGGATGATTCGGAAAGATCAGTTGTTGGAACGTTTTTAAGGCCAGGCGGTTTGGATCATCGTTGTCGCTGATAATTTCCCCCAAGATCTGAGTACGGATCCGTTCGAATTCCTTCTGAGGGAAGGTCGGATGGAGCAGGACATCAGAGAGAAGGGTGAAGCCCAGCCCTACGTCTTTTTGAAGTACACGCATCGAAACAGTCGTGAAATCTTCACTCGTATCGATTTCAAGCGATGCGCCAATAAAATCGATTTGCTCTGCGAGTTGCTGCGAGGACCGGGTGGTGGTCCCCTCGTCCAAAAGACTGGCCGTCAGGTTTGCGAGGCCGGCTTTCTCTGGTGGATCATGGGCGGACCCAACTTTGATCAAGGCATGGATATAAACCAGGGGGAGATCGTGTTGCTCGAGCACGAGCACGGTCATGCCATTGGTCAGGACAGTTTTGACCGGCGCACTCCCTGCAGGGGAGTCCTGCGGTCCCGCTATGACAAGGCCAATTACCATGGCACAGTACATCGCACGCCTCCCTGTTCGTATGCCAAAGAGGGCGCAGATCCATGCCCATAGATGGGTGCTCCAGTGTCTGCGTGCTGAGCCCGTAAAAGCCATACAACTCTTTAAGAACGACGTGGTGTCGTGACCATGGAGGAGGAAGACTGTTGGGGAGGAGGCGTTGGGATGAGGATTCCGACAGTCCTATTATCTACGGTCAGGTAGCGTTTCGCCACGCGTTGAATGTCTTGTGGGGTGACGGTTCGGATTCGATCCAGAAAATGCTGCTCCCACCGCCAGCCAGCGCCGACCGTTTCGGCTTCTCCCAGTAACATCGCGCGACGGAAGTTGGAGTCTTGCTCAAAGATGTGAGCAGCCTCCAGTTGATTTTTAGCTCGTTGCAATTCAAGGTCGGTCGGCCATTCCTGCTGCAGTCTTACGATTTCACGGTGCAATGCCTCTTCTACGGCATCCGGCTTTGTGCCCGGCTTCACCAGTGCGTAACAGTAGAAGAGGCCGGGATCAGCTTGGAGCGGATTATAGTCCGCCCCGACGGTAAGGGCGAGCTTTTGGTCGTACACCAAATTCTGATACAGGCGCGAACTTTTCCCTTTTGAAAGCAGGGTTTCGAGCAGGCTTAAAGCGTAAGCGTCCTCGCTCGTATAGTTAGGAACGTGAAATCCCATCATCACAAAAGGGACCTGGGCTTCCCGTTTCAACACAAAGCGGCGCTCTCCTCGCTGGGGCGGTTCTTGCGGTACTGAAAGGTGGGGAGATGGACCCCGCGGGATCGGTTCGAAGAGGGACTTGATGGTTTTGATTAAGGTCTCTGCATTAATGTCGCCTACTACGATGAGTGTGGCATTGTTGGGAGAGTAAAACGTGTCGTAGTGGCGTTGGAGATCCTCAAGCGACATGGCATCAAGATCGGAGAACCAGCCAATGACCGGCCAGTGATAGGGATGACCGATGAAGGCCTGGGCGAACAGGATCTCCACCAGTGCGCTTTGAGGGTCATCCTCGGTCCGCAGTCGCCGCTCTTCCTTGACCACGTTCCGTTCCGCCTGAAACTCTTGGGGATCGAGCGCCAGCCCCTGCATACGGTCCGCTTCCAGTTCCAGGGCCAGCCCTACCCGCTCGACTGCGATGTTCTCAAAATACGTGGTGAAGTCCTGGCCGGTGAAGGCATTATCGACTCCACCGTTTTTTCGAATCAGGCGGGAAAACACTCCCTTCGGATACTTGGCCGTGCCTTTGAACATCATGTGTTCTAGCATGTGAGAGAGGCCGGCACGGCCCATGAGCTCGTTGCGAGATCCGACTTTGTACCAGACCTGCACGGTGACGACGGGCGATTTGGGGACCTCGACCAGGAGTACCTTCATGCCGTTTGAGAGCAGATATTCGTACGGCTCAGTCCCTTGGGCGCTGCGGCAGAGGCCCGGAGCGAGGGAAAAAATTCCCGCCATCAACAGAATCAGAATCTGATAGTGACGGAACGTTGGGAGGATCATGCTGTACAGACAGCCAGTGGGCATGCTAACAACGGGATTCCGACGCTGTCAAGACAAGGGGGGTAGTGGCAACGGCGGTCGAGAGGTTGCCCAACTGTCCGCAAGCGCTAAGCACATCTTGTCCTCTACTCTTGCGCACGAACACATCAAGTCCACCTTGGCGTAACAGGGTTTGAAACCGAAGAACGTCCGTATCCGGTGGACGTCGAAAACGGCTACCGGGAAATTCATTGAAGGGAATGAGATTCACCTTGCAGGGGAGGTGCTGCAGCAGGGCGATCAATCGTTGGGCGTCGGCCGGCTGGTCGTTGATGCCGGCGAGCAACACATACTCGAACGTCACTCGCCGACGCGCGAGGGTGGACACATGCCGGCATGTCATCAGAAGCGATTGGAGGGAAGCGATGCGGCTGGCAGCGGGCATCAGCAATTGGCGCTGGGCTTCGGTGGTGGCATTCAGTGAGATAGCGATGTTGACGCCCAGCGCTGCCACCTTCTCAAGCCGAGAGGCTAATCCTGCGGTCGAGACGACCAGTCGTCTGGGAGACCACCCCAAGCCCCAGGACTTGTTGGTTATGATCATGATGGCGGCCTCCAATGCCTCGTAATTGGCAAGTGGTTCCCCCATGCCCATGAAGACGAGGTTTGTGATTTGCTGGTCCGCTTTCTCCACGTGTTCGTAGGCGGTCAGCACCTGATCAATGATTTCGTGGGTTTTCAAACTGCGACGCAGCCCCAGGGTACCGGTCAAACAGAATGTGCAGTCCAACAGGCATCCCACCTGAGTTGAGACACAGAGGGTAAGACGGTCTTCATCAGGAATGAGAACTGATTCGACTGCCATGCCATCAGCCAACGTCAGGAGCAATTTTCGCGTACCGTCTTGAGAAGAAAGAACCGTGCGGCAGGAGGACCGCTGAACAGTCGCTATGGCGGCCAACGTTGTGCGATCGTGGAGGGACAGGTCGGTCATCTTTTCAATGTCACGTACCCGATGTCGGTATAGCCAGCGCAGGATTTGCCGGGCCCGATAACTCGGCCATCCCAGCGAGCGAACGAGGGCTCCCATTTGCGGTTCATCAAGCGAGAGCAGATTGATCAGCGGCTCGGGCATGGGCAGAAGACAGGCAATCAATAGTTGCCACAAGGGGTATGACACAGCGTATCACAGAGAACAGGGAAGAAACCAATCCTGCAATTACTTCTCTTCTGGGCAGGACCCTATCATAATAAAATACCAGCCATGAAGAATTGGCCGACTGGGGTTATGTGAAGCTCCCTCTTTCCGCATGGCTCGCTCTAGAGGCACGCTATGCTCTATACCAGTTCCCTCGCTCCTTTCTTGCTAGTTGTGATAGCCAGCTTCTCCGCAGACTGGGCGTTAGCCCAAACAGGGGAGAGAGGGGAGTGGTCAGCCGAGGGGTGTGAGACGGCGGAGGACTGTTTCATGGCTGCGGTGTGGCCTAAGGAGCAGGTGGGAAATCCCTTGACAAAGGAACAGGACATCGCGTTGAAGCTGGAGCGGCTTCGGCGTCTGATGGAACGATTTCCGCATTCCCTGTGGGCCAAGCGGGCGCAGTTGGTGAGGGGCGTTCTGCTGATCCAACGGGATCCTGCCCAGGCACGAATGGATCTCCGTGCGGTTCAGCAGGAGTTCCCAATGCTGCAGGATTATGTGTGGTATTGGATTGGTGAGGCACTGGCGGCTTTAGGAGAGGCACAGGAAGCGGCCTTGGCATTTGAGTCTGTTTTTCATTCTGTTCTCGAAAGCAGTTTGCGTCCTCGGGCTGCTTGGCGGGCGACCGAAGCGTGGTACCAAGCTTCCAGGTGCCCAGAAGTGATTGCCTGGGCGAAGAAAGCTCTCACGTTTCCGGTCGATAAGAAAGATGCGACGAGTGCCCGTATTTGGTTTCGATTGGCGGATTGTTATACGCGTACGAATCAAAGAAACGAAGCTAGGGAAGCGTTGATGACACTCTGGGTCACGTTTCCCGCTACGGAAGAAGCAAAACAGGCGGCTCTGTTGTTAGCACAGGGAGATGGTGGACAGGAACCGTGGGTGCCCAAACCGGAGGATACCTATGCCAGGGCCCAGACATTGATGGGACAAGCCTTGTATGTGGAAGCGATCGAGGAACTGAAGCGGGTTCTTGCTCAGACCCCCCCCGCGGCCCTTGCCAGCGAGGCCAAACTCAAATTAGGTATCGCGCAAGTGCGGCTTAAACGGTACGATCAGGCGCGGGCGACCTTCCAGGAACTAGCGGAAGAGCGCACGGCACAATCCAGCGATGCCATTGTGTGGTTAGCGAGAGTGTATCTCCGCCAAGGAGATGGTGACAAACTGCTGGCGCTGAGCCGAACCATCGCCCAATGGCCTCTGTCGGTAGAACAAAAGGGACTCATCAATCTGTTTGTCGGGATGTGGCTAGAGGATCAGGCTCAGTTTGAGGAAGCTATCACGCAATATGAACTGGTCGCTCAGAGGGGAGATCCGGCGTCCCTGCGCCTGGAAGCGCGTTGGCGGCAAGGTTGGGTTCTCTATCGCCTAGGGCAGTATCGTTCAGCTCTGAGAGTTTGGCAGCCCATGGTGGAGCAGCCAAACAGCGAGTGGGCGCCCCAGGTGCTCTACTGGATGGGGCGGGCTTCCGGATTGATCGGCGATCCGCAAGCTAAAAACCTGTTCGCGTCGCTGTGTCAACGGTACCCCTACACCTATTATTGCCAATTGGCGCAGGAGCGCCTGGATGCCTCTGCCAACAAAACCGCAGTGGATTCTGAAGGGGCAGAATGTGGCGCTTGGCCGACAAGACAGACGCCGTTACTGACAGACGATCAGAGTGACTCGGTCGCTCGGTTGTGGAGGGGCCAGTGGAATAGCGAACAAGATTCAGCCTATCGGCGGGCAGCCGAGCTCCACCTCTTGGGTCTTGAGCAAGAGGCAGCCAGGGAACTCACTCATCTGGCGGAAGTCTATGCCACCAAAAATGATGCTCAGGCAGTGGCGTCAGTTGCTGTGTTGCTCCACAAAGTGGGAGCCTATCATGACGCCTTACGACTTGTGCGGGCCAAGTTTCGCGACCAGCTCGAGCGAAGTGGAGGATCGCTTGTCAATGAGGCCTTGTGGGAAGTGGCCTATCCGGTGGGACTAATTCCAATGATCACCCGACACAATGGCGGGGGCGTCGATCCCTTTCTCGTTGCGGCCATTATTCGCGAAGAAAGCCAATATGATCGGCAGGCGGTGTCTCAGGTGGGAGCCATTGGATTGATGCAGATCATGCCGGCCACTGCTAAAGAAGTGGCGCAACGTTACGGCTTCCCTGCTGTAACGAGGGATGATCTCTTTGATGAAGAGACGAATGTACGGATTGGTATCAGGTATCTGGAACACTTGCTCGCTCGCTTTTACGGTAACCTTGTGCATGCCATTGCCGCCTACAATGCTGGTCCCCTCGTCGTGCAAAGCTGGGTGGTAGCGTTTCAAGGGCGGAGTGAGGACGAATTTGTCGAATTGATTCCCTTCCAGGAGACGAGGCACTATGTGAAACGGGTGCTCCGCAGCTATCAGGAATATCGCCGTCTAAACAGTCTCCGAAAGCCCCTTTCTTGACAATGGGTTGTAGAGTTTCTATAGTGCGCTTCACTTGCTGCCCGATGAGTCCCACGGTGCTGTGATGTCGTTGGATCGTCTCGATGCGCTGGAAGCGCGTATCAAAGACTTGGTCAAGTTCATTCAGGAGTTGAAACGACGCAACGCCTCGCTGGAGGAGGAGTTGAAAGCCGTCCGACAGCGGTTGGCTAGCCAGGACGAGCTCAATCAACGGTGGGAAAGAGAACGCCTCGATATCAAAGCCAGGATTGAGCGGGTCATCAGCGAGATCGAGATGTTGGAATGTGCAGAGGACGCCAAGGAGGTGGCTCATGAGTAGGACGGTCGATGTCGAAATTTACGGCCAACGGTATGCCATTCGCGGTGAGGCCGATGAGGAATACATTCGACGAGTGGCCCATTATGTCGATGACCACATGAGACGCCTGGCTTCCGGTATGAGGACGGCGACACCAGTCAAACTGGCAGTGTTGACAGCCGTAAATCTGGCTCACCAACTATTTGAATCTGAAAAGAAGCGACGGCAGGGGGAAGCTGACCTTGAGCGACGTATGGAGGTTTTGATGGAGTCCATCGAGGAGCAGATTCCAACCTCGCTCCTCCGCTAACCCTTGTGTGTTTATCGGCTTTCTCATTTGTCGCTGTATTGATTTCTCTGCTCGGTAGAGCGAGTGAACAAGTTTTACCTTGCTTTCGCCCTAACCCTTTGTTATCGTGATAAAAATAGAGGAACGTCTGTTCCGGGAGAGAAGGTTAGAACAGGTCGATGGGAATGAGCACAAAACAGTGAGCGGAACGGGTTTGACTCATAATTCATTCCACCATGTCTGAGAAAGCCCAGACAAGCCAGATGAGTAGCAGCAGGTGTGTGCAAGACCGCGAAACTTTTCGGAAGTAGAGCTTCAGCCGATGTTCGATTTGTGTTGGGGTGAGAGGGACAATGAGGGAGGGTATGGAACAAGTGCCCGACTGGGGCACGGTAACGGTGATGAAGGCGACAGAAACCTGGTGCCGGAACGGCCGATCCTATTCTCCAAGACCCTCTCCTTCTCAGCAGGAATCGAGAGAAGACAAGAGGAGTGACCGTCTAGCAAAACAAGGGTTTCGTGGAAAGAAGGAATATCAGCTCTGGCTAGCCTAGGATGGTGGGACGCTGACCCATTCTCATCTGTTTTCTGTGCGGTCCTTTTCCAACTACTCTCTCCCGCGGAGCTTCGTTCGATCGTAGTCACAGAAGATAATCGTGCAATTCTCTCCTCTAAGAAGGGCGGGGCTGTCTCGGCTCCGTGGGAAATGAGAGGGGGTGACGCATATTTCTACAGCAATCGTCACATATATCCTAGTTGGGGTACTCGGTGCAGTGGTGGGGGTCGGCATCTTCGAGTCTGTTCGTCATCGGATGGCGACTGCGAGACGGGTTGAGCTGGAGGAACAGGCCAAGCAAATTGTCCAGAATGCTCAGCGAGAGGCGGACAGTGTGCTGAAGGAGGCCAAGCTTGAAGCCAAGGGTTTGGTCTTTCAGGCGAAAGCGGAGTGGGAAAAAGAGCAGAAGGCTAAACTGGCTGAACTCTCCGACATCGAAAGGCGAGTGCTGCAACGAGAAGAGATTCTTGATCGCAAGCTCGCTGCACTCGAAAAGCGGGAAAGCGAATTACAAAAACGAGAACAGGAACTAGAGAAACGCGAAGCTGGGTTGGTGGCAAGGGAGTCCGCCTGTGCCAAGGCCGAACGCGATCATCGCGAGGCGCTGGAACGTGTTGCTGGCATGACAGCGGAGGAGGCCAAACGACAGTTGATTGCCGAGATGGAGGCCCAGGCAAGACTCGATGCGGCGGGTATCGCCAAGCGCACCATCGAGGAGGCGCGAGAAAACGCTGAGCGGGAAGCGCGAGAAATTATCACTAATTCGATTCAGCGGGTGGTCCGCGATTATGTGTCGGAGTCAACTATCTCGGTGGTGGCGATTCCGAATGATGCAATGAAAGGGCGTATCATCGGTCGCGAGGGCCGCAACATTAGGGCGATTGAAGCGGCAACTGGTATTGATCTGATCATCGACGAAACTCCGGAAGCCGTGATCATTTCCGGCTTTGATCCGTTGCGCCGTGAGATCGCCAAGGTTTCGCTCGAACGTCTGATGCAGGACGGTCGGATTCATCCGACTCGCATCGAAGAAATTGTGGAAAAGGTGAAGAACGACATCGATAAACTGATGTACGAGGAAGCGGAAAAAATTATCTTTGAACTAGGGCTGTCGGACGTTCATCCAGAATTAATCAAAGTGTTGGGCCGGCTCAAGTATCGAACGAGTTACGGTCAGAACAATCTATACCATGCACGGGAGGCCGCTTATATCTGTGGCATAATGGCGTCGGAGTTGGGACTGGATGTTAAATTGGCCCGGCGGGGCGCGTTGCTTCATGACATCGGCAAGGCAGTAAGTCATGAGGAGGAGGGACCTCATGCCATGTTGGGGGCCGAACTGGCGAAGAAATATGGAGAATCGCCTAAAGTGGTGAATGCCATCGCCGCGCATCATGAGCAGGTCGAGCCGATTTGTCCAGAAAGTGTGTTGGTAGCGGCTGCTGAGGCGTTGTCCGCTGCCCGTCCTGGGGCCAGGAGAGAGGCGCTCGAGTCCTATGTGAAGAGGCTGGAAAAGCTCGAAGCGTTGGCGTCTGGGCAAAAGGGCGTCCAAAAGGCGTACGCGATTCAGGCAGGGAGGGAAATTCGAGTGATCGTCCGTCAGGAAGATCTCACCGATGCCGAATCGTTCCAACTTTCCCGTGATTTGGCCAAGAAGATCGAACAGGAACTGACGTATCCTGGTCAGATTAAGGTGACCGTGATTCGTGAAAGCCGGTTTGTGGAATACGCGCGATGAGGGTGCTGTGCATCGGCGACATTATGGGCGAACCGGGGAGGCGGGCGGTCGCACGCACCGTTCCCCGGCTGGTGGCTCAACGGCAGATCGATGTGGTGATCGGCAATGGTGAGAACGCGGCGGGCGGCTTTGGAATCACGCCCGAGTTGGCTGAAGAACTGTTCGATATCGGGTTATCGGTTATTACCACGGGTAACCATGCATGGGACAAAAAAGAAGTCTTGGAGTACTTTCCACGCCAGGCACGGCTGCTGCGTCCTGCCAACTATCCTCCCGGTGTGCCGGGCAATGGGAGCGTCATCGTGGAAACGGCAGGAGGTGAACGATTGGCGGTGCTCCAACTCATGGGGCGCGCCCACATGCCTACGATCGACTGTCCCTTCCGAACGGCGCAACGGGAATTACCTCGTCTGAAACAACAGACTCCGGCAGTAATCGTCGAGATGCATGCGGAGGCGACATCTGAAAAAATGGCCATGGGCCATTTCTTGGACGGCGATGCGACAGCCGTGGTTGGTACCCATACTCATGTGCAAACGGCGGATGAGCAGATTCTTCCCAGGGGAACAGCCTATATCACCGACATTGGGATGACGGGGCCATTGCATGCCGTGATCGGTGTCAAAAAAGAGCTTGCTATCGAAAAATTCTTGACCGGGATGCCGCGGCGATTCGAAGTGGCATCTGGCCCCGTAGTCTTTTGCGGAGTGTTTCTCGAACTGGATGCACAGGTAGGGAAAACGCTCCACTTCGAACGGATTCGTCTAACTGAGTAGGAAGGGATTCACCAGAAGGAGGAAACTCCTACGGGCGCTTCGTCAATGTTTATTCCCGCCATGGGTGGCTCGTCGAGGCGGATTCTCACCGTCTCTGAGCTGAATGCATTGGTCCGTGCTTGTCTCGAGCATGAAGTTGATGAGGTGTGGCTGGAGGGAGAAATCTCTAACCTCCGTGCACCCGGCTCCGGGCATCTCTACTGCACACTCAAAGATCTTACTGGCCAGATTCGGGCGGTGATCTTTCGCTCCACGGTTCTCCGACTGGGATTCGCTTTGGAGGATGGACTGCATGTTATTGGAAGAGGGCGTGTGACGATCTATGAACCCCGAGGTGAGTATCAAATTGTCTTGGAGCAAGTGGAGCCTAAGGGGTGGGGTGCCCAACAGTTAGCGCTGGAGCAACTGAGAAAACGGTTGGCCGCTGAAGGACTATTCGACCCGGCTCGGAAAAAATCTCTACCAGCGTTTCCTCGCACTGTGGGAGTCGTGACGTCGCCAACCGGTGCCGCTCTCCGGGACATTCTTACGGTATTGCACCGCCGTTGCCCGATCATACGGATCATACTGGCCCCTGTGTTGGTGCAGGGAGAGGGAGCTGCACAACAGATTGTCTCGGCCCTTGAATCATTCAATGACCTGGGGATTGTGGATGTGATTATCGTTGGGCGAGGGGGTGGTTCGGTGGAAGATCTGCAGCCGTTCAACGATGAGCGGGTCGTGCGGGCTATTGCTGCGTCGTCGGTGCCGGTTGTCTCCGCCGTTGGTCACGAGATCGATGTCACCTTGGCTGACTTTGCTGCAGATCTTCGCGCTCCAACTCCATCGGCTGCCGCTGAGGCGGTGGCTCCGGTGCTACGCGAGGTTGTGGATCGTCTGACCGGCTGGGTGGCTCGATGTCGGCAATATATGAGGCGCCGTTGCGAGAGCGAGCGGCGACGGCTGTCTGCGGCTCAGGCGGAGTTGGGCCAGGTTCGATTTCGGGTTCGAGAAACTATGCAGCGGGTGGACGGGGTGGTGATTCGCATGCGTCAGGCAATGCACAATACTCTACGGGCCCAAAGGGAGCGGATCCATACCATACGGCATGAAGCTGTCGTCAAAAGCCCTCTTCCTCGTGTTCGTCATGCCATGGCCTCGGTATCGCAAGTCATGTTACGACTTGAACAGGCTATGCGCCTGTACTTGGACCAGCGGACCGGCTTGGCCCATTCTTGTCTCGCGAGACTCTCTGCTCTGAATCCGATGGCCGTTCTGAGGCGGGGGTATAGTCGCATCGAAACGGTGCCGGATCGTTCGGTGGTGCATGATGTCCGTCAGATAACGGAGGGACAAGACCTCGTTGCGCGATTGGCACGAGGAGCGTTTCAGTGCCGTGTACTGCAAATTCTCACCGAATTATCCTGCACGGAACAGGGCGACTCGTTATAAAATAAACCATCTTCTTTACAGGAGGGGGGCGAAGAGTGGCCACGGTGAAATTTGAACAGGCGATGGCCCGGTTAGAGGCTATCGTGGCCGAGCTGGAAAAAGGCGAGTTGTCGTTGGATGAGTCGCTCAAGATCTTCGAAGAAGGTGTCCGCCTTTCAAAACACTGTTTGAAAGTTCTGGAGGAGGCTGAGCGGAAAATCGAGATCTTGGTCCAGGACAAAAACGGCAAAAAACAACTCCGTGCCTTTATGGCAGGTGACGGAGAATGGGAAGAGTCCACCTCCTGATGATTCTGGCCGCGGGGCTGTGGGATCAGGTGCGTGTCTAGCCGACCGTCATCCCCCATTTATGGGTGTCCACACACGGGTTTCCAAACAACGGCTTGATCAGGTGATGGTGAGCTTGGGCCTGGCGGAGAGCCGGGAACGAGCGGTGAGGATGATCCTGGCCGGTGAGGTTAAAGTCGATGGTGTGGTGGTCGATAAACCGGCCAAGGCCATCTCGCCAGCAGCGTCCATCGTGTTGGCTTCCAACAGTCCACGGTTTGTCAGCCGCGGGGGGGAAAAATTAGCTGCCGCTTTGGATGTTGGAGGTATTGATCCGCGGGGGCTGGTCTGTCTTGATGTGGGATGCTCTACCGGAGGATTCACCGACTGTCTTTTGCAGCGGGGGGCCAGCTGCGTTTACGCAGTCGATGTTGGCTATGGTCAATTCGATTGGCGACTCCGGAAGGACCCCCGGGTTGTATTGATGGAGCATACCAATGTTCGGTACCTGGCGGCGTCGGCTGTGCCGGATCCGATCAATCTGGCTGTCATCGATGTCTCGTTTATTTCGCTAACGAAGGTGTTGCCCGCCATTTTGCCATTCCTGGCTTTTGATGCGACGATCATTGCGTTGGTGAAGCCTCAGTTTGAGGTGGGCAAAGGCGCGGTCGGGCGGGGAGGAATCGTGCGGGATGAGAGGCTACGGCAAGAGGCGGTGCAGCGGATTATCAATTGTGCAGTTGGGTTAGGGCTGACGTTGGTGACAACGTTGGATTCCCCCCTCAAGGGGAAGAAGGGCAACCAAGAGTCGTTCGTGATCGTGAAACGTGGTGAGGCCGGTCCTGGTTGATTGGCGGCCATGATGGCCAGAATATTCTCTCGCCGGAGGTGTGATGAAAGTATTAGTGACAGGGGGGGCAGGATTTATTGGATCTCATCTCGTGGATCGATTGATCGAAGAAGGTCATGAAGTCTTCGTTGTTGATAATCTGTCAACGGGCAAGAAGCAGCACCTGAACCACCAGGCGGTTTTGTACAAGTTGGATGTCCAGAGCAGTCGGCTGGAAAAGGTGTTTCGCATGGAGCGACCCAACGTCGTGTTTCACATGGCTGCGCAAATCAATGAACGTCGATCGACAGAGGATCCCATGCTCGACGCGCAGGTGAACATTCTGGGGACCATGAATGTCCTTCATCAGGCTGCGCATCACGGTGTGCGAAAAGTCATTTTCGCATCATCAGGAGGAGCGATCTATGGGGAACAGGACATCCATCCTGCGCCGGAATCTCATCCGCCCAAGCCGCTGTCTGCTTATGGGATCAGCAAGTTCTGCGGCGAACAGTACCTGGCTTATTACCAGAGGGTCAGTGGCCTGCAGGTGGTGGGCTTGCGGTATGCCTATGTTTATGGGCCGAGACAATCGATGGAGGGAGAAGGCGGCATGATCGCGAGTTTTATTCAGCAGATGCTGAATAACGAACAGCCGATCATCAATGGAAATGGCCGGCAGACCAGGGACTTTATCTTTGTGGATGATGTCGTCCAGGCTAATTTGGTGGCGATGGGGCAGGCGGTGCAGGGTATCTACAATGTCAGTACTGGCGTTGAAACCTCGATCAATGAGTTGTTCCGCCTATTGACCGGTTTGACTGGGGCTTCGTGCAAGGAGGTTCATGGACCAGCGAAGCCTGGAGAACCAATGCGGAGTGTGATGGATTCTTCACGTTTCAAGCAGGACGTGGGATGGGAGCCCGAGGTGAGCTTGATGGAAGGGCTCGAAAAAACCGTGGCCTATTTCCGCGGTCGGTAGGCTGTGGTGTCAAAAGGTTTAACGCAGGGGGCAGGTGAGACTGCGAGAAAGGGAATGCATTAATATCGCGGAATACGGCTGTCAATCTGAAGGGACCAGGCGTCGATCCCACCGATTAGATTTTTTACTTTCGAAAACCCCTGTTGCAGTAAAAAGGCAGTTGCATCTCCGCTTCGCATTCCATGATGGCAATAGGCGATGATTTCATCGTCTTTATTCAATTGATCCAGCGAATGCGGCAAGATACCAAGGGGAATCAAGAGGGAATTGTCTAGTTTAGCGATCGCGTGTTCCCATGGCTCACGCACGTCCAAGAGCACGAGCTTATCCCCTCTGTCGAGTCTGGCTTTGAGTTCTTGGGGAGTGATGACATAGTTCATTGCCGCTTCCCTCCTTGTCGAGTGAGACAAATCATATGCGACGCCAAAATGGCTGTCAAATTGTGGGTCTGATGAGACAATGATCGAGCATCCCTCTTACTGTGCATCCGAGACTGACACGGTTCGACTGGTAATGCCCTTGCTCCTTGTTCCCGCGACTGTCTTAGGAAGAGGGGGAGCTTAAAGGGGGAGCTTAAGAGGGTGCTACCGTCCATCGCCCTTGGCGTCCCGGTAGCTTCAGTGCTTCAGACAAGATTGTCAGAAACTCAGTGCGAGCAATCGTTTCGGCTCCAAACCGCCGTATGTGAGGAGAGTCCTGCTGACAGTCCATTAGCAGAAACTGCCACGTTGCCAGTTGCCGCACCAGGGTAACCAGCGCGACCTTTGACGCATTGTCAACCAGCGTGAACATCGATTCAGCGAAGAATGCCCCACCAATCGCTACCCCATAGAGCCCTCCGACCAGCCGACCATGGAGCCATGTTTCAGCGGAATGGGCATAGCCCAGCTCGTGCAAGCGCGTGTAGGCCGTAATCATCTCGGGAGTAATCCAGGTCCCATCGCCAGGATATTGTGGGCGGGGGCCAGCACACCCCTCCATCACCGATCGAAAGTCGGTATCGAACGTCACAGAAAATGAGCTGTGCCGCATGGCACGTCGAAGGCTACGTGGCAGGTGGAGTTTGGATGGGAAAAGTACGGCTCTTGGATCGGGCGACCACCAGAGAATGGGTTGGCCTTCGTGGTACCAGGGAAAGATGCCATGTCGATAGGCTTCGATCAGCCGCTCCGGCCGCAAATCGCCTCCCATAGCCAGAAGCCCTTCTGGCGAAGCCAGTTCGACAGGGGGGAAACGAAAGTCATGAGCTGACAGTCTCACGATCATGGTCTTCAGGCTGTGGCCGGCGGGAAGGAGCAAATGCTTCTTCGGTTATCCTTGTTCTTCTCCGCTGGCGGTCATGATCGGTTTAAATATTGGATCGGCGGCCAGTACGGCCTGAAGGAGCTCTGTGTGGAGGAAATAGTGCCATACGACGTCGTCTTGCTCAGTTTTGTCGGTGATCTGGTCGAACCAGCGTTTGGCTTCCGTGAGGTGATGGAGTAGCTTGGCTTTGTCTCCGTAGTTCGGCATGAAGATCATGCAGTAGGCCATGGTGTACTCGGCAAAGAACTTGTCGATCGGCAGGTCGGCCAGCGCCAAGGCCGATTCGGCGTCCGCGTAGGCCCTGACACTGTCCGGATCGTGCAAGATCCGGTTCCAGGCGACCTTGTTGATGCGTGACCAGGCGAGTTGGAGCAGAGCCTTGACCTTTAAGGACCGATGGTGGTCCGGAATATCTTGGACCAGGACCTCGAAGGTCTGGATCATGGGGAGTTGATCGTTGTTCCAACGGTAGGCGACCCCCAGGCGGAATCGATTGTCCAATAGCTCAGGATGAAGACGGGCCAGAGTTTCCATGGCTGGCAGCATTCGATAGAGAAGATCCGCTGGAGTTGGTTCCGTCACATCTCCCATTTCCATGGTACTTGCCAGTTCCACTCGACCGGCTGCTGAATAAATGTTCCAATAAAACTCATTGAGGAGGCGGGCTAGGGCAGGGGTCGGAACAATTACGCGATGCCTCTCTACGGCCTGCTGCAGCAATGCGGTGTAGAGGTGTTTGGATAAAATTGTCAGGGCCTCGACATGATTGGGATCAATAATCAAGATGCGGTTAAGCAATGCGACCCGGTCACGCAACTCAGGGAACGATGCAGCCCTGGCTGCCGCAGCGATCAACACGCCTGGTTGATCCTGGGGCCCCCACCACACCAGTGAGCTCGGGAGCGCACGGCTTTTTTCTGTCACGAAGGGGACAATTTCGGGTGAGAGCCTAGTGCTGTTGTGTCTTTGAGGAAGGGGATAGAGCACGACAGCACGATCCTCGGCGAATCCGTATGTTTTGAGTCCGGAGAACATGACCCATTGGGTGGTGATGGACTTCACGGCTCCTCTGGCCCGCTTCACAGTGTTGGTCCAACGCGCTGTGCCGGGAGCATAGGCAACGGGAGAGGTCAAGGGGTCCTGGTAGTGAATGACCATTTCAACGACAGTGGCTGGCACACTGAGGACTGGGCCGTCAGATTGGAGCCGAAATGAGCCGTTGGGAATACGTCTGATAGTCAGCGGGGTCAGGCGGAGTCCACTTCCAGGGGGAGAGAGTCCAATCACATCCATCACGAAGGCTGAGGCGGGAAGGTCAGGGAGATCATCTCCATAAAACACGAGGGGACCTGTGCTGGGCCAGAGCACGTCCATGCCGCGGTCTGTTCGCTTGAGAAGGTGGGCATGGGAGCGCACCATCTCCTGCCAACATTGTTCATAAAAGGATGCGTCTGACAGGGGAGCACTGCGCTGTGATTCGGTGAGCTGTCGATACTGGCAGGAGAAGTCTAATCTTCCGAACGTGGCGTGATCGCCTTGCGAAATTGCGGTGGCATAGGCAAGCACCGTCTGAATTGCGGCCTTCTCGGCTGGCCCATGGTTCTTCTGAAAAGGAGCCGCTGCTGACAGATCCAGGTTGAAAACGACCAACGTACTGATTCCCCCAACCCATGCAACCCATACTGGCCATCGATGGATGACGCGCATAACAACAGTCCTCCTGTTTCGGTATGTGAGTGGGGACCTCTTGGTCACATTGGTTACATTGAGGAAAGAGGGATGTTTAACCGTATCACAAGCTCACCGAGAACCGGTAGAGGGAGACGGTCGATTTCGCCATGAGCGATCACTGGCGGATCGCTGCCAGAATTTTCTCTCGCATCAGGGCGCGGTCATCGGGTGAAAGAACTGGTGCAGGACTATGGCGGCAGAGAGAAACTGTCTGGCGAAGGGAGGCGACAAACTCTTCGCATCGAGGGCATGCTCCCAGGTGTTGGCGAATTTCCTGGCAGATCTGGCGTGGCAGTTCGTCGTCGATAAATGCCGACAAGGCACGAAGAATGCGCAAACAGTGGGCGGATCGATGACGCTGAGGCTTGGTAGTAGCACGAGAGGGATGGTGGGGTATCTGACGTTTGGTCATGGTTGTCGCCTTCACTCGGAATCAGTATCTGCGCGCTGAGAAGGGGAACTCCCCGCCAGCCCCTGCCGGCTAAGCTCGCGGCGGACGAACAGGCGCGCGCGATGGAGCCGCGATTTGACGGCCCGTTCGTTTAAGCCCATGACTGTTCCCACTTCTTTGGCGCTTAAGCCTTCCATATCGCGCAACACCAACACCATTTTATATTTTGGGGGCAATCTGTCAATTGCATCGTTGAGCGCCTGCCGCAGTTGCTTGTTCTGGAGCGCCTCTTCGGGGCTGAGATCGTCAACGGGGATCTGGAGATGAAATTCTCCATCGGTGGTGGGCACAAGCTCCTCCAGCGACAATTCGCGTTGCGGGGCGCCTTTCTGGCGTCGTCGCATGCGCAGGCAGGCGCGGGAAGCGATGGTATAGAGCCAGGTGGAAACTTGCGCCTCTCCTCGGAACTGCTTGAATCCTCGGTAGGCATTCAAAAACGTTTCCTGCACGAGGTCTTTTGCGGCCTCCGTTTCTCCACAGAGCCGGCTTGCATACCGGTACATCAAGTCCACATGGTCCCTGTAAAGGGAGTCGAAGGCCTCGCGGAGATCATGTGCCGTGGAGGTGCGCTTGGCGGTGCGTGGGGCGGAACGAGGAGGTACCATGTGTACGCTAGTGTACGAGTGAATTGAAAAAAGAGTCAAGGCTGCGGTGGGTCAGTGAAGGCGGTGGAATTCGACGAGGCTGCCTGCGTCGTTCAGCTCAGCGGTAATGGGCTGGCCCTCCTTGAGACTGGCCAAGACTGTTGCTTTATGGTCCATCGCATCGATCGAGACGATCCGTTCGCCTTCGGGCATCCAGAGTTTCACCTTGGTTCGGTCCTGTGTGGCGAATTCAAGCGGACCGGTTACGAATCGACGGAGGGCCGAGCGGGAACCCGGTGTCATGACATCGGCTACGAGGTGGCGACTATGAATGTGCAGAGTCAATGTCTGACCGGCGCGGACGTGTTTGATGCCAATCTTGGCGTTCACGTTGACGATGCCGAGGGGGGTGCGAAGGAAAATAAAGCTAGACTTTAGCTTATCCACTGTCCCGGTTAGAGCGAGGTGTGTATTGGATTGGCTGGTGGGAAGTTGGCCAATTTGAAGATCGAATTGGACATCGTGCACACCTACGATCTTGTCTGTTTGATCGACCTCAACGGTGACGGGCGTGCCTTCCTGCAAAGTGGCAAACCCTTGGTCGTGAGGGCCAACATCGAACGCCTTTTCTCCTTCGGGAGTCCATCGAACCAACGCATGCTTATCTGTCTGGCTCGGTTTAAACGGCCCACCAAGATAGCGATGCACGAGAGAGCCGTCCTTCCGTTTTCGAATCTCGATGAGCCAGTGGGCATCATGCACGTGGAGGGTCACAACGTGTGAAGCTGAGATATCCTTCAGGGTAGTCTTCGAGCTCAACGTCAGTAAGCCAATCGGGGTCTTTAAAAAAACAAGGCTGGGCCTAGTTCGCCAGACATGACCGGTGAGGGTGATTGAGGGGATGACGGCAGTGTTCAAAACACTGGATGTTTCAGAGGAGTGGTCTGGGAGTTGGGTCTCTGTCTGCTCAGCATAGAAGTTCGCCCCCTCCACATTTTCAGTGTGATCTTGGGCAAAGAGTGGCTTTCCACTGGTGACACAGAGAAAGAAAATGGCAAGTAGCGTCGGCGGCGTGCTCCAGCCGCGTAGAAATTGCGAGAGCAAAGAGGCTCTGATCTGACCGTGCATGCAAGACATGGCCACTATTGCATCGGACGCTCAATCATCCGTGGGTGATGGGGGTGTCCCCTGTCATGGGAAATAACATGGGCGAGCAGGGCAGTCAATTTGAAAGCAGCTTCGGGTGTCTCCTGCTTTAAGGAGAAAGCCGGATGGACGCCGACTATTTTTTCCTGACCAAAATGCGAAGAGGTGTCCCCGTAAAGTGGTAGGTATTGCGCAGTTGGTTTTCGAGAAACCGTAGGTAGGGAGGTGAGATGTCTTCTGGATGTCCTACGAAGAGGGCAAAGACTGGAGGAGCGGTCGCAACCTGAGTGATGAAGGCGGATTTCGTGATTTTGTTTGGTTTGCCGATGCGGGTTGGGAGTGGGTGTGAAGAAAGAAGCGTTTGCAGCCAACTGTTCAGTGCGCCGGTGGGCACCCGTTTGGAGAACATTGCGAACACGCCGTCAATGCTAGCAAACAACCGATAGGCAGAATTCGGTTGGATCGCCGATCCGTACAGGACTGGGGCCCAGGTCAAAAAAGGTAGTCGTCTGTGAAGGGACAGATCGAAATCTTTTCGAGCATTCGGGTCGTCTTGGCGAAGATCCCATTTGTTGACCCATAAGAGGCAGCCCCGCCCCTGTTTGAGAATCGCGCCGGCGAGTTTAGCATCTTGCTCGGTGACCCCCTCGACTCCGTCTAGGACTAAGACAGCAAGGTCGGAGTGGCCCATGGCTTTGAGCGCACGCAGCACACTGTAGCCCTCGATCCCTCGCTCAATTTTTCCCCGACGGCGGATCCCTGCCGTGTCGATGAACAGGTAAGAGCGACCTGCATGCGTGACGAGGGAATCGATGGGATCTCTGGTGGTCCCTGGTATGTTGCTGACGATCGAGCGTTCTTGACCGACGAGGGTGTTCACGAGTGTGGATTTGCCGACATTGGGCCGGCCAACAATGGCAATGCGCGGGATCTGGCCCAACGATTCCTTCCCTTCCTGTGCGGGAGGGAGAAATGGGTAGATGGCGTCCAGCAATTCCGCCACACCGAGTCCATGTTCAGCAGAGATCGGATACACTGTGTCCACCCCTGCTTGATAAAAGTCGGCCGTTAAAGGCTCTGCCTCCGGCGTGTCGATTTTGTTGATGGCGACGAACAGGGGTTTAGCGATACCACGTAACAGGCGAAAGACCTCATGGTCTGCAGGAGTGAAGCCGGCTCGCCCATCCATCAGGACAATGAGAATATCCGCTTCAGCGATGGCCAGCTCGGATTGTCGTCGGATCAAGGAGAACATCCCCTCGGAGGCCGAAGGTTCGAGCCCACCGGTGTCTATCAGCCGGAAGGGCCGCCCCCGGTAGGTGGTCTCGGCGTAGTTCCGGTCGCGGGTGACACCGGGGATGTCGTCCACAATAGCGGTCTTGGTCCCTAGGATCTTGTTGAATAACGTCGATTTCCCGACGTTCGGCCGACCAATGATCGCAATGGTGGGCAGATGCGAGGGGTTCCCGAGGGAGAGCGAAGGATACAACGGCTGGTGTGATCGAACGTGGTCCATGTGACGGTATCAGATTCTTCTTCAGCGAAGTCCAGGTCCTAGACCGTAGCACCAGCGTCGGTGGGATGACAAGAGAATGGATGTCGAGGCGATGGTGATTCATGGTAGAGTCGAAACACCAGGAGAAGGCAAACATGTCATTGGTGGAAACTCTGTGGGGGGAGATCGACCATGTGTTGCTCGATATGGATGGCACCTTACTAGATCGTCATTTCGACAATGTCGTGTTTGAAGAAGAGCTGCCCCGCCGGTATGCAAAGCTCCATGGCCTCTCGTTCGAAGAGGCCCGTATCTCCCTCATGGCCATGTATCGGTCGGTGGAAGGGAAGTTGGCATGGACAGATCTGGAATATTGGACCGACCGAATCGGTATTGATGTGGTGGCACTTCACAAAGAGTTGGCTCATCTCATTGGTTTTCTACCAGGCGCCGAAGATTTTCTCCGCGCGCTACGTTCCATGGGCAAGCAGCTCACGATTGTGACTAATGCGCATCGGGCGGGAGTAGCGGTGAAAATAGCCAAAACCGGTCTCGATCAGTATGTGGATCGAATCGTCGATGCCTGCAAGGTCGGAGCTCTAAAGATGCGGCCAGAATACTGGCCTTCCTGCCGTCAACTCGTCGGGTTCAATCCAGCACGCTCACTGTATATAGATGATGACGAACAATGCCTGATCGCTGCCCAGGAATTCGGTATCAGGCGGATCATCCACAGCGCTAAGTCCAGTTCTCAATTGCCGCCGGTCCCGTCAGCCCGCTTCCCGTCGGTTGAGCGGTTGTCTTCTTTGGTTTCTGGGTAAGAGTGAAGAGCAAGCACGGCTGCCATCCCTCGGTACATGCTCCCTCCGAAGCGGGGTACCGTTTTCATCTCAAAGCGATCGACGTGAAGAAGAATGAGCCCACTTTGCTCAATCAGGCGATCGATTTGTCTGTTCAGGTTGCATCCGCAGCCGATGACGTTTTGAAGCGGATTGAGCCGATGCTGCCAGGCCGCGATGGTCGGATCGTCGCTGAGCCCATGCTCCAAGAAGAGAAAACGTCCCTCCGGCTTCAGTACACGGCCGACTTCCCGCAGCGCCTGGACCGGATCGGAAATCGTGCAGAGGGTCCAGGTACTCACCACGAAATCGAAGGAGCGATCGTCGTACGGCAGCGTTTCGGCGCTCCTCCGGTCGAATCGGACCGGAAACGGGGCGGCGGCGATGCGGCGCGTGACTCGTTTAGGGAGCAGCTCGGCCGGGTCC